>DATJYK010000121.1:0-56844 GCA_035578005.1 Terriglobia bacterium
CCGCGGCTCGAGAGGTACGTTGCGCGAAATCGTGGTTCGTCCCTATCGCATTTTCTACGACGTTAGCGAGGAATCCAAGAGCGTTGAGATTTTGCACGTCTGGCACGGCGCACGCGACGAACCGACGTTCGACAGGCGGTAACAGGTCCCCTCCCGTTACTCGCCCCTCAACGAGCCGCTGACTGCATCCTAATGCAAACCCTCATCAGGAGGCGCGCCAGGCGGCGGAGCTGTTGCGAGAGGCCGAGTTAGTAGCTGTGCCCGTCCCTGTTCTTTGCGAGTTTTGTGTGGGTGCTCCGTCGCGGATACAAGAGATCTGCTTCTGAAGTTTCGGACGCAATTCACCGGCTGATGAAGAGCGCCAATGCGGTCATGAAGCTGTCTCCGCGCTGCAGTCGCAAGGCGCCCTCGCACGCTTGTTATAAAAAGGCAGGTTAATCAGAATCCCGCCAGGATTTTCAAATCCTGATCGGGTGGCGACGACACGCAGTACAATGTCGTCACCACCCGTGACCACCCGTGGGTCTGGCTTGACATTTCAACTTGGCGGTGCAAGTATTTCGCCCATCAGCCTAGCTCAATGGCAAGGCCGAGAGGGAGGGCGTAATGAGAGCCTGCGTTCACTCCCGTGTTTTGTTGCGCACGCTCCTCAAGGTGCCAAGGTGCGCTGAGGGCTTGATTTCCTGCTTTTTCCTCTCAGTCTCAGTTCCGCACACAAGCAGGACTTCAATTCAAGGAGGCTAATCATGCAACGAATCAGTATTCTGCTGTTCCTTTTAGTCGTTTGCTTCGCAACGGCCATGCAGGCCCAAACGCAGGCTCCGAAGCCGGACCCTGCGCTCAAGAAACTAAGTATTTATGAGGGCCATTGGACATGCGAAGGAGAATCCAAGGCCGGACCGTTAGGACCCGGTGGCAAGTCCACTAGCGAACAGTCCTTTCAGATGATTCTGGGAGGGTTTTTTCAACAACTTCGGGAGACGGACAAGGGACCTACGGGAGGACAGAGTCTTTCGATTGCTGGGTACGACCCAGTGAACAAGAACTTGTCCTTTAGTGGCTACTCGAACGATGGAAGCACCTGGTCCGGAGTGTTAAGCGTTAGTGGAAACACAGTGACCACGGCAGGAAAGGGCGTCGTCGCAGGAAACCAGGGTCTTTTCAGGAGCACCGATGTATTTGCAGCAGATTTGATGAGCTATACAGGAAAGGTCGAAATCTCTACCGATGATGGCAAGACCTGGATACCTTCCTCCGAGGCTAAATGCACCAAGGTCAAGCCCGCTCCGAAGAAGTAGGTGAAGGCTGAGGGGATGAGCAAGCGTAGCGCGGACCTGATTTGTAGGTCCGCGGCATTCCTCGTCCGTGAGAACAAAAGCCGCGGACCTAGAAATCAGGTCCGCGCTACGCTTACTCAGGCTTCTGATAGCGCCTGCTGCACCTCTTCTGGACTGCGGGCAATGACTGTCAGATAAGCCTGTGTCGGCTGATCAGGCCTGGCGCGGCCTTGCTCCCAATCGCGCAGTGTACCGAGCGGAATATGATACCGTGCAGCAAATTCTTCCTGCGTCATACCCAAATCACGTCGAATGATCTTCGCTTGTGGCGTCCGCTTCACACGCTTGAGGTCAGAAATGCTGAGAGGCTGCGCGTCAGGGTCGGCGTACGCAGCACGTTCCTCAGCGCTTTGCGTCATTGGACGGAGCCCTTTAGAGGTTCTCTTTAAGGTAGGTTTCCTGCTCACGTGTCGTAGCCCTCCCACCCGGGGGTTTTCAGAAATTCTCAAGCAGCCAGGCGTTGCTATCGATGTCGCTGACCGAAATGGCGAGGTATCGGCCGTCAGGCGAAGGTATACCCGCGAATCCTATGGCCGTTCCCTTCTTCTGCCACAGCACCTGGACATTTCCCTTGAGGTCCACAAAAAGAAGGTTTCCCCCCTGTGCCGAGGAAGAACCGCAGTAGAGGCCCATCCCGTTGGGGGACCACTCAAGGCCTGTGAGATTCGGCCAATCTTTCATTGCAATTTCGCGGTCGGAGCCGCCAACAAGCGAAAGCAAGCGAATGCGAATTTCAGGTTGGCGGCCTCTTGCAACCGCAGCCGTTGTTCCGTCGGGAGATAAGGAAAAGCCCGAATAGTCGCCCGACGGCTCGATATCGATCGTCCTCAGCACCTTGCCTCTGCCTTTCAAAGGGTCGAATGCGGTGAGCACTAAATGCTGCTCATCCTGGCTCGCTTCGGAGATCACGCATAGCTTCGCCCGGCCACGAGTGCACTGGTAATTCGAATCATTTCGCGTCTCCAGCACAAACTCCGACATTCCACCTTCGACAGGCACGCGCATCAGGCGGACCTTGGTTGCGAGGCCTGCTGGTCTGGGCGGTAAGGCGGCGCCGGTCACGGCCCCGGGCACGTCCATCAAACGGACCCGGGTAGCGAGGGCTGCCCCTCCTGGAGCTTCACTATAGAGGACCCAGCGGCCATCGGCGCTAAGGCGCGGGAGCATCGCTCCCGCCAGCCGTGTCGTTACAGGCTCGGCTGTGTCCCGATCGATTTTTTGCCTGAAGATGCCAGACGTCCCGTTACGGTCTGAACTGAACAGGACTGCTTGGCTGTCAGCCGTCCACGCCGTGGGCACGTCGAGTGCTTCGTCGTTGGTCAGTCGCCTTGGGAGACTCACCCGGGTCCCCCGTGCGGTGAGTTCGCCGAGGTAGACCTGGGTCTGTGGGCTTATCTTTAGGAGCACCAGCCGCTTCCCATCCGCACTTGCGGTCAACCAATCGATGTCGGATCCGGCCCACGGTGTAACGCGCTTAGCTTCGCCCTTGGGAGCTCCCGTTCGCCGATCGATGGCAAGCTGCCAAAGGTTAGCGTCTGTCGAGTCGGGGGACTCCTGCCGCGAGTACACAATCCGGCCGCCCGGAAGCCAACAGAAGTCGCCGAGCGCCTCTTGCGCGTCTGAAACAATCAGAGTCCGGTTCGCCCCATTCAGGTCGCAACTTTCGATGGAGGTCTGGTATCTCTCCGGGCTGCTTTGCAGCCGAGTGTAAACGAGGCGCCGCCCGTCCGGTGACCAGTGCAGGTTGTCAAGCCATTCGTTCTGTCCGACCGCGAGGACCCTGTACGCGTTGCCCCCGTCACCATCCATCACCCAGATTTCCCGAACGTGATCCCGGGGCGGGTGCTCCGGCGCGAAGGCGATGTGCTTCCCATCCGGCGAGCCCTCGGCCCAGGTTGTGTGTTCGCGCAGCTCGCGGAGAGATTGCCCCAACAGCGAAACGGCCCACAAAATTTGGTGCCCTCCCGGTTCCCAGGTTGTGGCCAGCAATTGCGTACCGTTGAGAAACCACGATTGGACGCCCCACCAGGCGCCCGCAGGAACTCCTGGAGGCTTCGGAACAAGCCGCTCCTCGCCCGTGGAAAGCACTTTGACATGTACACCCGCTGGGTCGGAATACGCCACGTATTCGCCATCGGGAGAAAGGGCCACTTCTTGGACTGCGTTCTCGCTGGAGTTGAACGTCAGGCGTTTCTGCGTCAACTCGGCCGGAGGCACCGGCGAACGCCCTTGATAGAGCCAAACGGCTACAAGTCCCGCCAGGATCATCCCCAGAATCACCGCCAGTCGAGGCCACGAGAGCTGAAGGCCTGCCCATGACTGGCGCCCGAAACTTCTGTCGCGGCTCAACCGCTGCAGGTCGGTTCGAATATCCGAGGCATGCTGGTATCGCACATCGCGATCCTTCTCGAGGGCCTTGTTGATAATCTCTTCCAGCTTGGGCGGCGCCCCCGGGGTGAGCGCGGTCAAACGTATGGTCGCTCGATTCAGAATCGCGTCATAGATTGCGGGCTTGCTGGTCCCGGGGAACGCCTGCCGGCCGGTCGCCATTTCATAAAGCACGGCGCCGAAGCTAAACAGGTCAGTGCGGGCATCGACTTCCTCGCCCCGTGCCTGCTCGGGACTCATGTAGGCCATGGTCCCCGGCGCTACTCCGGGGCGGGTCAGGTCCTCGCGATCATCCTGTGCAGTGGGCGGAGTTGCCGGGGTGACTGCTTCTTGGCCCGACGCGGGTTGAAGCATCCCTCCAGGCCCCACCCGAATGGCAAGTGAGGGTGCCGCCGTGACAGGGGCCAACTTCGCCACGCCGAAGTCCAGAATCTTAGCCTGCCCTCGGCTCGTCACAAAGATATTCGCCGGCTTGATGTCGCGATGAATGATTCCTTTCTGGTGAGCCGCTTCGAGAGCGTCGGCGATCTGGATGCCGAGGTCGAGCAGTTCGGTGATGGCCAGTGGTTTTCCTCGGATCCGGCGCCCGAGGGTTTGCCCTTCGAGGTATTGCATGGCAATGAAGGGCCGGCCCTCGTGCTCACCGATCTCGTAAATGGTGCAAATGTGCGGATGGTCCAGGGCTGAGGCGGCGCGCGCCTCGCGCTGGAACCGCTCGATGGCCTGAGGGTCATTCGCGAGGCCATCCGGCAAAAACTTGAGGGCGACAAAGCGGCCTAGCTTGCTGTCGTGGGCTTTGTACACCACGCCCATGCCGCCGCCGGCCAGTTTCTCAACGATGTTGTAATGCGAAATGGTTGTGCCAGCGAGCAGATCTACTTGGTTTGCTGCTCCTGCCCGGTCAAGATCGCGGGCCAAATGTCGCGCGGCCACCTCCAGCGCGGGGGACTCCAGGAAGCTCCCAGTTTCAGCATCTTGCGCCAGCAACCACTCCACCTCGCGGCGCAGGGAATCATCCTGGGCGCAGCCTACTTCCAGCAGCGCCGCCCGATCGGCCGGCGGCAGCTCCAAGGCGGCCTGATACAACCGCTCGACTTCCCGGTAACGCTCAGGGTTCACTCGGCTCCCCCTGGGTTATTTCACGTCGCAGCCAAACCTTGGCGAACCGCCAGTCGCGCGTCACGGTATGAGGAGAAACCTTCAGCACGTGTGCCGTCTCTTCGATGCTGAGGCCCCCGAAGAACCGCAGTTCCACCACCCGGCTCTTGCGCAAGTCGAGAGCGGCCAACGCGTTGAGAGCATCATCCAGCGCCACAAGATCAGGGTCGTGTTCGTCCGTTAGCGCCAGCGCCTCCTCCAGTTGCAGAGGCTTCACCTCACCGCCGCGCTTCGTTGCCTGCCTGGAGCGGGCCCAATCGACCAGGATTCGCCTCATCGCCCGCGCCGACGCGGCGAAGAAGTGGGCGCGGCTCTCCCATCCCGCGTCCCCGGCGCTCGCCAGCCGCAGGTAGGCCTCGTTCACCAGAGCCGTCGTCTGCAGGGTATGGCCGGAGCGCTCCTGGGCCATGTAGCGCCGCGCAAGGCCGTGCAACTCCTTGTACACAAGAGGGGTTAGCTTCTCGAGCGCGCCTGGCTCCCCGCGGCTCCACGCGTGCAGCAGTTCGGTGATTTCGTGGGGTTCCGACATCAAATTGTTGGCGGGCGCGCTATCCCCTCCCGGATGCACGAAGGTTATCATGGTGTTATACATTTTTCCATAGGTTATGGTGTCAGCATAATGATGTTGGCAATGTGTAACTTACGCGCCTTAGGTCAAGGGTTTGAGTCTCATGCGTCGCTCCCCGGTTTACTTTACTCGGGACCGAGCACCTAGCCGCCAACTGACCGGCCGCCTGGCACTTGGCACGGGCACTCAAAAAAAATTGCCGCGCCTTGTGCTATTTCGCGGCGCTTTTACGCTTTAGAAGATAGAGGCTAATGTAGGGTTGACTGCGGGCGCGGTAAGAGAGGTACTGCCCCAAGAAGGCGCTGACACTTACGGGACCTTCATGCCACAACCCTGAGGAACGCGGCGGGCCGTGACCCCAAAGCCCCCGGGTAGTTTGGCAGCAAGCCGGGGCCCAGCCCGCCGCGAAGGTCAACAGTGCCGTCGTTTGCCTGCCCCTCAGCAGTGAGAGACACCGGCGGATAGGCGAGAAAAGGACTCGTCATGACTGCCACAATGGTAATTGGCGCTTGGGTGGTCGGTTCCATTGTCCTCGGACTGCTTCTTGGCGCCTGCTTGTCCGACGAAAAACGCAAATCGCCGTAGCAAGTCGTGCTGAGAAGGCCGCGAAATCAGCGCTACGCCCTTCTGCCTCAAGTCTCACATGTGGGGCCAGACCAGAAGGGAGGTGTGCAAAATGAATATCGTGCTCGTCCACGGCATGCCGGGATTTGCGGCGAAGTTCGGTATCGAGTATTTCAACGGCGTCAAGCACCAGCTAGAAAAATTTCCCGCAAACGTTTTCGTGGCGAATCTGAGTTTTATTGGCAGCATTGCTGACCGAGGTGAAGAGCTCCGGACGCAGGTCTCGACGGCGCTCAGCAGCGGTGCTCTCAACCCCGACGAAAAGACACACATCATTGCGCATAGCCAAGGGGGGCTAGACGCCCGATACATGCTCTCCACCCCCAATGTCCCGCCGAAGATCGTCTCGCTAACCACCATCGCCACGCCCCACCAGGGCTCCCCAATAGCGGAATTGCTTGATGGCCCTATCTTGCTGAGCGCATTGGATGTGCTCGGCATCGATCGTGCAGCCCTTGAAGATCTGACGGGCCGTCAAATGAAGAAGTTCAACGACACGTATGCGGACAATCCTAAGGTGGATTACTTTTTCGCGGCGGGAAAAGGACGCGGGGGACAGTTTGCGACTTCATTTCCGCTTCTTCCGCTTCATCGGTACATTGAGTCTCTGAACGGCGAGGCAAATGACGGCCTGGTGACCGTCTCGTCTGCCCGGCACGGAAAGGCCATTTCCGATCCTTGGCTGGCTGACCACGCCGACGAAATCGGGCACGATCTGGATAAACCATTTGATCCTAAAGCTGTTCCACCTTTCGACTACCTGCGCGCCTATGAAGACATCGTGAAGCGAGTGTCTTCTCTATAGGGTTGGGCCGGAGGGATTGACAAGGTCGTTGTGCTGCAGTCGTCGGGTTGCCTCTTTCTCATTTGACCAGAGGTTGAAAGCCGCAGATTTTTACAATCGAGATGTGAAAAGAAGATAATCTTTTTTGAGCAATGGCGACGGTACCCTCGGCAGCGCCTGGGTGGCACCCACGGGTAGCGCACCAGACGCACTGGCGGCCGGAGACCTCAACGGCGACAGCAAGCTGGACTTGGCGGTGGCGAACCAGGTCGACACGAAATAAGAGAAACTAATTTAGCCATCGAATGCACTGGCGGACCAGCGAGAGAATGCTCCATAATAAGTGTCGCGGTGGTGACTCGCGCCTGGCGTGCTGGGCTTCTTACCTTCGCGACTCACTCGTGAGGGTTACTTGTCGGTCGAGAAGGTCAAGTCTCAGCAAGAGCGTTCGAGTGGTCCAAGCAGGCGTGCCGTTACAAGTCGGTATAATTCTTTGCGCCGCAGGAAATCATGAAACCGAGAGCATTGGTGTTGACAGGGGTTCTGAGTCTATTCGGTGCATTGATAGTCCCAGTGCGGGCGACTGCCCAGAACCTCGTCTCCACCGCGCGTCGAGCCGACATTACGCTCAACGGGAACTGGCAGTATGTCCTCAACCGGACTCAAGACCAGATCCCGACTTCAGGATGGAGTAGCACGCGAGTGCCCGAAATGCCGCGCACGGACGGCACCCGGTCCGTGTGGTACCAGCAGACGTTCTTTGTTCCGTCGTCGTGGCAGCAAACCGGCCGGAGGTTCTTTGTGACGCTGGAAAAAGCCGGCCATTATGCCGCGATTTACTGCAACGGCGCCTACGTTGGCGAACATTTTGGTCAGTTTAGTCCGTTCCAAGCGGAAGTGACGGGCTTGGTCCTGTTCGGGCAAAACAATCAGATTCAAGTGTACGTCCACAAAGCGGATACCACTTACATCAGGCCGGGAGTCGACATCGACCAGAGCGCTTGCCCCACTTACAATCCGGATTGCATTGGCAATGCTTACCGTTCCGCGGCCCCGGCGAACCGATACATTGCGCGGAATTGGGTGGGGCTTGTGGGCGACGTTACCTTCTCGTGGCGGCCAGCCCAGTTCGTCTCAGACGTGTTCGTCGTGAGCTCGGTGCGGAACCTGTCGCTGACCGCAGATCTGCAGGTGTCGGGAGCTGGCTCGGGAACGATCACGGCTAAGGCCACGGTTATGGATGGGGCGACTGCTGTATTGACTTTACCCGGTCAAACAGTGGCGTCGGGCGCGGCCACCCTCGAAGCCTCCTGGAGCAATCCCGTCTTTTGGGGGCCCCCTCCATATGGCCAGCCCAAACTGTATACGCTCAAGACCCAACTCTTACAGAATGGAGCCGTTCTCGACACTGCCTACACTCGCTTTGGATTCAGAGAAGTCTGGCTGAGCGGGACCGAAGTGTTGTTGAATGGCCAGAGACTTTGGCCCGTAGGGAATTTCTTCCGACCTCTCTCCTCAATTCGCTACATTAATGATCGCCGAGAGTTGGCCTTTATGCTCTGGGTGGCGGAGTCCTCAGGCTCCAACACGATGCAAAGCCACTGGGATGACCCGGGTGACACCTGGCTGCAGCTTGCCGATGAGATGGGGATCTTGATTGTAGGGTCCTATTTTTGTGACGGCCGGCCTCAGATTCAGTCGATGGTCGATAGTGCCACCGACTGGACCGATTGGGAAGTAGGGACGACAGCGGAATGGGTACTGGCTCGCCGCAACCACCCGTCCGTTATTATGTGGAGACCCATCGACGTCCTCCCGCAAGGGGTATTGGGAGCGATCTTTCCTCAGATCGCTGCGGCCGTGCGAGCCGCCGATCCCAGCGGTCGACCTATCGCCGATGGCAGTGACATCGATGTCTGGGGTCAAAATCTGACCGATGTAAGCAACCCGAGCGAGTGCGATGACGGTTCGGATTATACTGCCAAACTCGCCGCCGAAACGAAGCCGCTATTGACAAAGGAGATTTACGGAAATGACTCGGTCTCCTGCGCCGCCACTTTCTTCAACACTTTTTACAACGATGCCTATAGCAAGGGAGGCCTGGGCCTCGTCAGCCCGGAGTCAATCTTTGGGAATGTCACCTTTACGCCGTCCTGGCCCAGTATCAGCGGGATTGGCAATCGTCCCACGACACAGCAGACGATGCCCGACTGGATCAATCAAACTTGGACACCCACTTCCTACGCCGCGCAATTCGCGAGCCTCTATGGGAGTTACTTTCAGCCGAGCCTTCTGAACACGAGCCCCACATCCGGCGATTACCAGGCCTCCGGCTTGACTTCCGCTCTACCACAGTCTGTGGCTTTTCTGGTTCCGGCGACTGGCCAGCCTGAGCAGCCGCGGGGCGTACTCATAGCTCAGGATGGAAGCGGTACCGCCTGGTTTGTGGTTCCAGGAACAGGAACTTACGAGCTCCTTTATACGAATGGGACCCAGGATATCACTCAGAAGGTTACAGTTACCGCCCCTGCTCCGTTTTGAGCAAGCCTTCGCTCTGCGCCCGCTCACCGGAATCCGAGAAACCTTGCTTTGAGGGATGTGCCCACCGCCCGGGCATGGCGCCAGACTACGAAGCCACGCGCCAGGGAAGGGGAAATCCCAGCCGCTCCACCAGAAAACGGAATCTCGGATCAGACCGCAGACTCTCGAACATCGGATGAACGTTGAGGAAGATCATCCAGATCGAGCGATCTTGACAGGCCGTCTCCAACCACTGGAAAGCGACATCAGTCTCGCCCAGTCCCGCGTAAACCATTGCGATGTTGTAAGGAGGTACGTATCGCTGGCCGGATCTTTCCTTCAACTCAGCCGAAATTTGGTGGGCCTCTAAAGTCCGACCCGACATCGCCAAGGCATGCCCCAGTGCTGCCACCATGTGGGGGTTGCGGTTGGAGAGAGTAACTGCCGATTCGAAGGATCGAATAGCTTCATCCAACATGCCCTTCGCTTCGTAGGAGGCGCCTAGTACGAAGTGTGTCTGGTAAAAGCCGGTAGGGTCCATTTCCAGGGTTCTCAGGCATTGCTCGATGGCCTCATCGTGCTGTCCCGCCAAGCTCAGCACCAGCCCGGCGCTGGCGCCGATGGCCAGCGAAAAAGGATCCAGTCGCAGCGCCCGGCGTGCCTCGCTGGCGGCTTCGGAGTGGCGTCCCATCGCCGAGAGCTCGTAAGCGTACCAGGGCCGGGCGACGCCGTAGCTGGGGTTCAACGCAATAGCCTGCTGAAACCCTCGCTCCGCTGCCGCCCAGTCCCACTCGTGAAAAAGCTTGCAGAAGGCCAGAGACGTGTGAGCCTCGGCCAATTGGCCATTTAGCTTGAGGGCTTTCTCCGCCGCGGCTTGCGCTTTCGGGAGCGAGGCATCGGGCGGCAGCATGGTGTTCCACCCCAGCATGGCGTAGCAATCCGCGAGTCCTGCGTAGGCCTGGGCGTAGCCGGGATCTTGCTCAATCGCCCGGTTGAAGTAATCCACGGCTTTGTGAAGAGCTTCTTCGGTTCGCTTATTCCAAAAGTACCGGCCCTTCAGAAACTGCTCATAGGCCTCCGAGTTGCCGCTGGCCGCCGGACGGCGCTGGCCGGGTAGCAATTCCACCGCAAGAGAGTTCGCAATGTTGGCGGCCACCTCAGTCTGCACCGCAAATACATCGGTGAGAGATCGCTCGTAGCCGGTGGCCCAGAGATTCGTTTGGTCGCTTACCTGAATCAGCCGCGCACTGATGCGCACGCGATCTCCGGCGCGCCGAACGCTGCCTTCGAGGACGTAATCCACTCCGAGTTCACTGCCAATCTCGGTGATGCCCTTGCCCGCGTTTCGATACTTCATGACCGACGTCGAGGCGATCACTCCCAGGCTGCGTGGGGCAAGCATCCCAAGGTGAGCGATCATCTCTTCGGTCACGCCGTCACTGAAATATTCCTGCTCGGGGTCGGCGCCCAGGTTCTTCAAGGGCAACACCGCCAGTAGCATTTTCTCGGCCGCGGGCTTCCCAACGCCCGGCGCAGCGCCACTGGGCTTTTGCACCGGTACGATGAACCGATAGCCGCGTCGTGGAAGGGTTTCGATGAACCTGGGATTCTCGGCAGAGTCGCCGAGTGCCGTGCGTATTTTTTTGATGGTCGTGTTCAGCCCATCTTCGAAATCCACAAAGGTATCGGCGGGCCAAAGCTTGTGCCGCAGTTCCTCCCGGGTTACTACCTCACCCGCACGCTGAACCAACAAGGCCAACACCTGAAAAGGTTGATCCTGCAGGCTTACCTTCACGCCTTGCTTGCGCAACTCGCCCGAACGCAGATCCATCTCGAACGCAGCGAAGCGCACCGGGTGCGGCACGGGAGTAGGGTCAAAAGCCAAGTAAGTCCCCCAAGGTTGCGGAGAGTCTATCACTGACGTAAGTGTCTGTGCAATGAGCGCGGATCAAAGCCGATCAAAGCCCACCACAGACTTCTCCTACCCTTTAAAGCGTAAAAGCGCCGCGAAATCGCACAAGGTACAGAAGTTTTTTTTCGGTTTGCCCCAGCAAGGCGAGTGAGTTCAACCCTCCAGTTCAGACTTCTGAACCGGTCTTTTGCAAGTCCAGAATAGCACTCAACTATCAGAAAACAGGTAGGTTGAGGGTTCGGTGACACTTCAGCCAGAGTCCAGCCAGCGTCCATTGACCGCTCTCGCCTATCGGCTGAAAGTGTTCGGGCAAGCTGAACGGCAGCGATTTGGAATTGCGATTTTCAACTGGGAGGTGTTCGCCATGAGCATCTTAGTCGTGATTGCCTGCTGGACGTTGGGCTCGATCGTGTTCGGTTTAATTCTAGCCCGCATTTTCGGTGTAGCAGCCCGGCGAAGAAGCGCGGAAGAACAATCCATTGCCTCGCAGCAAACCGAAAACTGCGAGACGGCCCACACCTGCGTGAACAGCTTCCAAAACCCCTGAAAAGTGTCGTTTCCGCGAACTCTGCCTGAAGGTCACGGAACTGTGAACGAAGGGAGCTCGCGCTAAAAAAACAACCGCCTGAACACCCTTACTGTACCCGTTGGCTCTCGAGCCCAGGAGGCATTTATGAACAGCAGCGGATTCGCAATTGCCACGAGGCGCTCCACTTTCTTCGAGCCGGTGAGCGTTTTCCGCGTGCCTCAGCTCTTTCTTGATCCCAGGATCCGCAAGATCGAAGGGCTGATGCAGCGGAATCTTCATCTCAAGATGGGCCTTCCCGCGCTGGCGGCAGCTATCGCGCTCTCGCCATCGCGATTCTCTCATCTATTCAAGGCTCAAACCGGCCTCTCACCGGCGCAGTACCTGAAGTCCATCCGGCTTCAAAGAGCCAAGGACCTTCTGGAAGGCACCCACCTCAGCATCAAGGAGGTGGCCGGCTGCGTAGGACTGGACTCCGGCCGATTAGGCAAGGACTTTAGAGAACTCTATGGGGTGACGCCGTCGCAGCATCGCTTTGCCGCCTTCGATCGGACTTATCAGTGCGCGACTCAGGACGCCAGTGCCGTTGCACTCACCGGGTAGTAGCCTTTAGGGATTAGGGACGGGCCCCGACGGGCCCGTCCCTCAAGGCTAATTCCCGGCTCGCTGGTCTCACTCCGAACCCGCAAGCAGATCTGGCGCCCTTTTTGACCCGCTAGTCCGGAGGCGTCAATCTCTTGGCATCGCCCGTGACTTGGGCTTCAGGGCTGCTGGTTGCGATAAATTGAACCTCGCTTCCGTCCGTTTTGATAATCAGATTCTGAGTCACGCCGGTGCTAAGGCTCGCGGAACCCGAGCAGTCTGAGTTCACCGAATACGTGGCCGTAAAGGTAACCGAAGAAACTGATCCGTTGTAACTGACGGTCCCGGTGCCGGAGAAATTTCCCTTGCCGTCCGCGTTTACAAGATCAAGCTCGGCGAAGGGAAGTCCCGCAATTGTCCCCGTGATGGTGGCCCCATAAGCGCCTTTCAGTGTGCGATTTGAGCACGACTGTGTCGCCTGGGCGCCGGGCGCCGCCAGCATGACCAGCATGCCGGCAGCGGTTAACGCCAATACAGATTTCCTGGTGCGTTTCATGTTCTTCCTCCTTGAACATATTGGAATTTGGCGCGAATCAGAACCGGCCACTGGAGTGACGCTGATGGACCACTCGGCCTCGGGAAGAGCCTGCCTCTCCGGGCAGTGCGTCTCCCAGCTACGGTCGCTTCTCCAACCAGAGCGAGTCTGCCGCGCTCTCCTCGGCTGATGCCTTGATTCTGAGTTCGCGCCATGGCCCTGGTTTAACACGGCAATTCTTCTTCGCAAGCCCAATTCGTGGTGAAATCCTGCTATTCATGAGCGAATTCTGCTGTCTCATTGCCGATTCGACAGGTAGTGAGAAGCCGAGCTGGCGTGGCCGGCGAACACTTGCTGCTGTGATGCAATCAGCTAGGATGTCGAGTGGCGTCCCGCAGGGCTCTCTGTCTCTGAGACCGCTCCTACGAGCGTGTTTATCCACCGAAAGCGAAGATCTCCGAACCAGCCCGGTTGGAGAGGTCCGAAAAGGTCGCGGACTCTTGCATGGAAATATGATAAAAAGAAAAACGGAGCATCTGCTAACGGACGCGGGAAACGGGGCAACCATGAACTGTGCGGTAGGGAGCAAGAGATGTGGAAGTTTGTCCATTGGAATCGCGCTGCTGCTCGGTGGGCAGCTCGGCGTGACTTCGAGGGCGGCCGGGCAAAATCCTGTTTCCGCGAACAATGGGACTTCGGCTCCGCAGGGGTCCGAGCGCGGAAAACCGGCGGATTTCGCCTCCGCCATTCAGCACATCGTTTTCATCGTCAAAGAGAACCGCAGTTTTGACGAGATGTTTGGCCATTTTCCGGGCGAGAACGTTACAACCGGTACGCTCTCTACTGGGCAGGTCATCACTCTCGGGACCACACCGGACGTTACGCCACGCGACATGGGACATACCTGGGTAATGGCCACGCTGGCCATTGACAACGGAAGGATGGACGGCTTCGATCTAATCCACAGCGGTGGTAATTGCAGCGTAAACGGCGACTACCTCTGTATGACGGAACACGTCCAATCGGACATTCCGAACTATTACAGATACGCCGGCGCCTTTACGCTGGCCGACCGGATGTTCTCATCGATGCACAGCGACAGCTTTCCTAATCACCTCTATTCAATCGCCGCGCAGAGCGGCGGCGCTGTGGGTGTTCCCCCTCAGGGTACCATGGGATGCGAATCTCCCCAGAGCACCACGGTGACGGTGATTGATAGCGAGGGCAATCTCAGCTCTCAGTATCCTTGTTTCGATTTTGAGACCCTAGCCGACCTATTGCAGGGCGCGGGCATCACGTCATGGGAGGGCTACGCGGACCAGAATAATCCCTTCAACGTGTACAATGCGATCAATCACATCAGGAACTCATCTCTTTGGACAACAAATTTCGCTCTTTCCACCCAATTCATTCCTGACGCTTCCAACACCAGTGGAAAGCCTTTCCCGGCCGTCAGTTGGCTCATCGCGCCCACGTCTCAAGACGAGCACCCCACTTGGTCCACGTGCAACGGAGAGAATTGGACCGTCAATCAGATCAACGCCGTGATGCAGGGACCATACTGGAAATCGACGGCGATCTTTCTGGCTTGGGATGACTTCGGGGGCTTTTACGACAACGTGGCACCGCCGGTGCTCGATCAATACGGCCTCGGCGCCCGCGTACCGATGATCATCATTTCGCCTTGGGCCAAGGCCGGCTACATCAGTCACACCACTTACGAATTCTCGTCCTTCCTCAAGTTTGTCGAGGAGCGCTATGGGCTGGCTTCCCTTACGGAGCGCGACGCCAATGCTAGCGATATGCTTGACAGCTTCGACTTTACACAGAAGCCGCTGCCGCCGCTCATCCTCACGACCCGTCACTGTCCGCCAGCCTCGACCACTAGCCTGAACTTTACCTTGCCGCAAACGGTAGACGTGCCGAGCGCGGGCATGACCGTCACCTTGACCAACTACAACTCCACGTCGATGGCGGTCACCAGCGTCTCGACGAGCGGCGACTTCTCCGAGACCAATAATTGCCCGCCGTCACTGAATGGCTGGTCGTCCGGCAGCAATCCCGCCCAGTGCACCGTTACCGTGACTTTTACGCCTACGGCCACTGGAGTGCGCAAGGGGACTCTAACGCTCGTTGACGGCGACTCCAGCAGCCCTCAGACTGTGAACCTGAAAGGGGCTGGCACAGAGGTATCGTTACCTGGCACGCCGCTCAGCTTCGGCACCGTGACCCTGGGCTCCAGCAGTTCGGCCCAGTCGGCCACGCTGAAGAACCTCGGGACGTCTCCGCTCCAAATCACGAGTATCAAAACGAGCGGCGACTACAGTCAGACGAACACGTGTCCGGCCAGCTTGTCGGCGGACGCGAGCTGCGAGATTACTGTTACGTTTACCCCCAAGGCTACGGGGACCCGCTACGGCAAAGTGATCGTCACCGACAGCGACGGCACCCGTTCGCAAGTCGTGAGTCTCACAGGCGTAGGAACCGACGTCTCCTTCTCGGCTTCGACCCTCAACTTTGGAGATGTCAAGGTGGGTAACGCCGCCTCTGCCCAGGCAACACTGACCAACAAAAGCAGCAGCGAAACCTTGGACATTAGCGAGGTCAGCGTGACCGGTTGGCAGACGACGGGAACCGGTGGGAACACGAAAACTTACATGGGCCTGGTCACCGAGAACTTCGCCCTTGAGACCAACACCTGCGGAAGCAGCCTAGGTCCGGGAGCGAGTTGCACGCTCACCATCAGCTTCACTCCGACCATGGCGGCCACCCTCAACGGGCAGATTCTCATTTTCGATAGCGAAGGCGACAGCCCCCAATCGATCCTGCTTACTGGCGTGGGGCAGTAGGGTACGTGTGAAAACTGGTGTACGACGCCTGCTAGGCGCGGGCCCCCTTCCGCTGGGGTGACATCGTTGGACTTAGCGGTCCCACTGCCACGCACTCATTCCCGCGAAAGCGGGAATCCACGCGCCTTCACACAGACTTGGTGCCCGGCACCTTTTTGAGTACGCGTGCCACAACTCACAGGATCGGGGTCCTCATTCCCTTAGTTTATATAGCCTAGTTATCGACGCTACAGTCAAACGAAAATGAAAAATATTACGAATAAGGCCATTTAGATTGAGAAAACTGGGGCAAGGTCCGCCGTAGGCTACGTTGGCGACTTCGGGGGCGGTTTGCATGACAAAAGTACTAGGCAAATAACAGATGGCTGCAGCAAAATTACCGAGCGAAACCGTTAGTACCTTTGTCGTAGGATTGTGCCGTTTTCTGTCACAATATTTTGGGCCACCTCGATTTGACCCTTTGTTCATGCGCCTCGGAATGAGATTTCGAAAGTGTCCAACTTTTGACTTTTGACCGTCGACTTTCGACTTGTGACCTGTTTGGTTCCGGCTCCGCCGGGTTAGGTTGTTGAAAACAAAGGACCGGCTGGTGGGAAAAGTGAGAAACTGAAAAGCGCCGCCCGCGGCACTGTGGTTCGGGTCGGGACCCGGCGAGTCGGCTTGTTCCTGCTAAGAATCCGGAATACCTGACGATGTAAGAATTACACAAGCCACCGCAGCTTGGTTTGAGTCAATCTTCCGGCGAAGGAGCGATGGCGCTCTGCCGCGCTGACACTCGGTTGGTCCAATGGGTGTAAACAAACCAAACTACAGCACCAAGCAGAAGCACGCCGATGACGGCGTCGAAACGGTGGAAGTAGTCGCGCAGAATTTCCCAGCGGGCGCCCAGCCGCAGCCCCGCGTAGGCAAGCACCAGGCACCAGGGCAGTGAGCCCGCAAAGGTGTAAATATTAAAGCGCAGGAAGTTCATGCGGGCGATGCCGGCCGGCAGGGCGATGAAGGTCCTGATCACCGGCAGCAACCTGGCGAAGAAGACGGTTCCGTCGCCGTAGCGGGCGAACCATTTGTCCGCGCGGTCAAGATCGTGCCGCGAGACCAGCAAATAGCGCCCGTATTTCTCGGCCAGCGGGCGGCCGCCGAGCGCGCCGACGTAATAGGCGATAGCCGAGCCAACGTTACAGCCCAACGCGCCCGCAACGGCGACCCAGACAAGTTTGAATCGGCCTGTCAGCACCAGGTATCCGGAGAAGGGCATGATGACTTCCGAAGGCAGAGGAATACAGGCGGACTCGATGGCCATCAACGCCACCACACCCGCATAACCAGCGGACGAGATGACAGACACAATGAGACTGCCGATCAGTTGCAGTGCGCTCGTGAACATCGAAAGGGCTTCACTCCCTCGGAAAATCGGCCCAAGCCGGATAATTCTCGACGCTTCAGGGATCGTATTCTAATGTCCCCGGTGGCCGCGCGGACTGTCAACTGGTTTGTGGGAGGGTGAAAGGCGGATTTGGGTGGTCGAGCAAGCCTGTTGTTCTCATCGGCTTTGCGAGATAATCCGTAATGTCAACACATCGTGTGGAGCATATTGAGAAAGCCTTTTCCGCCGGCGAGAAGCTATTCGAGGATCTAAAGGACTGAATGATGGGCACCGTGACGCCATCGGAATATGCGGGCCGCCCGGCCGCCAGCGCTTCCCCACCATCTTTGCCCAAGCTTTGGCCTAATCGCGTTCACGAGTCAAACTGGCTCAAAGGTCTTCTATGCCGGCTCGGTTTGCATCGTTGGTATCGGCTGACCTTGGGACCTTCATTTCCAGTACATGGAGCTGACTTCTGCCGCTGGTGCGACGCAGTGGTCTTAGCTCGGGTTCGATAGGCAGGGCAAAAGATGAATGAGTCCAAATCGTGAATGGATTCCGTGGCCGCTTGTGATTCTCGGGGCCGTGCGAGATAATACGTAATGTCACTACATTTTGGAGAGCTTATGGAGAAGGCTGTTACTGCCGCTGATGCCAATCGACAATTCTCAAAGCTCCTGCGATCGGTGCGCGAGGGGCACAGCTACGTTGTGACGTCACATGGCAAAGCGGTGGCCAGGGTGATACCCCTTCAGAAAAACGTCGCTATCGCGCGCAACGCTCGTGCCGCCCTCATCAAGAGGCTGCGATTTCAGCCCGTAGCTCACGTGGGTCGTTGGAGCCGTGAGGAACTCTACGAGGACCGGTAGTGACCGTCGGACTCGATACCAATATTCTGGCCTATGCTGAGGGGGTCAACGGCGCCGCCATGAAGCGAGCCGCGCTGGAATTGGTGCGGAAGCTTCCCGAAGACGCGTGCCGCCTGCCGGTGCAGGCGCTGGGTGAGCTATACCATGTGCTGGTGCGCAAGGCAGGGTGGACGCGCGCAATGGCTCGCGCCGCGATATTGAGCTGGCGCGACGCTTTTCCTGTGATCGAGACCTCCGACGAGGTTATGCTCGCGGCGGCGGATCTTGCCACCAGTCACCAACTCGTGATCTGGGATGCGGTGATTCTCTCGGCGGCGGCTGAGGCCGGATGCCGTCTTCTTCTATCGCAAGACTTTCAGCACGGTTTCACCTGGAAGGGAACCACGGTGACAAACCCATTTTCGTCGCCGCAGCACCCACTTTTGGAAGCCTTGCTTGCCTCAAATCCGGCAACCTGAACCTGCTGACTGAGCAGGTTGCACTTGTTGAGCGAAAGCAGATGGCAGATTGCCGAATGCCCGGAGGCCTGGAAAAAACATGCCGAAATCGAGGAGCGAAGCCACTGTCTCCTTTAGAATCGGTAGTAGCAGAATTTTGAGCCCTAGTCCCGAGTCCCGGTAGCTGATCGCTGACCGCTGACTGCTGACAGCCCATGCCCCTAGTCCAAACCCAACCCGATCTGGCCGCCATCGAGCAAGGGGTTCTCGATATCATTCGGGGACTGCTCCGCGAGCTCGGATCTGAGCAGCGCGTCCGCATGGTGACGCCGGACTCTGTCCTGGAGCGCGACCTCGGCCTGGGCAGCCTGGAGCGCGTTGAGCTTCTGGTGCGCTGCGAGAGGCGCTTCGGACGGCGCCTGCCTGACGAGGTAGCCCAGCAGGCAGAGACTCCCGCCGACTGGGTTCGTGCGCTCGCGGCCTGTGAAGTCTCGGTGCACGTTGAGGAGGCACAACGGGAGCGCTACCACATCCTGCAGCCTCCGCGGATGGCGCCCGAGCCACCCGCCTCCGCTCGCACCTGGGTTGAGGTGTTGCGCTACCATGCCGGCCTCGATCCCGACCGCGTTCAGATTCACTTGCTCGAAGGCGACTCCGGCCAGGACATTACTTACGGGAAGCTTTTGGAGATGGCGTCCCAAGTGGCAGCCGGACTTCGGGCGCGCGGGCTTCAGCAAAATGACACCGTGGCCATCATGCTGCCCACCTCGTCGGACTTCTTCTACGCCTTTTTTGGCGTGATGTTGGCGGGCGGCGTGGCGGTGCCCATCTATCCTCCGGCGAGGCTCGACAAGATTGAAGAGTACGTCGGCCGCCAGGTGAAAATCCTTCGCAATGCCGAAGTGCGCTTTCTCATCAGCTTCGATCAGGCCCGTTCGGTGTCGCGGCTGATGGGACTGAAACTGCCGAAGCTGTTCGGTGTAACCTCGGTGGCGGAACTCGCGCGCATCGGAAGTGAAGGTGGAACCGGCTCCCGGCCGCTCGACGTGCAGCCGTCTGAAATTGCCTTCATTCAGTACACGTCGGGCTCTACCGGCGACCCCAAAGGCGTGGTGCTCACTCAGCAGAACGTGCTCGCCAACGCGCGCGGCATCGGGTGGGCAGTGAACTTCCGCCCCGATGATGTGGTGGTTACGTGGCTGCCGCTCTACCATGACATGGGACTCATCGGCTCCTGGTTGTTTAGCGTCTATCACGGCGCGCCTATCACGGTGCTATCCCCGCTCGACTTTCTCTCACGGCCCGAACGCTGGTTGTGGGCGCTGCACGATTCCGGCGGCACGCTCTGTCCGGCGCCCAACTTCGCTTACGAACTCTGCGCGCGCAAGATTCGCGACGAAGCCCTGGAAGGCCTCGACCTCAGCCGCTGGCGAGTGGCCATCAACGCGGGTGAGGCCGTGCTTCCCGAGACTCTAGCCCGTTTTGCGGAGCGCTTCCGGCCCTTCGGATTTCGCCCCGAGGCTTACGTTCCCTGCTACGGCCTGGCCGAATCTTCGGTGGCGCTCACCTTCCCGCCCATCGATCGGCCGCCCCGGATCGATGTCATTAAGCGCGATCTCTACGCCCGGGAGGGCCGCGCCGTGCCCGTACTCGAGTCAACTGCTGGATCAAACGGCGACGCGGCGGATGCCAGTCGCCATGGCAATCCCGACGCGAATGTGCTGCGCTTCGTGGCGAACGGCACGCCCCTGCCCGGCCACGAAGTGCTTCTTAGGGATGACGAAGGCCGCGCGGTGCCGGAGCGCGTCCAAGGCCGCATTTGGTTCCGCGGACTGTCGCGCACGCCGGGATACTATCGCAACCCCGAAGCGACCGCAGCGGTGGTGGATGCGGAAGGCTGGATGGATTCGGGCGATCTCGGTTACTGGGCGGGCGGCGAGCTCTTCGTCACCGGCCGCGCCAAGGACCTTATCATCCGGGCCGGCCACAACATCGTTCCCCAGGAAGTGGAAAACGCCGCCGCCGAGGTGAAGGGTGTGCGACGAGGCTGCGTGGCCGCCTTCGGCAGCCGTGAGCCGCGCTCCGGCACTGAACGCGTGGTGGTGGTAGCCGAGACCCGCGAAGGCAGCGCCCAGGAGCTCAAGCGGATCAAGGCAGAAATTGTGCGCCGCGTGGCTGCGATCGGCGTGTCGCCGGACCGCGTGGTGCTGGTTCCTCCCCAAAGCATTCCCAAGACTTCAAGCGGCAAGATTCGCCGCAATGAGACGCGGCATCTGTTCGAGACCGGCACCCTCGGCGAAGGCGCCCGCGCACCCTGGCTCCAGATGGTGCGCCTGGTGAGCGGCAACATCGGCACCTGGATTGACCGCAGGGCGGCGAAGCTCGCGTCCGCCGGTCGAGCCGCCTGCTACGTGGCGGCCGCAGCCGCGGTTTCATCGCTCGGCGGCGCAGTCGCTCGAATAGTTCCCAGCGGGCGCCGGGCGCGGGTGGCGCAAGCCTCGGCACGCTGGCTGATCCGGCTCGCCGGCCAACCGGTGAAGCTTCAAACCGTGCTTCAAACAGCGGGCAAGCCGGGTGGTGCGAGACCCGCCGTTTTTGTGGCGAATCGGGCCGGCTCGCTGGACGCGCTCATCCTCGCCGGTGTTTTGCCGCAACAATTTCTCATGGCGGACCCGGACGAAGTGAAGTTCATGCCGCGGCAAGCCGCCGCTTTGCTCCGCCATCTCGTGCTCGATCCTCCAGTGGACGCCGGCCAACCGGCGGGATGGCGCTTGCGCGACAGCATCCGGCAGGCTCTGGAAGCCGGCCACTCGATTCTGGTACTTTCCGATAGCGCTCCTGGCGCTCCGGCCCTGCGAAGCCGCTATCGTCTGGACGCCTTCCATGCAGCCGCCCTCACCGGAAGCCCGCTGGTGCCGGTGGGCCTCCGCGGAACCGCGCAGGTGCTGGGCTCGCGTAGTGCGAGCGCCCGCCGCGACGCCAGGATTGCGGTGGGAAAGCCCATCGATACTAGCCGCTGCGATCAAAGGGAACTCGTTGACCTGAGGGATCGCGTGCGAGCCGAGATTGCGGAGTTGTGCAGGTAGGAAAGCGGGTGTTAGGTGTCAGGTGCCAGCTGTTGGCTGTTGCCTTTTACCTTCTTGCTTCCGGCTTCTGACTTCTGGCTCCTGACTCCTGACGTCTGATTTCTGGCTTCTCCCATGGAACCCATCGTCCTTCGCCTCCTAATCTGTTTCGCCCTAGGTTCGATTCCCTTTGCCGTGGTTTCCATGGCCGGCTCGGGAATCGACATCAGGAAGGTGGGCTCGGGAAATCCCGGCTTCAACAACGTTCTGCGAGTCAGCAAATCTCGTGCCCTGCTGGCGCTGATCGGCGATATGGGCAAGGGCTACCTGGCCGTTTGGCTGGTGCTCAAAGCTTGGCCGCCATTGAGCATGCCAGCCGCGTGGGGGACCAGCGTTATCGGCTGGGGCTGGGTGTTCGGATTCGCAGCCGTGCTGGGTCACTGCTACTCGCCGTTGCTGCGCTTCAACGGCGGCAAAGGAATCGCGACCTCGGGTGGCGTGATGCTGGTGCTTTACCCTAAGTGGGCTCTCGTCGCGCTGGCTTACTTTGCGGTGGCGCGCATTGTCATGGGCAAGCTCAAGTGGCGCGAAGCCGGTGCCCTAGCGTCGCTCACCACGTGGCTGCTGTTTACAATTCTGATGCTGATTTGGGTGGGCGTCGTTGACGCGGCTTACTCTGCCCTGATGACTCTCTTCCTGGTGTGGCGGCATTCGAAAAACCTCGGCAGCCTCTGGCGCGGTGGCGAGGCTGCAGCGATGGAGCAATGAGGTACGTTCGGCGAGGGCCGAGGCCTGAGTCAGCAGGGTGATGAAAGCCCGATTCATGTCATTTCGAGCAAAGCGAGAAATCTCGCTCTGAAAAGAAAAGACTCGTGGGATTTCTCGCTGCCATGAAAAGAGCCGGAGCCGCTGCTGAAAACAAGGCTTCGTCGCGTCGCACGGTCATTTTCGTGCGAAGTGGCGAGCCGGAAGGCTGACCGGAACTTCGGGCGAATTCTCATGCATCAAGTGCCAGTTTAGTGCCAGATCGTGGGATCGCGACCCTGCGTGTCACCCCCGGAATATTCCGGGTTCAACACCGCAAGCCTCTGAATCTCCGGGATTTGTTCTTCGGGCTCTCCCGCCCCGTACTAGGCTACACACAGAGCATACAGTTTTACATAAGCTTCGTATTGACAGATACTTACGCTTATGCTACATTTATTGTGAGATCAAATCGAGGCCAGAGACGGCTTCACTGCCGGGGCCGTAAGGCGACGTTACGGCTCGACCACAGCGTACGGAGGTTGACATGGCATCACTTGCTCAGAAGTCCCCTCACGATGTCGAAAGAGGCTGTCGGCCAATTGGATCGGCGGCCGCCGATCTTGGGCACTCGGTGCAAAAGGCTCAAGGCGAAAAACTGCCGTCTTGAATTGGACAGCCCTAGGGCAGCCTGACACCGTCGCTTCAGCGGGCCGTTCAACAGCCTCACCAGTCGGTGTGCGGCTGACGATGAAATCGGGTTTCCCGAAAATGGACGGAATCGTTTCTAACAATGGCTACTGAACTAGGCGACAAGGTTCAGAAGAGAGCGACGAGGGTGCACCTCTCCTCGTCACTTTTCGGTGCCCGGGCGGCAAAATTGGGCCTGGAACAGGGTGCCCCCCCACCCCTACCCCCCAAAGCCAAGAGGTGTTTTAGAATGAGTTTGTTACAGATATGGCCGTCACTCCCAAAGCCAAGAAGTTGCTTACAATCAATAACTTGGTGGCTTTGTGTAAATTTTACACAAAGCCAAGAAGTCCTTTATTATGAGTACCGATGAACGGTGTAAGAATTACGCAAAACCGACTCTGAGACGCTCGATTCTGCGCAAACAGGCCAGAAGAAAGCGGGTAGGAGAGGCCGCGAAAAAAGACGTCGAACCTGTCACCTCGACTAGCCTGCATTGCTCACCAGGATTCGAAAAGGGCGGCGGCCTGGGCGTCCCGGACGATAGTCTCCGGCGTTTGACTCTCGACCGTCGACTCTTCAACTTGTCACCCGCTTGGTTCCACGTCTGCCAGGTTAGGGACTTACGCCTCGCGTCTTGTTAATAAATCGGACGATGCGGGGAACAAGAACGAACGGCAGGCGACGCGCCAGGAAGGCGAAGAGATGATTGGGAAAGCCCGTCACCACCACCCGCTTGCCTTTGAGGGTTTGCCGGGCGGCAATCTCGGCGATGTGCTCTGCGGTTACGCCGCCGACCTTCCTCTTCTCAGGGATGCCGGCTCTCACGCGAAATTGGGTTTGTGTCAGGCCAGGACAAAGCGCCGTCACGGTCACGCCGCTTCCCCTCAGCTCCTCGCTAAGTGCGCCGGAGAAGGACAGCATGAAAGCCTTGGAGGCGGCATAGACGGACTGGAACGCCACAGGCGCGAACGAGTAGACGCTGGCAACGTTGAGAATGCGGCCGCTTCGTCGGGTTACCATGCCCGGCAGAAGGGCTTTGGTCGTTTTCAGCATGACGTCCAGTTGCACGTGGAGCATATTGAGTTCGGCATTCAGCGCCGTGTTTTGAAAAGCGCCCTGCACGCCGAATCCCGCGTTATTGACGAGGATTTCGAACTTGTGGTGTTCCAGGGAAAGAGCGTCGATTAACGCATCGACGGCTTGCGGGTCGGCAAGATCGGCGATGTAAACTTCGGTGGCAACCTTGAACTTTTCGGCGCAACCCCTAGCCACTCGCCGCAGCGCCGGCTCATTCCGCGCGGTCAGGAAGAGGTTGTATCCTCTCGCGGCAAAGGCGTGCGCCAGGGCCCTCCCGATGCCGGAGGACGCGCCCGTGATCAATGCCCATTTGTCGCTGGCGTCCAACTTGAATCCGTTCACTGATGCTGCGGTGACGAGGCCTGCCGCCGAGTTACCACTTCTGATTGCCGGCGGCGAAAATATTGTCCGGATCGAGACTTCGCTTGAGTTCGCGCTTCCATTCCAACGCCGCGGGCGACATGACCGCGGGCAAAAAATGCCGGCGGATCTTGCCGACGCCGTGATGGTGCGAGAGCGAGCCGCCACTGCGCAGGATTTCCTCGCGAGCGATACTCTCCAGCTCGTTATAAACTTGCGAAGGGTGCGCAAGGCCCTTGTAATAAAATCCGAAATAAAAGTAGATGGCCGCGCCCGTCTGGTACACCTGCGTCACGCGCGCCGACACGAACATTTTGCCGGGCAGCTTTCGCGCGGTGTATTCGGCCTGCAAGCGCTTTTTGACATTGTTGATCAGCGGGAGCACATCGCTCCAGGCGGCCGAAGTCTCGAAGGACTCCGCGATGACGTAATAGTTCATCAAAAAGTCGCGGATGTAGGCGATGCTGTAAGTGAGCTGATAACCGCGCCGCCCGTTCTCCGCGCCCGCCTGCATTCCACCATGCCGTTTGGCCAGCCGGTAAACCTCCGACTGCTGCTCGGCCACTTCGCTTCGCGTGCCCTCGAAAACCAACGTGCACACCACCATCTGGTCGGGCTTAAATCCCTTGAGGTTCACCACCACCCATTTTTCGAGATGGCTCTTCCAGACCTTCAGGCCGGTCGCTGCCGGCTTCAGCGCCAGGCCAAATTGAAACTGCAAATTGTCAACAAGGCGCACGCTGGAAGGCGGTCTCCATTCGCGCGCCAGTTCGCGCATGAAAGCGACCCCTTCTCGAAGGCTCGGGAAGATCACCGATCCGTAGCTCTGGACCTCGGGAAGAGGGAAGACTTTCACGATGGCCGAGGTGATGATCCCGAGCGTGCCCTCCGAACCGAACAGCAGGCGGCGCAGATCCGAGCCGACCGATTCGCGGGGAACACACGTGGCGCGCTCCAGTGTTCCGTTGGCGGTAGCTACCGTGACATCCAGCACGATGTCTTCGATGTTGCCGTATTTGTTCTTCTTCATGCCGCTGGCATTGGTGGCAATCCAACCGCCCAGAGTCGAGAACTCCACGCTGTCGGGGTCATGACCCATGGTGAAGCCATGCGCTGCAAGCTGAGCGTTGATGTTTCGTCCGACGGCCCCTGCCTGAATGCAGGCCATCTGGTTCGCCCGATCGATCCAGAGAACGGAGCCGCAGCGGTGGAGGTCCACCGAAACGATCATGCGCTCTTCGTCGGCCTCACAGCGCAAGGCGCCGGTGACGTTGGTGCCGCCGCCGAATGGAATCAGCA
This sequence comes from Terriglobia bacterium, assembly GCA_035578005.1. Classification (GTDB taxonomy): domain Bacteria; phylum Acidobacteriota; class Terriglobia; order UBA7540; family UBA7540; genus Gp13-AA77. Next base: position 25,691 of record DATJYK010000121.1, read on the forward strand.
CCACGTTGTGGCGCTTGGCCGCTGCGATCAATTGCGCGACCTGCTCGTCAGACTCGGGAAACACGACGAGATCGGGAATGCGCTCCAGGCGCTCGTGCTTGATGGCAAACATGTCTTCTTGCGTGTGTCCGTGTCCGTGCCTCAACCTCACCGGGCCATCGTCGCTGATTTGCGTACTGCTCAAGAACTGGCCAATTTCGGTTCGAAATGCCGGGTTTTCGCGCGGAGGCACGATGGATGTGGGATAAGAAGAGGCCTGAACGTCTTGCGGGTCGAGCTCGATGCCGAGCACTTCCCGAACCCAAGGAAGCAGACGAGGCAGCTCATGGCCGCTCAATTCGTAACGATGGCCCTGGAGCACGGCATTGCCGCTAGGACTGACTGCGAAGTGTGTGTCCGCGAATCCCCAGACGTTCAGGCTTTCAGCGTCTTCGGGCTTCGAAGGCAAGGGTTCCGGATAAATCCGCGACCCGTTCGAGGCGGCGACAGGCGATATCATTTTGGCCTTCCGTTTCTCATCGGTGTGATGGTCTGCTGCGCCTGACGGACCAACCGCTGCAGTTTGCGGGTACGTCTGCGCCGGCATTAGCCAAGACCAGATTTCTCACGAGCGTCTCTCCTGCGCGCTACTATTGTGTATTCGGCGGGTCGTTTACTGCAAGACCGCCAAGTGTGTTGCCGCCGGCCATCATGAATCGCCGCATCGCCGCCATTGCCAACCCCTACGCTGCCCGGGGTCGTGCCGGCAAACTTTGGCCGCGCATCACACAGCAGCTCCGTGCGCGTCTGGGAGAAGTAACGTTCCGTTTGACCGATTCCACCGGACACGCCACGCAAATCGCGCGGGAACTACTGCAGAACGGCTTTGACCTGATCATCGCAGTCGGCGGCGATGGGACGGTGAGTGAGGTGGCGAGCGGCTTTCTGCGCGGCGACGAGCCAATCCGCCGCGACGCGCAACTCGGAATTCTGCCGGTCGGAACCGGCTCTGACTTTCAGCGCAGCCTCGGCATTCCCTCTGATGTCGGCAAGGCAGTCGAAATCCTGGCGCTTGGCAAACCGCTCACGATTGATGTAGGCAAGGCGACACTCGTCGGGAACGACGGCCGCCAGCAGCAACGTTACTTCATCAATCTCGTAAGCTTTGGCATGGGTGGAGAGGTGGCTGCCGGAGCCAAGAACACTTTCACGGCACTCGGAGGAAAGGCAGGGTTCTTGTGGGCCACCTTCAAAACGATGGCAAGTTACCGCGGACGACAAGTCGAAATCGAAATCGACGATAGTGGCCCGCCTCTTCCATTCTTTATTACCAATGTGGCGGTGGGTAACGGGAGGTACCACGGCGGCGGCATGCATGCTTGTCCGAAAGCGGTGCTCAGTGACGGCGTATTGGAAGTCACTGTCATCAACTACCTCAAGCCGTTCGAGGTCGTGCGTGATATTCACGTTCTCTACTCCGAGAACCTCTACCGCCATCCCAAGATCCAACATCTTCACGCCCGGAAGCTCGCGGCTCGCTCCGAGCAGCCCACTTGGGTCGAGGTGGACGGGGAACCGCTGGGACGCCTGCCGCTGACGCTCGAGGTGCTACCACAGCGTCTTCCCGTGCTCCTCAGCCCCGCGAGCCCACTATTCCACGTCGCTGCGCCGGGCACCGATGTGGCCCTGAAGGCGGGTCGGGGTGCGGGTTGAAACAAACCCGAATCTGGCACAGTAGGCCTGCGATTACGCGGAAAGCTCATTTCCTAAGCAGGACAAGAGAATTTCTCCGGCTGTTTGGCACTGTTATTGCTTGGAAACTAAATGCACCTACTCCGCATCAATATGCGTCTGCGGGCTTGACACAGGGTTTAGCATAGGACTTTATGGACGTGAACACAGAAGCGATTGCAGCCGAGGCGAACCTTAGGGCGGGCGTCAGCGAGACCAATCTTCAGGAGCCGCGTTATGAAGCGGCGTTCTTTTACGCTCTCTTTTTGCGTGGCTATCCTCTGCAGAGCCTTCGGGAGGACATCGACGTATCACCCAAAGTCCTGGCTCGATGGCGGCGTCTGGCGGCGGGCGACCCGTGGTATAAAGCTACCGTTGAGCGCATGTTGAGCTACCGCAAGGAAGTTCTGGCCATTTTTGACTCCCTGGTTCTCCGCGAAAGTCACAGCACCGTGACACATTGAGTGATTGGGCCATCGGGTGATTGACTGATTGGAAACGAAATCTTGAAGTTTACGACTTGCGACACGGTTGGCCGCGTGGCGCATCGTCGTTTCAACGTCAATCTTGGAGTCGCGCACCGGATGGCTCGATCACCAGATGACCCGATCACTCAATGGATCAATAAATCTCCGGCCCAGGTGAGGAAGAAGAGCACGCTGATGTAGCCGTTGATGTTAAAGAACGCCGCGTTGAGACGGGAAAGGTCGGATGGCCGCACGAGGCCATGTTCATAGGCCAGCAGCGCGGCCACAAGCGCGAGACCGGCAAAAGCCAGCCAGCCCAGGTTCTCCATCCTGGCCACGGCAATCAGTAGCGACAGCATGACCACGTGCATAAGGCCGGAGAGCCATAATGCCGCTTTGATGCCGTAACGAGCGGGGATGGAAAAGAGGCGCTGGCGGCGGTCAAAGTCGACGTCCTGGCAGGCATAAATCAAGTCAAAGCCGGCCACCCAGAACATCACCGCGACGCCGAGCAGCACCACCGCCGGCTTCACGTCTCCCCGCAAGGCGATCCAGACGGCCACCGGCGAGAGTCCGAGGCAAGCTCCGAGTACAAGATGCGACCACGGGGTGAACCGCTTGGTGTAGGAATAGCCCAGCAGAAGTGCCAGAACCAGCGGCGAAAGCTTGAAGGCCAATGGGTTGAGCTCGTAAGCCGCGAACACTAGAACGCCACAAGAAACGGCGGTGAAGCCAGCGGCAAAAGCCAAGGTGAGTCGTCCGGAAGGTAAGGCTCTTGCACGGGTGCGAGGGTTTAGCGCGTCAAATTTCAGGTCAGCGATGCGGTTGAAGGTCATCGCCGCGCTGCGGGCCGCTACCATAGCAAGGATGATCCACAGCAGTTGCCGCCAGGAGGGCCATCCATGCAGCGCCAGCACAGCCCCGGTCAGCGCGAACGGCAGGGCGAAAACCGAGTGCTCGAACTTGATCATTTCGAGCGTGGTGCGGATGCGGGCAACCGAAGCTACCAGTGTAGAGACCTGCGCCGCAGGTACGGTTGGAGCGCCATGACCCATGATATCCATCTTGTCGAAGGGGTTCGCAGAAAGTCAATTTTGGGCGAAGGAAAAGGTTCTCGCCCGGAGCCCGTGCCGCGTTCACTGTGCAGCTTAACCACTCCGAAAAGTCAGGGCTTCGCGCAGACAAAATTTACAGCATCACTCGTGTCGCCCGTGCCCTTATACTTGGCGATCTGCGGATAAGCGCACAAGGGACGAGTCATTTTGATCCCCTTTGCGGGATTGTCGTCGTTATACTTGGTCGCAACAATGGCTGGCGGGGCCACGTTCTTTTCTACCCATTGCTCGAGAGCCGCGTAGATGTTGTGCTTGGCGTCGCCCGGCGCGGTTCTGTTGTCCTCCATGAAATAGTTCGGCCCCGGGCCGCCTCCGCAATGCCACATTCCCGGCACCATGTAAAGCCGCAGAAAAGACTCGGTGGTTGCTTGCCCCATGGCGGCCACCACACGATCGTGGTAGTCAATGCTGCTGCCGGCGGGAATGGCCGCGTCGCTCCAGCCGTGGTACAGAATCAGCTTGCCACCGCGAGCCCGGAACGCCTCCAGGTTAGGATCGCTCGCGTCGAGTGCGGCTGCCGTTCTTTCGTCTGCAGCTTTCAGCCCCGCATCGACTGTAAACGTCTTGTAGTCCCAGTCCTTCTTCTCGTAAACGATGTTCGAGAAGTAACCGAGCCCAAAGTACGCAATAAGGCTGTTTCGCGGTGAGGAGCCGGTGATCCAAAGCCCCCAGCCTCCCGGGCCTTCCTCGCCACCCGGCGGATAGCCAGGGAAAACCTGGTGGCCGGCGGAATCGTGCGGCCCGGCATAGATCGCCTTGAGAGCGGTCACCTGCGGGGCTGTCAGACAGTCTGCGGAATCCGCGCCTTTACAGACAATCGTCTCGGGATCAAAGTGGCATTGCCGCGGATCATTTACAACGCCATCCGTCACGCCGTCCTGGGTGTCGCAAGCGGCCAGCACGGCTTTGCTGATCGCCGGAACCTTGGCGGCAGGAATGTAACTCGCGGGATCGAGTGTGGTAGCTTGCAGGTCCCACAGCGCGGCCGTCAGAAGGTGCGTCCAGTGGTAGGCAGGAGCGCCGGCGATGATCCCGTCGTAATCCTCGGGAAAACGCTGTGCTTCCATTAAGGCTTCGCGGCCGCCGTCGGAGCAGCTAGCGAAGTACGATCGCTGGGAATTTTCGCCATAGAACGCACCGATGATCGCTGCGGCGTTCAGCGTCATCAGGTGGATTGCGCGATTCCCGAAGTCCACCACTTTCTGGGGGTGACCGAGCGCCCAACTCGCGTCAATGGGTGAGCCCGAGTGGCCGGTACCCGTGGCGGCGCTCGCGTAACCGCGCTTCACCGCGTAACCGAGACCCGGGTAGTCAATCATGCCTGCGAAGCCGCCGTTGCCCTGTCCTCGGAACTTCTTATTCCAGCCGGTGGCCGGCATCCATACCTCAATCTTGATGTCGGAGTCGGGTGTGGGTGTCGCATCCAAAACCACGCGGCAGAAAGCGGGCATATCCTTGAAGCTAGGCGGCGGCCCCATGGGCGGCATTGGGGAAGGAGGCGGCGTGAAGGCCCCAGCGGCGACCATCTGCGCCAGGCTGATCTTGACGTTCGGCAGGCCGAGGTTCGCCAGCTTCTCGCACGGCAGGGGTGTAACGGCGCCAGCAGAGGCGAGTGGCACCAGAGCAGCAATTGCAAGCAAAGAAGTCTGAATCCTGAACATCGCGACGGGTTCCCTCCTTCTACGTCTACCAATGCACGGCAAGATGTCAGAGCTTTTCGGTGCCGTCGAGCTTGCTGAGGCTACGATCAAAGGTGCCGAGGGGCAAGTGCCCAGCGCGGCGCGCCACCTCGAGAACGAGACAGTCTGAAAAACCGACCGAAGGACGATTCCGATACTGTCTTAGCGCAGCTGCGACCGCATCCTGATCCTGTAAGGCCAGGTTGCGATGGTTTAGGAGCATCTCGACCGCGGCGGCAATCCCGGCTGGACTGCGACCGTAGGCGGACGCCAAGACCCAGACGGTCTCTAGCAGAACCAAGTGCGAGACCCATGCTCCGGAAGCTATGAATGCCTCTGCCGCCGCAACCTGCTCTGGGTCATCACGTGCCAGAAGTCGGACGACGACGTTGGTGTCAACGGCGCGCATGCCGTTCCCGAATGTGCTTCCGGATCCCCTGTTTCAGGTCTTTCAGCGCCCGCCGCTTTGGAGTCTCAGCAAACAGAACCCGGTGGATATCCTCGGAAGTGTAAAGGCCAGCCCGCCGGACCACAACATTCTCGCCTTCCTCATCCCACTCCAGGAGCGATCCAGGGCCAACGCCCAGCTTGCGCCGGACTTCTGCGGGCACGGAGATCTGGCCTTGTACAGTCAACTTTGAAGAAGCGATTGGCATACTCCCACATTACCATGGTAAGGCACTGCTGGCTATTTATACTTTTCGGCGGTTTTAGGTTCACGCATCGCTTCCAGAATCTCCTCGGCGCTCAGTAGCCGATCAGCCTTCTTGGCCCGATAGTAGATGCGTTCGACCCGTGCGGCGGTGGCCTCGAGACCGTGTTTCTCAAGCCAGAAGACTACATTCGATTTCCCGCTCATGGGACCAATTTCGATTTTCTGATCCAAGCCAAACCAGTGTGAAGGTACACCGGAATAAACCCGGTCCGCCAATTCGGGATCGTCCTTGCGGTACGCCTTGATCACGGCGGCCGCGTGGACGCCTGTGGCGGTGCGGAAGGCATCGGCCCCGAACACCGGATAGTTCGGAGGAATGCTGATACCCACGGCTTCAGAGACGGCGCCCACGTAATCCTTCAGCCGGGTCAAGTCGCGATCCGCATAGCCCGGAGCTCCCAGCAGCCGGAGGTTCACCAGCAACTGATCGATGGGCGTATTGCCCACGCGCTCGCCAATGCCAATCGCCGATCCGTGCACCTGATCGGCGCCGGCTTCGTAAGCCACCAACGAATTCACCACCGCAAGACCCCGGTCGCAATGGCCGTGCCAATCCACACGAACCGGCTCGCCGGTGGGCTTCACCACTTCCTCCACCACGAATCGCACCAGGGCGTGGACACCGCGCGGCATGATGTGGCCCACTGTATCGCACACGACGACGGCACGCGCGCCGCATTCGATGGCCGTGGTGTAAAGCTTCTTGATCACCTCAGGTTGGGCGCGGGTGGTGTCCTCGGTCACGTACATCACGGGCAGCCCGAGGCTGTGCGCGAACCGCACGGCTTTCTCCGTGCTCCGCAGCAAGAAATCCATCGTCCAGTCCTCCGTGTACTGCCGAATGGGGCTGGAACCCAGGAACGTGGCCGCCTCGATTTCAAGCCCCGTGGCCTGTGTCACGTCCGCAATCGGCTGGATGTCCGATTCTAGTGTGCGGGCGGCGCAGTTGGCGCGGATGCGCAGCTTCGAGCTGACGATCTCCTTCGCCAGCGCCTCTACGCACGCTCGAGCGCGCGGCCCGGCGCCCGGAAGCCCGAGATTCAGGCTGTCAATGCCGAGGGCTTCCATCAGGTGCAGCAGCTCGAGCTTCTTTCCAACGGAGGGGTCGGTAACGGAAGGAGATTGCAACCCGTCGCGCAGAGTCTCATCATTCAGCAACGGGCGCTTGCTAACGCGAAGTTGAGAACCAGAGGCTTTGTTCCAATCGTAAATGAGGCCTGCAGGGTCTTGCATGTTGGTGTCGTGCGGGCGGCCGTCCTGGCCGTACCGGGCAGGCACAAGGCCTGCCCCTACTCCTTAATGATGCGGTCCGCGCATCGAGCGAATCCGCCCCGGAGCGCGACTCAGCAGACCCAGCGCGCCCCGCATCCTTGACCAGAAACCAGGCGCGAAGAGGAAATCCACGAAGCTCTCCATCAGACGGCTGGCCCGGCTGTCATAGCTGAACCACCATAGCTTTGGCAGCCTGGGCACCAAGTCTACGTCAATGTATTTTACGCGCGCCATTTCCATCACGCCAAGCCGGGAATGCGTGCGGCCCGGGCCGCTCAGTTTGAAGCCGCCATGCGGCGCCTCCGCGATTCCAAACGAGCTGAGGCAGTCATTCACCATCACCGAACCGCATTCCAGGCTGCGCGCCAGGCGCTCACCGCCTTGCAAGTCGCGCGTCCAGATGCTGGCGGAGAGGCCAAACTCCGAATCGTTCGCCAGGCGAACGGCCTCAGCCTCATCGCGCACCGTCATGATGGGCAAAACGGGCCCAAAGGTCTCCTCCCGCATGATGCGCATACCGTGGTGGACATTCGTCAGCACGGTGGGCTCGTAAAAAAAGCCTGCGAGACCCGCCGGACTGGTGCGCCGGCCGCCGCTAAGAACCGTGGCACCGGCGGCCACTGCTTCCGCCACAAGCTCCTCCACCACCTTGAGCTGGCGCTCGCGAATCAGCGGCCCCACTTCCGTATCGGGATCCTCGCCGGCGCCGACTCGCAAGCGCTTCGTTTTCTCCTCACAAAGCTCGATGAAGCGGTCAGCGACATTCTCCACCACGTAGACCCGCTCCGCCGAGAGGCACGCCTGGCCGGCGTTGGTGAAAGCTCCCCATACGGTGCCGCTCGAAGCAAGGTCGAGATCGGCGTCCGCGCACACAATCACCGGGTCTTTGCCCCCCAGTTCAAGCACGGTGGGCAGCAAACGCCGAGCCGCCTCGACCTGAATTCCCTTGCCCGTCGCGACGCTTCCCGTAAACACGAGCTTGTCAATCGCAGCGTTCACAAGCGCTGAGCCCGTAACGCCATCCCCCACCACAACGTTGAGCACGCCGGCAGGCAAACCGGCGTCGTCCGCAATCTGCTGGATGGCCAAGCCGGCTTGCGGCGTGAACTCGGAAGGCTTAAGCACCACGGTGTTTCCCGCGACGAGGGCAGCGGCAATCTGGTGCATCGGGATGCTAAAAGGATAGTTGAAGGGCGAGATGATACCAACCACGCCGTAGGGCTCATATTCCAGGCGCCCACGCTTGAAGCGAACGGCCAGGTTCTGATGAGGCACGCTCTCCGGCGCCAGAAACGCGGGCCCGTGACGCGCCAGAAAGTCGAGAGCATCGAGCGTCACCATCACCTCAGTCAGCAGAGCCTCCAGGCGCGGCTTTCCCGTCTCGCGTGTAATCAGGGCGGCCAGGTCGTGGCGGCGATCGAATAGCGCCTCTCTCAGGCGTACCAGGTGGCGCGCCCTGCCGGCGGCGCCCAGACTACGCCAGACAGGCGCCGCGCCGCGCGCCTCCGCCACCGCTGCCTCCACCTCCTCTGGCTCGGCCGCGTCAAACTCGGCGAGCAGATCAGCAGTGGCCGGGTTGAGCGACTGGATTTTGCGCGGCCCCGCCAGCGGTAACGCCGGCCTCTGGCTAATGCCGTTTTCTGATGATGGGCCGTCGGTGATCGCGGCTGGGGAGACCGTGTCCGGAACTATCCCGGGCTGCGTTTCGAGCGGCGCCATACGAGCGGCCGTCACTTCCGAAGTCATACTGCACCCCCCGGCTCAACCTTGCCGCGCTCCCATTAAACCTCAAGACGCCCCGCCGCGCCAGCCCCGACCTCACGAATGGCTTGCGACATCCCGCAGCCCCTTGAAAAGGGTACATGGCACGCAATTTCGCGAGCCTGAATAACTGTTAGTTTTGACAGTTCGCGAGGCGCCCGGCACCCGTTATCTTCGACCCTCGCGTTGCCTGTGCCGACACCGAGACCGGGGAGGTGAATTTGTCAAAAGTCTTGACGAGCGGCAACGAATAAGAGAAACACCCGACTGTGCGAGGCGCTAAACAGTGATGAGGAAGCTCTCAACCAGCTCCTGAGCTGCTGCAGGCCCAATCTGCATCGAGTCGCCTTGCGGGTACTGGGCACAGCGGAGGCCTTTACGGGAGTGGCATCTGATTCGTTTCACAGCACTGTCAGTTTTGCCAGTCGCGCGATCTTCGGGAAGAGGCTAGATTGACGTGCAACTGGTGTTTGCAGATGTTTTGGAGGGCAAGGCCTCCCCTGGAAGATTGGATGAAGCCATGCTGAACGGACTTCACATTGTCATAGCTGATGACCATAAGGCCATGTTGCAACGAGTTAAGGGACTGCTCAACAGCCAGTCCGCCATGGTCGAGGCTGTTGATAACGGACAGGCTCTGGTTGACCTGGCCCGCGAATTGAAACCAGACGTTGTGATCGTCGACATCGAGATGCCGGGAATGAACGGCATCGAAGCCGTGAGGCTGATCAGGAAGTCAGGCAGCGCTGCAAAGGTTGTCTTTTTGACTGTGCACGAAGATCCGGATATGGTGCCGCTGTGTCTTGAAGCTGGGGCACTCGCTTTCGTGGTAAAGTCTCGCCTTGCGTCGGACCTGATTCCGGCGATCCAATTAGCGTTGACCAACCACACGTTTGTCTCTCCCACCCTGCCCTGGCCTAGCACGTGATGGGGGCTCCGACTCAATGTAGCTGGCTTTGTGACAGACCAGACCTGCACCTCGGCGGGTGAATGCTGAAAATGGCAGGATGCGATATAATCCCGCTTGATAAGATCGTAATCGTTGTGAACGGTATTCAGCCTGGGACTTGGTCGCGAAAAAGGACTCGGTGGGTCGCTGTAAGTCGTACCTACAGAAATGGAGCACAACCCCGCGAGTACTACAGTTAGTTGAGCTGGTGGCAACGAACTTGGCTGACGACGCATGTTCTGGAGGCACAGGCTGTGAGTTGCCTCAAGACTCTTTCTGGTGTGGGAACTAGACCGGAACGAACCCATGAAGCCTAACTCGCGTTTGGTCATTAAGTTAGGCAATAAAAAAGGGTCTAAAATCGGAACTTTCGAGGGGGGCGAACCCAATTCTATAACTCAAGTTTCTACATAGAGTTATGGGCAAGAAGGCCCCATTTTTGAATTTTTTCCCGAAGCCACTAAATCGCCTGTGGAAAAGTGCCTCGGAACTGGCCTGCACCGCCTCGCTGCGTAGGTCCGTGTCCGAGCCTGCCTGTCAGTTTTGACAGTTGGTGATGATACCCGCGCCTGTTACATAGTGTTGGGAAGGGGTCGCCCACTTTGACGGTTGGGAAGGCCGTGCACCTCCGAGCCCCCGAGGGCGGGATCTCATGCACCGCCGGTGAACAAGGAGGAAATGACGGTTGTCGGGCGAAGACAAGCCTGAACGGAAAACTGCTGAAGGCGCGATGGGCATCGCCGGGCGTTTGCTGCTATTGATGGGTGCGGTCCTCATAGCGGCCTATGTGGTAGCCCGCATCCACGCCGAGGTGATGTCGCGTGCGGCCCTGCGTGAGTTTTCTCAGGCCGAACAGGCCCAGCAAAAAGAACCCCCAGCCAGCACAGCTCTAGAAGCGCCACTGAGTGCGAAGCAGAATGTTGATTTCAGCCTGTGGTCCATGAAGCGGATCACCGCTTATGAGGACAGCTTATCTCAGCACTTTGCTCCTCCCTTGGCGGTGCTGGAGATTCCGAAAATCGGTGTTGAAGTGCCGGTGTTCGATGGAACCGACGATCTTACCCTGAATCGCGGAGTGGGCAGGATTATCGGGTCGGGCCGGTTAGGGCAGGGAGGAAACGTCGGCATTGCCGGACATCGGGACGGTTTCTTCCGTGGCCTCAAAGACGTAGTGGTGGGAGACCAAATCGAGCTCAGAACGCCACATCGAACCGAGACCTATCGGGTGGACCAGATTCGAATTGTGGCACCAACCGATGTGGACGTATTGAAGGATCGGGGCATACCCACACTCACTCTGGTGACGTGTTATCCGTTCTACTTTATTGGCAACGCCCCGCAACGTTACATCGTCCGGGCGACGGCGTCCGGCGAGGGATTGAACGGCTCGGCTAGCGATCCGCCCCAAGCAGCGATTGGGAAAATCAAAAAAGAGGAGAAGACACCATGAAATTAGGAGAACGCATTCGAACGCCGCTCGTGATGCTCGCGGCGGGGCTGTTTCTGGCCTTCACGGCGAGCATGCGAGCCCAAGTGCAAACCACGGAGACCACCACCCACGGAGAACACACCCATTCCGTGAGTGTCGAGCGAGGAGAAGTGGTTTACGTTTCGGGCCACGAGGTGATCGTCAAGATGGACAACGGGGAAATCCGGGACATCGCCAACGTTCCCGACAGCGCCAAGGTCACCGTCGACGGCAACGAGATCGGCATTCGTGACGTCAAGGTGGGGATGAAGCTGCAAAAGACCATCACCACCACCACCACCCCAAGGATGGTCACTAAGGTAGAGACCGTCACGGGAAAAGTGTTTCAGGTGATGCCCCCCAACTCGATGATTCTGACCTTGGAGGACGGGACGAACCAACGGTTCAAGATTCCGGCCGACCAAAAGTTCAATATTGACGGCCAGATGGTGGACGCCTTCCATCTCAAAAAAGGGATGAACGTGTCGGCGACGCGAATCACGGAGACTCCCGAGACGGTAGTCACCCAGAAAGCCATGCTGAGCGGCCAGATGCCGCCCCCACCCCCGCCGCCTCCGGATGCTCCTGTACTGATTGTGTACGTACCGGCTGCGCCGGCTGCTGCGCCAGCTCCCGCCGAGGCGGCCGAGGCCGCTCCGGCAAAGCTGCCGAAGACGGCAAGCGTGGTGCCTCTCATCGGGCTCGCGGGCGCCTTGTTGTTGTCCTTGGGCCTAGGTCTGCGAGGGCTCCGGCTCACCCGTTAGGGGCAAACGGTTCGATCTCGGTGAATAGCTTCTTCCGTCGAGGGGTTGCTGGACGGACAGGGCCATCCCACAGTGAATGGCCCTGTTTTTTCAGCACCAGGGCGTTTTCCCTCGGCAGGCTACGGAAAACGCTGCGCTGAGAGTGACACGACGGCCAAAACGCTTTTCTGGAGCCTGTTAGAACTCCATGATTTCCATGCGGTGGCTAGCGTCCGGATGGGTGGAAGACGGCCCGGCTGTCAGAATCACCATCCCGGGCGGCAGGTTCTGCTCGTGAAGCCAGTTCTTGATATAAGGCTTCCATTCTGGCGGGTTGCTCGGCACGTGCACGGGTCTTACGCCGTAGGAGAAAAGGAGATCCCGACACGTTTTCGCACTTGGGCTCACGGCTACCGTCCAGACCGGCAGACGCAAAAAAGCCATTCTTCTAGCGGAAGCGCCGCTCAGGGTAGGCGAAAAGACCGCCAGGGGCGAAGAATAGTCCAGGCTTGCCTCAACAGCAATCGCCACCAAGTGTTCCGGCCGGACGCGGTTGCGAATCTCAGCGCCTTGGAACATCTCTTTCACCGGAACACGTTGCCGCCTAGGCTCAACCGCCGCGCCGATCCTTCCCAACATGGCGATGGACTCCACCGGGTGCTTGCCCATTGCCGACTCGCCGGAGAGCATTACGCAATCGGTGCCATCCAGGATGGCATTGGCAACATCAGTTGCCTCGGCTCGCGTGGGCAGAATGTGTTCCGTCATCGATTCCAGCATTTGAGTGGCTGTAATCACCGGTTTGGCGCGCTGGTTGGCGCGGCGCATGAGGTCTTTCTGGATGATGGCAATCCTTTCGATAGGAACCTCGACGCCCAGGTCGCCGCGGGCAATCATAATGCCGTCGGCGGCGTCCAGGATTTCGTCGATGCGGTCGAGCGCGCGTGATCTCTCAATCTTGGCGATGATGAACGGTTCGTACCCAAGTTCCTGCGCTGCCTTTCGGACGGCCTGAACGTCGGCCGCGCTTTCCACAAAGGATTGGCTTACCGCATCGACGCCGTTTTCCAGCGCGAACTTCAGGCACTCCCGGTCTCGCTCCGTGAAGGCGCTGATGCCCAGGTCGATGCCGGGAACGTTCAATCCTTTTCGCGAGCGCAATTCGCCGCCCACTTTCACCAGGCAGACGACTTCAGCGGCATGGACTTCAGCGACTTCTAATTGGATGTAGCCGTCATTCAGAAAGAGCTTGTCGCCGGCCTTGACCACCAGCGGCAGCCGGGAGAAGGTGACGGAGGCACGATGTTGATCGCCCACGATTTCCTCCGTCGTCAGCGTGAAGCGGTCGCCCTCTTTGAGTTCGATTTTCTCTTCGCCCAAATTGCCGATGCGCATTTTCGGCCCGGACAGGTCCGCCATGATCGCCACGGGCCGTCCTGTGGCGCCGGCCGCGGCTCGGATACTCTCAATCACAGCTTTGTGAGCTGAGAAGCTCCCGTGGGAGAAGTTGAGCCGCGCCACATTCATCCCGGCGCGGATCATCTGCTCCAAGATCGCCGGCGATTCGGACGCGGGTCCGATGGTAGCCACGATTTTTGTTTTATGGTCAGGGAAAGCCATGCTCAAACTCTCCGAAGCAGTCGCAAAGTCGACAGTTCAAGGTCGAAAGTAGATCGCACCAGGCTTCTGACTTTCAACCTTCAACTTTCGACTTCAACTGATGTGGCGGGCGAGACGCCCGCGCTCCCAGGATTTTTTCACGAGTCCGGTCTGATGCGGCACTGTTAGTTTTGACAGTCGCGAAGCGAAGTACTCGGTCCTGGCCACGCTGAGGTTCTTGAGCAGACATCATATGTGATATATCATTTAAGAAATGGCGTGGAAAGTCGAATTCTACGAGGATGAGAGAGGAAACCGGCCTGTGGAGAAGTTCTTAGAGGGTCTACCGGCCGGGCACCTTGGAAAAGTGTTGCAGGTTCTGCAGATGCTCGAGGAGCGGGGGCCAAACCTCCCCTTCCCATACTCAAGCCAGGTGGAAGGCCGCCTGCGTGAGCTGCGGGTTCACTTTGGCCGCACGCTCTACCGAATTCTCTATTACGGTGATGCGGAGCGCACGTTTGTGCTGCTCCACGCCCTCGAGAAGCGAACCTCGGCCCTTCCGGTCGAAGACGTCGCCTTGGCATTGAAGCGAATGGATATCGATCAGAAACGGAAAGGCAGGAAGCAATGAGGCAACGCAGAGCTTACCAGCATTTCAAGACGCGAGCACTGAGCAGGCCCGAGGTTCGAGAGGCTTACGAGGAGGGCCTGGATGACTTGCGGATCGCAGTTCGGCTGGCCGAACTAAGGGAAAAGAGCGGCATGACTCAAACCGAACTGGCCGCCAAAATCCACACGAGCCCGGCAGTGATCTCGCGTCTGGAACAGGGCAGAAACGTCGAGCTGAGAACGCTCAAGCGAGTAGCGGCGGCGCTCGACGCCCGGCTTACCATTGAGCCCGTTGCATCCTAAGAAGCGCGGTCTCGCGCCTGTTGTATCACCGCCTACACAAGCCGCGGACCTCGAACATCCAAGACACCGATTGTGATGTCCGCGACCACAACACCTTCGCACCTCGAACAACGGCTTCGGAGCATCCCGTTCCCGTCTCTTACCAAGAGTCCAGCCTGATGCGGCACTGTTAGTTTTGACAGTCGCACGCCAGTCTTGTTGAGCAATACCGTTAGGTGGATAATGCTATCTATGATTTGGGGAAAGGCTTCGCCAGCCGGTCTCAGGAGTGCCTCGTGATGATGCTCCCTCTTCACGATCCGCGTTGCAAGGCTCGATTAAGGCAGTCCACATGCCTGCTTCTGGCCGTCAGCCTGATGGCTGTCACGGCGCCGCTTGATGGAATTGCCAGCGTGGCGCAGTCCACTCCCTCGGCTGACCAGGCGGCGCCGAAGATTCCCGACGATCAGCTTGATTCGTTGGTTGCGCCCATCGCGCTGTATCCTGATCCGCTTCTCGCCCAAGTGCTGGCGGCTTCAACCTACCCATTGGAGATTATCCAGCTTCAGCAGTGGCTTGCCAAGAACCCTGGGCTGAAGGACAAAGCGCTCGCCGACGCTGTGGCGAAACAACCTTGGGACCCCAGCGTACAGTCCCTGGCCGGTCTTCCCGATGTTGCCAAGCGCCTGGCAGACGACATCCAGTGGACCACCGACTTGGGCAACGCCTTCCTGGCGCAGCAAAGCGACGTGATGGAGGCCGTGCAGCGCATGCGCAAGAAGGCCGAAGACAGGGGCAACTTGAAGTCGAACGAGCAGCAGACGGTGGAGACAAAGGTCATCGAAAGCAAGCCCGTGATCGTTATCCAGCAGGCCAACCCGCAGGTTGTGTATGTGCCTACGTATGATCCCGTGGTGATATACGGTGCGCCGATTTATCCATATCCGCCCATTTACTATCCGCCGGCGTGGTACTACCCGGCAGGAATGGCAATTTCCTTCGGCATCGGCGTAGCCATGGGCGCATTTTGGGGCGGAGGCTGGTGCTGCGGCTGCGGCTGGGGTGGCGGCGACATTACCATCAACAGAAACAATAATTTCAACCGTAATGCGAGCCTTGGCGGCGGCAATCGGGCGTCGACTCTGCCGTCTCGCGCCGGCGGTGGCCGCGGCAATATTGGTGGCGCTGGCGGCGTTGGTGGTGCGGGCGGTGTAGGCGGGGTTGGAGGCGTTGGCGGCCCTGGTGGCGCTGGAGGTGTTGTTGGTGGTGCTGGGGGCGTTGGTGGCGTCGGCGGGGTTGGAGGCGCTGGCGGTGCCGGTGGTGTTGGTGGTGTTGGTGGTGTTGGTGGCGTCGGCGGTGTTGGCGGCCCTGGCGGTGTGGGTGGAGTTGGCGGAGCCGGCGACCGGTGGCAACACAATCCGAAGCATCGCGGTGGCGCCCCGTATCGAGACCGGGCGACGGCCGACAGGTTTGGCGGTACGGCGCGCGGAGACTCCCTGGCCAACCGCCAGGCGAGCGCCCGGCAACAACTCGGGCGGCAAGGAGGCAATCTGGCCAGCAATCGCGCCGGCGCTGGCAATCGGGCGGCAGGCGGAGGCCTCGGCAACCGGGCGGGCGGACGAACCGGCGCCGGCAACAGGTCCCTCGGAGGCGGACCGGATCGCATCGGCAGCCGGGATCTCGCGCGCAGTGGTGGCGGAAGCCGTGATGCCTTCGGAGGCGGTTCGAGGGGATACGACGGGTCGAGAGCTCGCGCAACCAGCAGTCGCGGCTCTTCGAGCCTCGGTTCCCGGGGCGGTGGCGGAGGCTTCAGTCGTGGCGGCGGAGGGTTCAGTCGCGGGGGAGGTGGTGGTGGACGGCGCAGGTAGGTACCGCAAGCGAACGCCGGCCTCCCGGTCCGCGCGCCGAAGGAACCGAAAATTTTTTTTATTTTTTTGGCCTATCCTGGAATGTTGTTGATAATAAAGGACCGCAAATGAGAAAAATGGGACAAATGAGAATACCCTGGAATGTGTATGAAAATAAACAACTTAATCTCATTTATCCTGGAATGTTATTGATAAATAAGGCAGTTAGTCGATTTTCGTATGGCAGTTTCGGTCTCTCCGCATTTAGCTGGTTGTTGAAAAAATCGTCCAAAAAGTCATTCCGAGGAGCCGCTGGCAACGAGGAATCTGGCACTGGTTTGGTTTTCAGAGCGAGATTTCTCCGCCTCGCAGGGCTCGGCGTCGAAATGACAGGGTCCGTACTTCCGTTTGTCGCCGGCGCGATGCTCCTGGGGTGTCTGTGCGTACCGGTTCTTGCACGCGCCCAGCAACCCGCGGCGCAAAAGCCTCCAGTCCCTGCTCCAGCTACCGCCGCTTCTACCCCTTCTACAGGCGGCATGGGTTTCGACACTCCGCAGCACGCTGCCGATGCCCTCGTCCAGGCGGCCGGGAAGTTCGACCAGGCTGCGCTCATTCAGATTTTTGGACCCGGCGGCGAGGACATCGTGTTCAGCGGCGAGTTGCCGCAAGACCGGCAACACGCAGCCGACTTTGTGACCCAGGCGCGCGAGAAGCAGAGCGTTTCGGTGGATCCCAAGACGGGCAGCCGGGCATTCCTGATCGTGGGCGATGAGAGCTGGCCCTTTCCGGTGCCGCTGGTGAAGAAGGGAGACAAATGGTTCTTTGATGCCCAAGCGGGAAGGCAGGAGCTCCAATATCGTCGCATTGGCGCCAATGAATTGGACGCGATCGGGGTCTGCCGTGGCTACGTAGAAGCGCAAGACGATTACGCTTACCAAACTCGCGACAACGTTTACAACGTGAACCAGTACGCCCAGCATATCGTCAGCACTCCGGGCAAGCACGACGGCCTCGCCTGGCAAAATCCGGATGGGAGCTGGGGAGGCCCGGTGGGAGAGAAGATTGCCAAGGCAATCGAAGAGGGCTACACCTCCGGTTCGGAGCCGTATCACGGCTATTTCTTCAAGATTCTGAAGGGACAGGGACCTGCAGCGCCACTTGGAGAAATGGATTATGTTGTTAAGGGGGTAATGATCGGGGGCTTCGCCTTGGTGGCTGCGCCCGCCGAATACGGTGTTACCGGCGTGCAGACCTTCATTGTCAGCCAGGATGGCGTCGTCTATGAAAAAGATTTAGGGCCGAAAACGCTCGACGAGTTCACCAAGATGGAGCTTTTCAACCCCGACAACTCTTGGACTCCAGTTCCGGAGGAAGATGACTAATGACCAGCCACGACCTCGAGGAGGGTCTCAAAACCCTGGGTGAAAACCCGTGGATCCCCGCCTTCACGGGAGTGACTGCGTCGGGGAGCGCGAAGGACTGGTGCTAAGCTCAGTAAGTTGGTTTTTCTAAGTTCGGGCTTGTGACAGGGCGGGGCTTTTAGCCCCGCCGCAAGAGACCGTTTTGGGAAAACCGGGCTTTAGCCCCTGAAGGAACTGTCTTCAGGGCCTAAAGGCCTCCTCAATCCGAGGTGCTTTTCGGCGGGGCTGAAAGCCCCGCCCTTCAGCGTCAGAAAGGTACATGAGCTAACGCAACAAGCACTAGTTTGGAGAGAGCAGGAATGCCTGCGTTGGAGAGCGCGCGAATGATTGACTTGGAGAGAGCTACCAACTCCCGCGACGTCATCCCCGCACAGGCGGGGATCCAGTCCTCACCTTGCCGAGCACGAGCTTGCACACAGTCTCTTAGGGCGCGGACGGCCCCAGACGTACGAACAAACTGGGAATGTAGCTCAGAATCAATGATATAGGAATAGGCACGGTAGACCGTACCGACAAGGATTGTGACAAAGTTAACCAGTAATGTAACAGGATCCTAGGCCATCGGACATTCCGATCGGCCACGGACGCCCTGGGACGGTGCCACGGAGAGCAACATGAGAACCTTAAAGAAAACGACACTGCGGCGATGGGCAAGCCTGTTGCTGGTGTTTACCCTGCCGGCTCTGACTTGCCCGCTCGACGGGCTACCGAGCCGGGACGCTCAGCAGGCTCCCGCCGGCGATCAGGCCGCGGCGACGATTCCACCCGACCAGCTTGATTCGCTGGTGGCGCCCATCGCGCTATACCCGGACCCGCTCCTCGCCCAGGTACTGGCGGCCTCCACCTACCCCTTGGAACTCATCCAGCTTAACCAGTGGCTGGGAAAGAACAAGAACTTGAAGGATAAGGCCCTGGCGGACGCGGTGGCGAAGCAGCCCTGGGATGCCAGCGTTCAGTCGATGGCAGGGCTTCCCGACGTTGTGAAGCGTCTCACCGATGATATTCAATGGACCACCGACCTCGGCAACGCTTTCCTCGCGCAGCAGGCCGACGTGATGGCCGCCGTGCAACGCATGCGCAAGAAGGCCCAGGATAAGGGCTTGAAGTCGAACGAACAAATGAAGGTGGAAACGCAGACCGTAGAGAACAAGCAGGTGATCGTCATTGAACAGGCGAATCCGCAGGTTATTCAAGTGCCGTCTTACAGTCCCCAGGTTGTTTACGGCCCGCCCGCCTATCCGTACCCTCCCATCTACTATCCGCCACCGCCACCGAGCGGATGGGCCGTCGCCGGCGGCATGGCGCTCTCGTTCGGCGTAGGAGTGGCCATGGGCGCCATGTGGGGCGGCGGATGGGGATACGGCTGTGGTTGGGGTCACGGCGACGTCAACGTAAATGTTAACAACAACTTTAATCGAAACACGAACATCCAGGGTGGAAACCGCACGAATATTCAGGGCGGCAACCGCGCTGGTGGCGGCGGTTGGCAGCACAACCCCCAACATCGCGGCGGCGCCCCCTATTCTAACCGGGCGACGGCCAACAAATTTGGCGGCACGGCTCGTGGAGATTCACTCGCCAACCGCCAGGCCGGTGCGCGCAACCAGATTGGCCGTCAGGGCGGTAACGTTGGCAATAATCGAGGAGGAGTGGGCGGTCGAGGAGGAGTCGGCGGTGCAGGAGGGGTGGGCGGTGCGGGAGGAGTAGGTGGCGCGGGAAGACCGGGTGGTGCAGGCGGAGTAGGCGGCGCCGGGAGACCTGGTGGTGCTGGCGGAGTAGGCGGTGCTGGCGGAGTAGGCGGTGCAGGAAGACCCGGTGGCGCAGGAGGAGTAGGCGGTGCAGGCGGAGTGGGTGGTGCAGGGAGACCGGGCGGTGCAGGCGGAGTGGGTGGTGCAGGTGGGGCAGGCGGTGCGGGAGGAGTAGGCGGTGCGGGTAATCGTGGGGGGGCCGGCGGAGGAGATCGCGTTGGCAACCGCAGTGTTTCGAATCGCTCCTCGGGCGGAGACCGGAGCGCCTTTGGAGGCGGTGGCAGCGGCAGTAGCGCTCGGGCGGCCAGTAACCGGGGGTCGTCCAGCTTTGGCGGCTCGAGGGGCGGCGGTGGCGGAAGGAGTGGCGGCGGCAGGAGCGGCGGTGGCGGTCGCAGAAGATAAGCTCACGAATGGGAGACAACAGATGAGGCGCGTATCTGGATTTGAAAAACGTCTGAGACAATTCTGGATTTGGTCCGCGGTCGCCTGCGCATGTTCCATGGCTCTTGTTGTCAATGCCTCAGCGCAGCCGCCAGTACCGGCACAAGATAAGCGGACGCCGGCGCCGGCTAAGACGGCATCAACGCCTGCGGCGGGTCCCGAGACCTTCGCGACACCGCAGAAGGCCGCAGACGCACTGATTGAAGCGGCAAAACAGGGCGACGTTGGCCGGATCGTGAAGATTTTCGGCTCGGAAGGGACTGACATTGTTTCGACGGGCGAACCGGGTCAAAACCGCGAGCTGGCCGAGCAGTTTGCGGCAAAGGCGGCCGAGAAGACAAGCGTCTCGATCGACCCGAAAGGTGGAAACCGCGCCTCTCTTGAGGTCGGCGAAGATGATTGGCCCTTTCCAGTACCCATCGTCAAAAGAACCAATGGCTGGGTCTTCGATGCCAAGGCCGGCCGCCAGGAGATCCTTTACCGCCGCATCGGTAGGAATGAACTGGATGCCATCCAGATCTGTCGCGGTTACGTCGACGCGCAGAACGAATACGCGCTCGAGAAGCGCCAGGGCTACGACGTAAACCAGTACGCGCAGCGGATCATCGCCAGCCCCGGCAAGCAGGACGGCCTCGCGTGGAAGAATCCTGATGGCACCTGGGGTGGGCCCGTCGGCGAAAAGATCGCCGATGCTATCGAGATAGGCTACACCAACAAGGCTGAGCCTTATCATGGTTACTTCTTCAAGGTACTGAAGGGCCAGGGACCGGCGGCGCCGCTCGGCCGGTTAGACTACGTGATTAAGGGCGTTATGATCGGCGGGTTTGCCCTGGTCGCAGCTCCAGCGGAATACAGGGTGACCGGCGTCAAGACTTTCATCGTCAGCCAGGATGGCGTCGTCTACGAGAAAGACCTCGGACCTAATACGCTAACCGCCTTCAAACAAATGGAACTCTTCAACCCGGACAATTCCTGGGATCCCGTGGAGGATGAGCAGTAGAGGCGCGCAAGACAAAGAGGCTGAGCATGGGCCTGATGAAGGGCCGTGATGCCTCTGATCCGGCTTCAAGCATGGAGGCCTACTTAAGTAGCCTCTGAGTCACGGATGCGCACCGGCCTGCTTCGCCGGTTGGGGTGGGTTGCCTTGCTGCCCGGCAGGCGCTGCGGGGGGAGACGGCCCGACCACGACCAACTGATTGATCACCTGCTTGACGCCTGCCGTTCGAGACGCAACGTTCTCGGCCGAAGTCCTCTCGCCTTCCGAGTTCACCTGGCCTGAAAGGGTGACGACGCCGTTCTGGGCGATTACGCTAATGTCTCGCTTCTTGAGTGTGGGATCGTGATAGAGAGTGGCCTGAATTTCCAGCGTAATGGTCTTGTCATCCCGAGGCTGCGCGCGCTGGCAAGCACCCGGCGCCAGGGTCACAGCCATGAGAACGCTGGCCGCGAGAGCGTTACGTACTTTCATTGGAGGGTGCTGTCCCGTGAGGCTGGCCTTGGGCAAGAGCTGTAGCGGCGGTTTATCCCGCCACGGCAATGGCGGCATGAAGCCGCCGCTACCTCGGACCGGCGACGATTATTTGCCACAAACACGCCATGCATTCTCTCAGAAGCTACGCGGGAGCCTGCGAGTGGAACGCCACGATAGTCACGTCATCCTCGGGCTCCCGGCCGGAGGCGCGATCGGACCACCGCGACAACTCCTCCAGCAGGCCATGCACAAACTGGTCCGCGCCGAGATTTTGATTGCTGTCCAGGAATCGCATGAAGCGTTCTTTCCCAAATTGCTCATCAGAGATGTCCGTCATCTCAGGAACTCCGTCCGTATACAGCACGCCCCAGTCGCCGGGCGCGAACGGCACCTCCACCGAGGAGTATGTGGCTTTGGGAAAGGAGCCGAGAAACAAACCGTTTTCCGTCACTTCACGAGTGCTGCCGGCCGACTGGTTTTTCAGAAGCATTGGCGGGTGTCCGGCGGCACCGTAACGGACGATCTGCTTCTCGATATCAACCAGGGCATAGGCGGCCGTGACGTAATGGCCCCGGAACTTTCCGCACAGCGCTTGGTTCAAGCCCGAGAGAACGAGTGCCGGGTCGAGCGCATGCGCGGATTGCGCGGCCAAGGCGATTTTGAGCATGGAGGCGATGAGCGCAGCCGGCATGCCATGTCCCGAAACATCGGCCATCAGAATGCCCAGCCGTTTGTCGTCCACCTGGATGAAGTCGTAGAAGTCGCCTGCCACCGAAGTCATGGGGATGTAGCGCGCCGCGACCTCCAGACCTTCAATCTTAGGGATCTCGCGCGGGAGAATAGACAACTGGATCTGTCGCGCAGTTTCCAGTTCCTCCTTGATGGCCTTGAGCTGCCGCGCGAGTTGCTCACGCATTTCGCGAAGCACGAGGTGAGTGTGGACCCTCGCCTTCACCACAGGCGCTGAGAATGGCTTGTGGATATAATCCACGGCTCCCACTTCGAAGCCCCGTGTCTCATCTTCAGTCTCCGTCTGGCCAGTCAGGAAGATCACCGGGATATCCTGGGTTTCGGAAGCTGCCTTGAGGCGAGTACAGACTTCGTAGCCGTCCATTTCCGGCATGACGATGTCAAGCAGGATCAAGTCCGGGGCCGGCGTTCCCTTAGCGAGTTCCAAAGCCTTGGCGCCGTTGGTTGCAACGCGAATCTTGTAAGCGTCCTTCAGAATGGAACTTACAATCTGAAGGTTCGCGGGAGCGTCGTCCACGAGCAAGACCACTTGCCTTTCATCAGCATTCATGATTGCGCCGCCAGTCCCTCACTCAAATGGTATTCCCTGGCAATTTCATCCAGCTTGACGAGCGCTTGCTCAAAGTTGAAGTCACTGATGTCGGCGCCGAGAGCATCGAGGCGCGCCTTCTCGATGTGACCGGCCGCGGCAGCCTGCATCCGAGAAAACGCCTCTTCCGCGTCGGCGTCGCTTGCCTCGAGCAGAGCTCTCAAGCGGCTGGCCGCTGCTGAAGCGGCCACGGCGTCAAAGGGTGTGGTGACTCTCTCCTCCGGCGCGGTGTGGGCGCCATCGCCCAAGGCCTGCCGCATGGCTTGCACTTGACGGCCAAGCACGGCGCCGAACTCTTCCAGAAATGTCGGCATCGAGGAATCACCCTGGCGGATTGCCTTCTCGAGCTTCTCTGCCGCAGCTTGCACCTGCTTGATTCCGATATTGCCGGCCACACCTTTCACGGTGTGGGCAAGACGCTCGGCAAGCTGGCGGTCTCCGCCTTCAAGCGCACTTGAGATCTGGGTGCCGGCGTCGGCCTGCTTGGCCGCGAACTGCGTCAGCAGGTCACGATAGAGCCGCCTGTTGCCGGCAACACGCTTCACGCCTCCCGCCACGTCGATGCCCTCGATCTCAGGAATCGGCACCTCTTCGGCCCCGTGGCTTGGTTTCGCCGGCGGTTCGCCAGCCGGTGCATGCCGCCGCTTCACCCAGCGGGCGAGCGTGGCAAACAGCGCGTCGGGATCGATGGGCTTACTCACGTGGTCGTTCATGCCGGCATCCAAACAACGCTGGCGCTCCTCCACCAGCGCGTGTGCCGTCATGGCAATGATCGGCAGAGCCTGAAACCGCGGGTCCGCTCGGAGCAGCTTCGTGGCCGTGAAACCGTCCATCTCGGGCATCTGCAGGTCCATGAAGACAATATCAAAGGGCGGCGGCTCCTCGCCTTCCATCAGGATCTTCACGGCTTCGCCGCCGTTATTGGCAACGGTGACGGTGGCGCCGGCACTCTCGAGCAGTTCGGTGGCCACCTGCTGGTTTAACTCGTTGTCTTCCGCCAGCAGGACGCGAACGCCCCTGGCGTCGGTCGATGCGGCGGCCCCCTTGGCGTAACTAGCTTGGCCGCCTTCCTGGCCGGAAGCGGCGAACAAGCTCATGAGAGTATCGTAGAGCGTGGAGGGATTGACCGGCTTCAGCAGGTAACCGTCGATTCCGATTTTCTCCGCCTGGGCGCGGACGTCGTCGCGCCCGAACGCCGTCACCATCACGACCTTGGGGGCGTGCTTCAGCCGGCCTCCGTGCTTGATGATGCCGCTGGTTTGCAGGCCGTCCATTCCGGGCATGTGCCAGTCCATCAATACGAGTCGGTAGGCATCCTGCTCGTCCGCACGGGCTAACGTTTGGATCGCCTCCTCCCCCGACGCGACGGATTCGGGTCTGAGTGCGAAACCCCGCAGGGCATCGGTGAGAATCTCGCGGGCCTGCTCATTGTCATCCACCACCAGAACATGGATGCCTGCCAGGTCCGGAACGAAGCGCTTACGCTCTGCCTTCTCCGAGCCGACGCCAAACCAGGCCGTGAAGTGGAACGTGCTACCGGAGCCGTAGGTGCTCTCCACCCAGATGCTCCCCTCCATCATCTCCACCAGCCGTTTGGAGATGGAAAGGCCGAGACCGGTTCCCCCGTATTTTCGCGTGGTGGAGACGTCGGCCTGGCTGAACGCCTCGAAGAGGCGCGCGGTCTGCTCGGGCGTCATGCCGATGCCGGTGTCGCGCACCGAAAACCTCAGCTTCACCCGGTTCTCGACCCGTTGTTCCACTCCGACGTTCACCACGACTTCGCCGCGCTGGGTGAACTTCATCGCGTTGTTGACCAGGTTGATCAGGATTTGTCCCAGACGCAGCGGATCGCCAACCAGATTGAGAGGAAGATCCTGTTGCGCGGAGATGAGAAATTCCAGATTCTTGTCCTGCGCCTTCTGGCTGACAATCGAGGACAAGTTGTCGAGAACGTCATCGAGGCGGAAGTCCGCCTTCTCCATGTCCAGCCGGCCGGCTTCGATTTTGGAGAAATCCAGAATGTCGTTGATGATCCCCAGCAGGGAATGGGCTGCGCCCTTGATCTTGCTGAGATAGTCTTCCTGCTTCGGGGTCAGCTCCGTCTTCAGTGCCAAATGGGTCATTCCGATGATGGCGTTCATCGGCGTGCGGATCTCGTGGCTCATGTTGGCGAGAAAGTTGCTCTTGGCCTTGGTGGCCGCTTCGGCCGCTTCCTTGGCGGCGATCAGTTCACCCTCCAGCCGCTTGCGCTCCGTAATATCGGATATCGTAACGACGGCGCCGGTTATTTTTCCGTCTTCCAGAATCGGAAACGAAGAGTACTCAACTGGGATGGAAGTGCCGTCACGCCGCCACATGACTTCGGCGTCTACGCGGCAGCCTTCACCCCTCTTGAAGGCGCTGTAAATGGGGCATTCCTCCACTGGATATTCGGACCCATCCGGCCTGTGGTGATGCACCAGATCATGCATATTTCGACCCAACACCTCCTCGGGTCGGTAGCCGATCATCTCGGCAGTGGCTCGGTTGACGAAAGTGCAATTCCCTTGGAGGTCGATGCCGTAGATGCCCTCGCCGGTGGAATCCATCAGCAGGCGCATCTGCCTGGTGACGCGAGTTCGCTCCTCCTCCGCCCGCCGGCGTTCGGTAATGTCCTCTGTCAGAGCCACTACATACTGCGGCTGGCCGGCGGCATCGCGAAGCAACTTGAATCTTACGCTCGTGAGAACAATGCGGCCGTCACGATGAACAAAGCGCTGCTCCCACTGTGCTTCGTCGCGTTTCCCCTCAACGAGCTCAGCGTAACGTTCCGCGCTGGAAAGGCTGTCAGCGGGATGGCTGATCGCGTCCCAAGTCTCCAGGCGGCTCAGCTCCTTCTCGGTATAGCCCAGCATCTCTTGAAGGGCACGGTTTGAAGTCTGCTCCATCGTGGCGATTTTGAAGAAGCTGATGCCGATCTGCGCGCTCTCAAAAATCGTACGAAAGCTCTCTTCAGACTCCCTCAAGGCCTTTTCGGCCCGGGCGACATTCTCCACCATGCGATTGAAATTCGCGGCCAAGCTTCCGAATTCGTCGCGCGAGGTTATGGGCACCACCACGTCGCTCTCACCAGCTCCGAACCTCTGCGCCCCCTCCATCAGCGCGCGGAGCGGCCGCACGAAGGCGTGGGCCAGGAGCAGGGCAATCGCCCCCGCGATCAGGAGAATAGCAAAACTCCAGAACACCAGCCGCCTCTGGAGATAACGAAGCGGAGAGACCACTTCGTTCAGATTGATCCGGGTCTCGACAATCCAGTGCAGATCTCCCACGCGCAACGGTGAACACCAGCCTGCCGAGGTGTCGCCGAGATAGTCCATAAAGAGACCGGTGAAATCCTTCCCTTGCAGGGCCGCGTCCACGCAAGGATTGCCTACCTTCTGTTGAAGGATCGATGTGTGCAGATGCTTGATGCGAGTGAGTTCCTCCTGCGGCACATTCCTTTTCTTAAGGGCTTCAATATAGCGCTGAGGATCCTCGAGCAAGAGCCGCGAGTTCGACCGCATCAGGCCGTCGGGGCCGGCAAGCAGGCTTTCGCCGGTACGGCCCATTCCGCTTTCCTCCCAGCGCCTGTCGTTCGTCATGATGCGATCAATCTCTTGCACGGGCATCTTGAACACCAGGTCGCCAATGTGTTTTGACCCGTCATAGATCGGACTGGCGATGAACGCCGCGGGAACTCCTTCGGACGGCGGGTAAGGTTCAAAATCCACCAGTTTGACGTAGTCACCGGACGTGCTCTGTCTCGAGGCCTTGATGGCTCGTGCCAGATTGGTTTCCCGATAGGCGCCGGAAATCGCATTGGAGGCGAAGTCAACGTTCTTCTGAAACGTATAGACCACGTCGCCGGTTTCTGTATCTACCAGAAGCACGTCGTCGTAACCAAATTTTTGCGCGTATCTCGTGAACAGGGGTTGATAGAGGGCGTGCACCTTGCTGTATTCGCTGCCATCATCGGCATTTACAAGGGCCCATCGCTTCCCCGCTGGATCAGGATTTTTCACGATGTAGAGATACTGAAGGTAACGAGCGGCCGGCGTTGCGGGAACGTAGCTATCGGGTGGCCCCAGATTCGCCATGTTGTCGCGAAGGGAGGGCAGAAAATCATCCGTGTAGTAGCTTGTGAGGCCTAGCTGCCACGCTTGGGGAATATTCCTGGTGTTGAGTTCGTGGAAGGACCGGCTGAAAGCCTTCATGGCCTCAACCACCATCAAGTCCTCGCTGAAGGTCTGAGCTTGGTTTTGCAACTGGCCGAAGTAGGACCTGATTTCAAACGATTTTGACGCCTGAATCCCCGCAAACTGGCTTTGAGTGAGCTTACGAAGGACAGACGCACCGGTCTCATACCCAAGGTAGCCTATGATGGCGACGGAGCCCATCCCTACCAGAAGCAACATGAGCAGAATCTTGGCTCGTATCCTGAGGTTAGTGAAAAATCTCATGCGCGTTGAACGATTTGCAGTCCTTATCCCAACCGGCTGTAGAATACACCCGGCGGGTCCCAGGTACAACGCGCCTGAGACAATACAAACTGATACCTGACGAATGTTGGGACAACGCTGGGGGAAGGAGCGATCTCAGGAAAAATCAGCGCGAAACGTCGCAGACAACTTTACTTGCGGCTCTGCCACCCCGGATTGCTGAGATGGAGCCGGCGGGCAGAATCGAACTGCCGACCTACGGTTTACGAAACCGTTTCCAGGCTGCCCTCTTACGTCGGATCAGCGACTTACAGTGTATCTGAGTCGGGTTGGATTGCGCGAATACTGGAGTTTTGCTCACCTTTTTGCTCACCTCGGGCCAGCCGCCCTGGCACAATCCGGATCGGGTCGGCGGCGGTTGAGAGATGCCTTGGGGTGCCCAGTCCGCTAACTGGAGTGGGCTTGGGAGTCACTGTCCCATCTACAGTCCGCTAGTTCCAAGGCCCTGCCTGCGGTACATCCGTTGGCAGTCCCTCCCACGGGCCTTTCGGAGCGGGGAGCGTTTCAGCCTCGTGGAACGCTCCGATTGCTCAAGCCCTCGAACTGATAACTGCAAGACATACGAGGAGCCACATTGATTCTGTCCTGAAAATAGGCGCTAAGTCCTTTGCCTTCAGCGTAGGCTTCGGAGCCCGAACGTCTGACGTCCGGTCTTAACATGCCCCAGCATCTAGCACGCGGTCCGGTAGTGACCGGAATGTCTTCGAGATGGAGGCGGCTGAAGGGAATCCTGAACCAAAAAACAAGCTCCTGGCCACCAGGAAGTCTGAAAGAGAAAAGGAGGATACGTGTTTGTTGAACTGATGCCAATGCTCGCGGGACGCACCGTGATGATCACCGTGGCCCGCGAGAACGACAAAGCCGTCCGGGTTTGCATCATCCCCAAAAAGGCAAAAGACGATGAGAACCCGGCGCTCACCACACCGTTAAGCTACACCGGCACGCCGGAGGAGCTCGACGCCGAGCTAGGGAAGCACTTGGCCAGCTACGTCGAGTGCCACACCCAACTCGGCAGCACCCTGGCCCAAGCAAAAGCCGAAATGGACGCTGCGGCCAAGGCTGCCCAGGATGAGGCTCGGAAGAAGGCGGCCGACCGCGGCAAGCGAGCCACAGAAAAACAGGCCGCCAACACTGACTCGGCTCCGGCGGCACCAGCGACGCCGCCGCCAGCCGCGACCATGACTCTGTTTGGAGGCTCGCAACCAACGATTACGCCCACCAGTGCCGCCGGTCCGACGGCAACCGCAGCAGGAGGAGGAGGTGAAAGCACATGCAGGCTAGCGTTGTAGCCCGTGAATTTACGTTTAACGGGGTCAAAATCCCAGATCCGGACAAGTCGCTCAGCCCGGAGGAGGTCCGGTCGGTGCTCGCGACCCTGTATCCGGACATCGCCACCGCTTCGATCACGGGACCCGAAGCGGTCGGCGACAAACTTCGGTACAACTTCGTTCGCGCTATCGGCGCCAAGGGGTGATTGCCCATGAGCCCGAGGCGCAGAAAGGAGGCAGCGAAACAGGCGGTCCTTGGCGAGTTGAAGCTGTTAGCCGGGGACCGCCACCCTCGAAACCAGACCCTGATCGCGAGGTTTGCACGATGCACCGATTATCAAGGTTCGACCAGACTACTGACCGAGGCGCTGGGTTCGACGGGGCGTTGGCAAAAAGGATCACCCCTGTCGCCGCCGCCCGGTTGGCTTCCGCCGCTGGCTTGATGGCCACGGGAGATCAACTGGCTATTCCGCGTCTCGAAGGGGTACCGCTGGAGTATCTTTACTCCGCTGACGATTGCGCTTCGGTCGCCCTGGCTCGCACCCTCCTGGAACTCGATCTGGCTGCCCCAGAGGATTGGGAGTCAGCCCATCGCGATCCTGGAATGTACGTGCTCAAGACGATCGAACGCCGGATCGCCGCCCACGGAGGCGCCGCTATTCGACGGCGCTTTGACCTTTACGCCACGCTCGGCAGTTATCTCGACGAGTATTCCGACAACAACGACGAGAACCCTGACGGAACGCAATTGTACCTAACGATCGATCCCGACCGCTGCGGATTCGTGGTTCTTGGCCCAACCCTGGAACTGCTCGAGAAAGCCCATCCACAGTTGCCGGCGACCTTTTACAGCCTGTTCACCCGCGCTCTGATGGGCTGGGTCCGCATTTATGATTTCCACGATGCTGAGGACCGGGTGACTATGCTGAAGGATTGGATCGCAGGCGAAGCGGATGAGGACCAATACGAGATTCCGGACGTCGAGGGGTGTATTCCGGCTTGCATTAAGGAACGACCCCTTGGCCGTCGAAAGCTGCGCGAGGTGCGGGCGCAACTGGGACCAAGGCAGGCGGGACTTCTGATAGACGCGGTTCTCGATCTCGCGGACATTTCTGGGCAAGCGAAGCGGCCGGAAGTGACCGAGCAGATGCGCGAGGAGTTGGGTGACACCAATCCGCCGCTGCCCAGCCTGCTGGCGGTCTTTGTCGAGGGCGATTGCGTGGAGGGTTCCTTTGATGAGGATGGGCAAACGATGATGGAAGTCACTCCGGAACCGAGCGTGATCCTTCCCTTCAATGCCCACCAGCCCGACAGCGTCCGGCAGGCCTTTCGAACTTTCGGCGTGATGTGTAGCACTCTGGCTGCTGCCAGTCGCGTCATCGACTTAATGCCGGGCTCGGAGCGCTGGGTAATTCAGTCGTGAGGAGGAAATGATGGAAGCACGGATCAGAATCGGTCCCCGGCGGTCGTTCGCGCTAAGCCATGCGCTGCTGATCTACCGGGACGACTCTGCAGCGTTCGTCACTCTCCATGAGGTGCAGGGGGAGAAGAATCAGGCGCCGTATCTCGGGCCCGGACAGCCACTGACCACTACATTTCTGCGGACTTTGGCACGAGGTTTGGGGTCGAGAATCACACCCGAAATCCTGCCGCACAACGTCCTTGTCCGGACGCCCGATTCTATCGTTTGGTGGAGCACGGCAAGCCGGCGCGTGATGTTTTTCAGCGGCGGCACGGAGGAGGCGGCCGAGCTGAACGGCCGCATGTATCCGCACCCGCCCCTGGTCTTCAAGGTCTGCCGGCATGAACTGTTCGTGCGGGCTCTGGGGCACGACGTAAGGCCCAATGCGAACACGCCGCTCAAGACCGCGCCTTACTGGAACACGGAGGGTTCGAGGGGCTTGGTGTGCGCCGGCACTATGCGGATTCCGGAAAAGATGACGGCCGACAGCATCTCGGGGTGGCAAGCTGCCTTCTTTTCCAGTTCCTTTACCCATCCCTCCGGTGCCGTGCGGCTGACCACCCACCCGGAAGGTTTCGCGGGCCTGTGGTTGAGCCTGGCGGATTGCGAGGAGCGCTTTCCGACTGAGTTTCTGACGGACGCGAGGCAGACCTTGCGCGAGTTTGTCGACAGCGGCGAGGAGCAGTGAAGGGTGGAGACTCACACAATCCACAGCGAACTGCTCCGTCGTCGCGTACGAGTCCTGGTGGTGGGGTGTGGGGGGACGGGCAGTGCAATCGCAGCTGGTCTTCCTTACTTGCACCACGCGATGCTCGCTGCAGGTCACCCTGGAGGCCTTCAGGTAACACTGATGGACGGCGACACCATTTCGCCCACCAACTGTGTCCGTCAACCGTTCAGCCTGCAAGAAACGGGGTTGCATAAAGTGGTGGTGATGGTAAATCGGCTCAACGTTTTCTGGGGCCTTGACTGGAATGCAGTGCCGGTCCACTTGGGACGACACGGCAAAATCGACCGAGTCGATATCGTGATCGGATGTGTGGACACGCGAGGCGCTCGGGCGGTGCTACGCGACGGGACGGCAGGCAACAGCGAGGTTGATTATTGGCTCGATCTCGGGAATAACTCAGACAGCGGCCAATTCATTCTTGGCGAGCCCTTGAACCAAGTCAACCGGCGCAAGCGGACTCGCTTGCGCTGCGTCGCTGAGTTGTACCCTACCATTGTGGATCCGCAGCTGGATGACGACGGTCAGCCGAGTTGCAGCGCAG
>DATJYK010000122.1:0-26637 GCA_035578005.1 Terriglobia bacterium
GCTTCCCTTTGTTCGCACCTACCATGCTTATCCTCTGCGCCGCCTAGGCGTCGTCACCTAAGGCAAGAGCCGGATGCGGGAAACCCGCTCGTCCGGATCTGTGGAGGGGGTTATGGGCAACCATGATCCCTACTCCGACTCTTCGCTCAAGCATCAAGGACTATCGTCAGGGTAAGCCCTCGGAGAGCGGTCGTCAAGGCACGGAAAGACCCTTGCGCAGCCGTCAACGAGCACGCCTTGTCGCGTCATCGGCCGCTGTGGATAGATCTCAGGCTGCAAAAACTCCATTGCCTTGCTAGGCCGCACCAATTAGCGCTACGTGTACTGGAGGTTCCTTTTCAAGCAGGCTGTTCGGCCGCGCCGCCTTGGACTCCATCGCAAAGCGAGGACTGTGAAGAGGCCGTGCAGTATCCGCAGAGATTTGCCAGTGTAAAGCTCGCACGCTAAAATGTAAATAGTGCTTGACACACACTCCTACCCTTACTACCCTGAATATCAAGGGGACCACGCCGCTTGGGAGGTCGTCTATGTTCCGATCATCCGAACTTTCCAACCCCAACCGAACTCGACGAAACGTTCTCCTGCTCTTTTATGCTGCTGCTTTGACCTGCGGCATATCTGCCGGTATCGCCTCCGTGAGGCTAACGCCGGGGTCGGACCGCCTGGGCCTCGTGCCGCTCGGCATAGCGACCATGGCCGGCTTGGTTGCAATCACGGCTCTGATCGGGGTCTTCCGTACCGCCGATGAGCTCCAGAGGCGGATCAATCACCAGGCTCTCGCTTTCGCACACATCGGCACGCTGATCCTTTGCTTTCTGGCTGGGATATTTCAGCCGGAAGATCATCTGTGCATATCCGGCCTTGGCATTTGCGTCTTGCTCGTGGCCCTGTGGAGTTTGGGCCTCATCCTGTTTTCGCGGCGGTATCAATGAAGACCCGACTTCGCGTGCTCCGTGCCGAAATGGAATGGACTCAGGCCGACCTGGCCGATCGACTGAGCGTCTCCCGGCAGACCATTAATGCCATCGAGACCGGCAAGTACGACCCCAGCCTCCCCCTTGCCATCAGGATGGCACGCCTGTTCGGCAAAGCGGTTGAAGAGGTCTTCTTGCTTGATGGCGCACCGCCGACGAACACGCCGTCGGAGCGATAGACCCGTCTGAGAGCACCGACGCCACCATTCTCGGGATTCCTGATGAGCTTGCTAGCCCCACAAATCGACGCTTTGCGCAGCCTCGATTACAGTGCGCTTGAGGCCCGCTTCCTGTACCTTGTGGCCACGCACTCCGGGTACTTCACTCGGCGTCAGTTTCTCACCTTTACGGCGAAATCCAAAGGCTGGTCCGTGCACCAATTCACGACCAAGGTGATCGAACGCGGGCACGCGCGTGCAGTCGAATATGGGCGACAGACTTATGTCTACAATCTCTACTCCCGCCGGATTTATGACGCCATTGGCAGGACGAATCTCCGCAACCGCCGTCGGCTATCGACGTTTGCTGTTCATACGCGGCTTTTGATTCTGGACCTCGTCCTGGCTCACTCCGACGAGCATTACCTCGAAACGGAGGCCGAAAAGGTCGCCCACTTCCGGGATCATTTGGGGATCTCACCCTCGATCTTTCCGGGACGAATCTACCGGGCTAGACGGTCTGGTTTTGGCACCACCACCCGGTATTTTGTTGACCGCTTCCCGATCTATCTCCCAAGACCGGATAACGCTCTCTGCCTTCCCCCTGTAACGACATTCACCTACTGTGACACGGGTCGCCACGAGCTTCTCGAATACGCGAGCCACCTCCACAGCTATCACGGATTCTTGAAGCAGCTGCCCGCCTTCAACTTCGTCTACGCCTCGCCCGATCCGTCAACGTTTCCTAGGGCAGCCGTCTTTTTCAAGCGTCTGCTTGATGACCCCCGAGAGATCGACGTCCTGCACCTGGTGCGATACTTCCAGGTTCGTCTTCTGTGGGAAACCAATCGCACTGCCACGCTCACGCCAGCGGACCGCGATTTCCTCCGTGCCGGTGACAAACGTTATCGGCAAGAACCGTTCGAGTCCACATACCGGAAGTGGTCGACCGTAGGCCTTTCTGATCAAGACATCGACACATTTCTAGGGCCGCGGAGCCATCGTCAGCAAAGGAGTTTTGCCCCGTATGTGCTACCCGAGAACTACAACATCTTCTTCGCAGAACCGCGTCCAGTTTCAGACCGGGAGCCTCGCAGACAGTGTTCCGCCTCGCGTTCCGCTTCCCGGTCTGTCGCCTGTGCCGGTTAGTAGCACCCGCAGAGGCACTTGCAACTCGCGGTCAAGCCCGGGAGCGACGCGGCAAAAACCATGCCGTGGCCGGGAGCGACCCCGTTTTGACCGCCTTTCGGCGTGCCAAAACCCCTCCGGGCGGTCGGGGGTCGCTCCCGGCCACGGGCCATCTACGGCGCCGCAAAGCCTGCTGCCCTGCCGCGTCGGTGAGTGGCAAGCAGGGGCGCGCGAAGACCAAAAAACGATTGGAAGCAAATTAACAGGAGGACGCCATGGCAATCATAAACAGACCACCAGCAAACGTACCCAGGAAGGCGATTACCGTCAGGATGCCGCTGCCGATCGCGGATGCCCTTCACGACTATGCCAGCTTTATCGGCAGCAGCCTCGATCACGTGGTGGTCGAGGCCCTGAAGCTGATCTTCAGGAAGGACAGCGAATTTAAGGCTTGGCAGAATGCACAACCCGCCGCGCTTTCGCAGCCCTCTTCAGAGGGGGATTCCGCAGAATCAACCCCGCCCTCGTCCAAGCTTCTCTTTGACGAGGCCAAGCGGAACGGACGCAGAGATGGTTCAGGTGAAAAGTCGTAAGCGACAGTCCTGGCGGAGACGGCCAAGCCTCTCTGCCTGCAGGAATCGCCGCGGCGCATCGCGGAGTGTGGGCCGAGGCTCAGGAGTCACAAGTCAGAGCGGGAGAGGCCCCAACACGCTGCTTCGCAGCGGCAGAAGGGGGGTCCGTCTTCGCCGGACCCTGACAGACCACCCCTGTGCAGGGTCACGTTTGTCAACAAATGTTGACATTCGTCAACATGTTGGAATCGATTGACTTAGCCCCTCGCGCGTGCACAGACGTTGACAAATGTTCACAGCCGTCAACTGCTTGTCGCACAGGCGCTTTTGGAAATCGTCTCATGAGCGAGAAAAGGCCATCGCACACCAAACGGATTGGGCTCCGAGTAAGGGAATCCGCATTCGCCGACATCGAGCAACCTGCCGACTGGCACGGCAAGCTCATTAAAGAATGGCGCCGCGATAAGTCGCTGAGGACGATCAATCAATATCCTGCAAGCTTTAGCCGTGCAGGTCCTGCTTGCAGAAACCTCTGCTTCTCGAGACATCACCATTAGCTTGCTTTTTGCTTGCGCGCCCGATGGCCGGATGCCTGAACAGAAAGTCAGATTATTGCACAGACTGAGAAACACAAGTATGAGTTTGCCAGCAGGTTATTCGCTCAGTCTTGAGGCGGCACAACAAATCCGGAACAAGGTGTCTGTGGAGAGAAAAGTCTCGTAGCATTCGCACGCTTGCAGGTGGTTCCCAGTGTTTCGCCGGAGAGATGAAAACATGCCCAAGGACGTGATCGACAACCTCCACAAGTATGCATGCTTCCCCGGCAGCAGCCTCGGCCACGTCGTGGTCGAAGCTCCGAAACTGGTCTTCAAGAAGGATCCCAAATTCAAGGCATGGCAGATTCAGCCGCAGAATTCCCTTCCAAAAGCTGCAGAAGGCCCCAAGTCCTCAGCGACAGCGATGTCGCCCCAGTCTCCCGATCACAAGCGGGATAGTCGCGCCACAAGAAAAAAACTGCAGGAAGATCGGACGGGGACGGAATCAGCCGGTCTGCTGGGCGCCAGCGGCGATCAGCAAAGTGCGGTGCGGTATGTATGAGCGTCCGAAAGAATCGCCGTTGCGTGCGAAGGTGTCGAAGGCCATGAACGATCGCCTCTGCGCGCAAAGGACTCACTCTCATCTATCAAGGAGGCCTGTATGGCTTTTGACCCTTCAATGACGGACCCGTATGCCGGGCAATCGAACCCATTCCACGGCTCTCTGAATATTGCGCTCAACTCACAGTGCCGAAGCCCAGTGACGGAACCCGAGCGATTCGTGTCCGCCGATGAAGCGGCGCGGTTCCTGGCCATCACGCGTCGTCACCTGCTCGTTCTCGCCCGGAACGGCATCGGCGGAGCTTATCCGGCTGGCACCGGAAGCAAGCGAAGTCACTGGGTATTCCGGCTTTCCGAACTTGCGGCCGCAATCACGGACAGACGAACAGCATGATCGCAAGACCTGAGAGAGATGCTACGATCAGTGACGGCAGTCCCCGCTGAGAAAGGACACCATGTCTTATCAGCGAGGATCACTCAAGAAAGTGCCGCGCAAGCAAGGAGACACCTGGGTGCTCAGGTTTCGGATCGCTCGCGAGGACGGCAGCAGAGTGGAGAACACCCTGCCTGTCGGTCTCGTGCGGGATTTCCCGAGAGCGCAGGACGCTTGGCGCGAGGCGGACAGGCTCCATCTGTCCGCGCGCATCAACGCCGGCCCTTCCCCTGCCCGCCTTCGGTTCAACGGGCTTGCCGAGCATTACCTCAAGGCCGATTTCGGGGAGGATGCGGTGCGCCCCAAGTCGGAGAACACCGCCGCGATCGTGGAACACATCGTCCGCGATTATCTCATTGCCCGATGGGGCGAAGAGACGGCGGAGGACGTCACACCCCTTGACCTTCAGCGCTGGCTGAAGTCGCTTCATTCCGAGCAGCATCTAGCCTGGACCACGATTGCGAAGATGCGGGGCGTCATGAGCCGCATTTACAAGATCGGAATCATTCACGGGCTCGTCTCCAAGAATCCCGTGCAATGCGTCGAGACGCGCTCAACCTCAAACTATCGAGCCGTTCTCATCACGCCCCCGCAGACGCTAGCAATCCTGCGGGGCCTCGTAGACCCGCTTCATCACACGCTGGTGCTCACATGCGCCGCCACGGCTCTGCGTGCCTCGGAGATCCTGGCGCTACGCTGGTCGGACATCCTGTGGGAGGAGGCGCGCATTCGAGTGTCCAAACGTTGGGCATTGGGGAAGGACGGCCACACCAAGACAGATGCCTCCGATGGCTATGTCCCGCTCCATTCTTTGCTGGCCCAGCACTTACGTCGCTGGCAAGCACAAACGGCTTACGCCAAGGCGACGGATTTTGTCTTCCCGTCGCTCAAAAACGGGGGTCGTGTTCCGCTCTCGGCCATCAGCTTCGTGGCCGATCATCTCCGGCCGGCCGCCGTCCGCACCGGCGTGCCGGTTCAACCCGGCCAGCGGTTCGGATTGCACAATTTGCGCCACTCCCTAAGCAACTGGCTGGTCAACAAGGCGAAGGTCGAGCCCAAGACCGTCCAGGCCATTCTGCGGCATTCGCGGATTCAGACGACGCTGGATCTGTACACGCATGAAGACTGCGACGAAGCACGGACTGCGCAAGGCGCGTTCCTGGCTGCTCTCGGTATACACCAGGAGACCGTCCAATGAGCCTGTGGGTTGGATTGTGGGTTGGAGTTTTCCGGCTCGTTGCCCGTAACTATAACAAAACACATGGTGGGCGATAGAGGATTCGAACCTCTGACTTCTACCGTGTGAAGGTAGCACTCTACCGCTGAGTTAATCGCCCCGGTTCTTTAACGCTACCAAATTCTGCATTCTTCGTCCACATCCATCACAACGCAAAAATACCCTACTTCTATACTTGGGATTATCGTCATTCCTGCCTTGCCCCTGAAGCGCACTCGCCGCAGCCGCATCGCTATGGGCTTTGCGACGTGTGGTCATTGATGATGCGCCAGCCCTCGGGGAATTTCCTGAACACCAGCGTGAAGACGCCGCCCGGTGTATCGTTCTGGCGCTTGAGTTGCCAATGTCCGACTGCCAGCGCCGCCTCGGGGCCCAGTACGGTGACTTCCAGGTTGGTGAAATCGAGATGGCCCATGCTGGCGCGATCGGGATAGGTTTTGCGGTAACGGTCGAGCACGTTCTGCCAACCCCGCATGATGCCGTCAGTACCCACGAATTCTGTCTCGGGCGATTTCCAGTAGCCGCGCATGAAGGCTGTAACGTCGCCCCGATTCCAGTCCGCCACCTGCTTCTTGAGCAGAGCGCGCACTCCTGCTTCGAGGCTTTCAGGAGATGCAGGCGGCGGAGGCGGAGGAACCGGCGTGCAGGGCGGGGGGCTTGACGGCGTTTGCGAGCCTGCGGGCGGGTTCGACGGCTGAGCGCTCTGCCCGCCGGACGCGGCTGGAGTCGAGGTTGTCGCCCCCTGT
Organism: Terriglobia bacterium; assembly: GCA_035578005.1. Classification (GTDB taxonomy): domain Bacteria; phylum Acidobacteriota; class Terriglobia; order UBA7540; family UBA7540; genus Gp13-AA77. The sequence continues at coordinate 6,346 of DATJYK010000122.1, forward strand.
GGAGCCGCGCTGCTCTCCGAGAAACCTAGGGCCTGAGCGGATCGAGCGCTGAGGCTGAATCCGCCGAGGACCGCCAGCGTCAGCAGTAACATGAGCCTATTCATAAATCGTTCTTCCGAATCGACCCTTGGTCGCTGGGCGGTGAGATGCTGCCTGGAATGGTGATTAGACCCTTAACCACCTCTCCGCCTTTCATCACGAACTCCATGTGTTCTAGCACGCTGACGTCCTGCAACGGATCGCCCTCGACCGCGATCAAATCCGCATACTTGCCGGGCTCGACGGCGCCCACGCGGTCTGACCAGCCCAGAAGATCAGCGGCATTCAGGGTGGCGGCTTGAATGGCGGCCAGCGGCGTCATGCCCAGCTTCACCATCACCGGGAATTCGTGCGCGTTCAGGCCGTGAGGATAGACGGCCGCGTCTGTCCCGAAGGCAATCTTCACGCCCTCGTGTATGGCATGGCCCACGTTCTCGCGGGCAGCGGGCATTACAACGCGAGCCTTGGCCAGCATGTTTTCAGTCAAGCCCATCTTCTGATAGTTCGCCATAAACCAGTCCATGAGATAGAGCGTGGGTACCAAATAGGTTCCGTGCTGCTTCATCAACTGAATGCCCTCTTCGTCGATGAAGCTCCCGTGTTCGACGGAATCGACTCCCGCCAATACAGCGTCACGAATGCCGAGCGCTCCGTGGGCGTGCGTCGCCACCTTGCGCCCGAGGCCGTGCGCTGTTTCGACGATGGCGCGCATCTCCTCGGGGCTGTACTGCTCGAGCGCCGGATTGTCGCCTTCGGACAGCACGCCGCCGGTGGCCATGAACTTGATCACGTCTGCACCGTACTTGATGTTCTCGCGCACCTTGGCCATCACGGCCGGAACGCCATCCGCTACTCCGTCCGCCGAGTAGTGAAACTCGGGCGCAAGAAGATTCTCATCAGCGTGCCCGCCGGTAATGCCAAGGGGTGGCCCGGAAACCAGCATGCGCGGGCCGGGAACGTCGCTAGCATTAATAGCGTCGCGCAAGGCCACGTCTGAGTAACCCCAGGCGCCCACGTTGCGCACAGTGGTGAAACCCGCCTCGAGGGTCACACGGGCGTTGCGCGCGCCCAACAGTGCCGCGCGCGGCACCGACTCGCTCAAGGCGCGATAGGCGCCAAGAAACGGCGACATAGTCAGATGAGTGTGGCAATCAATCAGGCCAGGAAGCACGGTCCGGTTGGAAAGATCTACAACTTTGGCGTCTGAGGGAATTTGAACTTCAGCCGCCGCTCCTACCTTCTGGATGCGGTCCCCCTCGATGAGAATGACCTGGTTTTCAAGATAGCGGCCCGACTTCACGTCGAGCAGGTGACCCGCCTTCACTGCAGTTTTGGCGGACGGTGCCGGCTGATCCTGGGCGCAGACTACAGGCGGGACAGCCGTCAACAAGACCACCCCTACAGCCCACCCCGCAACACGCCTCATCAGAGTCTTGATCACTTTCTCCCCTCCTGGCGCCGCTAAACGCGATAGCTTATCCCGCACCACGTAACTCTTACAAGTTATTTATAATCAATAACCTATTGGCTCTCGATGCGTAAGTCGCTTGTTATCAATAACCTCTTGGCTTCGTTTTTGTTCGTGTTGATTCTAAAGGGGCCTTTAGGCTTCGATCGTATGTGTTTGTGCGCGGCCAGCACCCTCCCGGCAGTTCTCGCGACGTCCCTATCGCAGCCGGCGCCGGGCCACTACGACCGCTCCGAATGCTCCAGCGTTGTCTGCCAGCTTGCCCGGAACTATGCGAACACGCTTCACGTCCTTTTCACGGAAGAAGTGCTCGTGCGCGTATTCACGAATCGGTCCCACGTACAGTTCGCCCAGTCGTCCGGCAAGACCGCCGCCGATCACCACGCACTCTGGGTCCAGCAGGTTCACGACATTGGCGACCAGAATTCCGAGGTATCGCTGGGCACGCTCCATCACCTCGCGCATTACGGGATCCTTGCGCTTGAGCGCGGCGTTAATCACGCTGCTGGTCATGCGCGTCTTGTTTCTGCGCTTCATGAGTTCGAGGACGCAACTCTTACGCCCGCTCTTGATGGCGGCGCGTACGTCCCGTTCCATGGCCGTGCGGCTGGCCACGGCTTCAACGCAACCCCGATGCCCGCAACCACAAAGCGGCCCGTCCAGCACAATCAGCATGTGGCCGATTTCCCCGGCCCCGCCATGACTGCCCTCATAGAGCTTGCTGTTGATGATAAGACCGCCGCCGATGCCGGTCCCGACGAAGATGCCGATCAGGTTGGAGGCTCCGACACCGGCGCCCAGTACATGCTCGCCCAACGTGCCCGCGTTTACGTCATTCTCCAGCACCACGGGCACCCGCAGACGTTTGGCAAGCGCGGGCCCGAGAGGAAATTCGAACCATCCCAGGTTTGGCGCCTCATGCACGATGCCGCGATCACGATCAACGGGCCCCGGAGCGCCGATACTGGCCGCCGTGAGGTCGGAGCGTTTCAGTCCCGCGTTCGTCATAGCCTCTTCCACAGCCTTTGCGATGTCAGCGACGACGCCCAGGGGCTTCTTGGCCCGGCGAGTTGGAGCTTTGGCCTCAGCCAGGATATTGTTTCGCTGATCGACGATCAGCACTTGCATGCTGGTGCCGCCCAAATCAATGCCTGCGATGATTCTTTTGCGTCTCAACATGAACTTCCGTCTCCCGCCGTAGCGGCAACCCTGCGACCGGCGGCTTTGAGCGCTCATCCGTGCCGCCCCAGAAGCCCTTGCCGGTATTTTCAGAACCAATCAACTGCTTGCCCCGCGATGACCCGCCGGGAGCGCCGGCGCGCACGTTCCCGGCAACGTGCTGATCCACTGCCGGATGAGGTCCACGCCCTCCGCGTGCGTCAGCGTTCTGCCAATCTCCGGCATCATCACTTTGGGTTCGGTCGAGTCCATCCGATGCACGATAATGGATTCTTGCGGCTCTCCAGGCACAATGTCAAACAGCAGATTGCCTGAGCCCCGTCCCGCAGACACCGGCGCCTTGCAGACGCCCAGGTGCTCGGCGTCATTCTCGGCCAAGTTCAAGTACAAGGCGGAGGTGGCGGCGGCAGCGCCGGGACGGTGGCAAGTGCCGCAGTTGATATCCAGGTAAGACCGGGCGCGCGCGTCGAGGTCTCCCGTTGAGGGGTCATTCCACACTGCGGCGCGCGGCGCCTGTGCCGACGTGGGGGCGTCGGCCAGATAGCCGATTTCCTTCCAGTGCTCGAGTTGATTCGCCGGGCCCTTGGCGTAAAAGTAGGTCTTATTCAGGTTCCTCGCGTTCGGTCCGAGCGGCTCCATGGTTTTCTTCAGCTCGTGGCACTCCTTACACTGGTTGGCGTTGGGAATGTTGTAGTTCGTTTGGTGCACCCGGCCACCATCGTCAATGAACTCGACCGGCACCGGGTCCGCGTCAATATCCAATGTAGCCTCGGTCTGGGCCTGATTCCAAACATAGGGAAGGCCTACCCAGCGCGCCGCCGTACGAACCAGCAACCGCGTCTCGATCAGCCTTTCTCCGTGATGGCCCTCCACGGGAAAGGCGAATGTCTTCGAAAAAATCGTGCCCACCGGAAAGTCAAAAACGTCGTGCGGCCGGTACTTGACGGACGTTCCCGGCGGCATCCAGACAAACCGGTGCTTGAGCGCGTAATCAGAAAACAGCGGCGTGTTGATGTCGTAAGGCACCACAGCGTTGTTGGGATGAAGGTCCGCCGCCCTTCCCACAAAAAGCCGCCAGGCCGAGAGCTTGGCCGGAAAGGGCTCCTGCAGATGAGGCTGGACGCCAGCATGCGACCGCCGATAGACCATCACCACAACGCCTGCTGCGACGAGAAACAGGAAGCTCATCACTGCCAGGTTATGTCGCGGAGCCGTTGGGTTCGGCGCCGCGTGTTTCCGGCCGTCCCTGTGGTGCTGTGCCTTCCCGATCTCCATCAGTTGGTTCCGTTCGTGGAGGTTCCGCCCGAAGGCACAGCCTCGCTTGTATCCTCATCAGGTAAGTCCACGGGGTCGAGCGGGGCAAAGGAGCAGTTGTGCGCAGTGAGGCTGCGGTCCGGGTGGCGATAATTTTCAGCAGCATCAAAGTCAACGAAGGTGGCGGCGCCGTTGTTCTGAATGCAAATCCGATCCTCGCCCACCACGCGTCCGGCGCTGTCCTTCATCTTCGGGTCCACCACACCGTCATAAAGAATGTCGGGCAGGGGCTTCCCGATAGCGAGCGCCAGGACCTTCACCTTCAGTGAAGCCGGGTCAGTGCCTCCGCCCGACATTTGATTATTGTGCACAGAGATCGAAGATTCGTAGGGGTCGTAAGCGGCGTCATGGATGGGTTCGTCGGTGGCGTAAAAACTCACCAGCATCACATTCCCAGTGTGATTGTCTTTGATGGTGTTCCCGAATACGTCCACGTGCTTGGTGGCCATGATCATCAGGCCGGTGCCGGACGGCACCTTCGACACCATGCTGGCACTGGAACCGAAATTCGCCGTGTTGTTGGCCTCAATGCGGTTGTTGAACACGCGCGCATACTGGCCGTCTTTCACCGGCAGGTCAGGGATGTTGAAAACCAGAATGCCCCCGGTGTTACCGGTGGCCGTGTTGTCATCCACGTCGGCGTATCGCGAGTTTTCGATCTCGATGCCAGCTACGTTCTGCTCCACGCGGTTCCGGCGCACGATGATCTGGCGGGACTGGCCAACGTAGATTCCGGCATCGGCTGCGCCCTTCACCACCGAGTCTTCGATCAAGACATCCTTGCATTGCACCGGGTAAAGACCGTAACTGCCATTGCCACGGTCAGGTCCCTTCGTCCACTCAGCGCGCACCCGGCGCAGGGTAACGTTGATGCCACCGTTTATCTTCACGCCGTCGCCCGCCATATCCTCGAATGCGAGGTCCTCGGCTGTAAAGCCGTTGGCGGTGACCAGCAATCCGGCTGATCCCGACGTCTGCCCTTTGAAGGAGAGCACGGTTTTATCCATCCCCTTGCCGCGCAAAGTGACATTGTCAACCGTCAGCGACAGCACGCGGCTGATGTGGAAGTGGCCTTCGGGCAGGTCAATCACTGTGCCCGGCGTGGCCAGGATGAGTCGCTCCTGAAGCTTCTTCTCGAAAGAAACGCCGGAAGTGTTGTCGGCCTCTTCCTTATGTCGGCAGGCGGACAAAATGCCAGCCAGAAGTCCCGCGACGGCGATTACCAACGCAAGTGCCCGCCTTTGTGAATCTCGATTACTGCGAGGTGCGTTCAACTGCCCCATGCCAGGTCGTCTCCCAATGAACCACTGCAGCCGTGGCAAATGACAAAGCAACCCGGAGATGCGGGCTTTGATTTGCGACGTCAATCTGTGGCTGCCGGGCCTGGAACGGCAGTGCCTAATATTACTCCGAGATAAAGAACCGCGCAATGCGACGCTGGTGTCATGCGGAAGCATGCCGGACTTGTCGGCTCCAACTGAAGGTGGTACTCTCTCACCCACGACACTTGGGGGCACTAGGGAGCGGACGCAGATGTGTGAAAACCGAATTTGCCGTTGGGTAAGGCCCGCCACCTTGAATCTGATCTGGTTCGGGGGTGTGGCCGTGATAGCTCTGGCTCTGATACTAAGCGCCTTCTCAAGCCTTGTAGCATCCCAAGACGCCGCTCGGTCCCTCCATTTTACTGACGGCTTCGAACAGGGCCAGCTCGACGCCTGGCAACTACCTTACCCAGAGGATTGGGAGATTCTGGCTGAGAACGGCGACCACTACCTGCACATGAAGCGCAACCGCGAACCGCTGGTTCCGCGCCGGCCCATGCAGTTCGCGCTGATTAAGGGTGTCAATGTGGGCAGCTTTGACTTTCACGCGCGGGTGCGGCGCGCAGGCAGGTCCATGATCGTCGTCTTCAACTACATTGACAGCCTGCACTTCTATTACACGCATCTCTCTGTCGATTCCGGAACCAAGCAGCCGGTGCACAATGGCATTTTCCTGGTGAATAACGCTCCGCGCGTACGCATCGCTGGGCTTGACGCTCAGCCCGCTCTGCCGGACCAGTCTTGGCACCAGATTCGCGTGTTGCGGAACGTGACCAGCGGCCGCATCGAAGTGTGGAGCGACGTTTCGAGTCAGCCGCTGTTCACCGTAGTGGATCGCACGTTTGAGTGCGGCCAAGTCGGCATCGGCTCCTTCGATGAAACCGGCGACTTTGACGACGTCGATTTGCGATCCGATGACGCCGGATGCAAGCCCGGCAAGGTGTCCGCAGGCTCAGGTCGATCACATTGAATCTGACCGCTCTTGAGCTTTTGACTTTTGAGCTTTGAACTTTCGACTGTTAAGGAGGTGGCGATGAGCAACGATTTTTCGCGGCGGCAGTTCTTCCACCGGATCGGCGCAGGAGCGGCGGCAACCGCGGGTCTGCCTCTTCTGAATGCGCTCGGCGAGCCCCAACGCCAGACGCTTCCGCATCGGAATCTCGGCGGCAATGGCGTGAAAGTTCCCATCCTGGCCTTCGGTTGCGGCAGCCGGTTCCTGATGTACGAAGACGAGGACAAGGCTCTGGAGGCCCTCAACCACGCCATCGACCTTGGAATCACCTACCTGGACACCGCTTACGCGTACGGCGACGGCAAGAGCGAGACGCGCGTGGGTAAGGTGATGGCGACGCGGCGCAACGAAGTATTTTTGGCCACCAAGATTCCCGACCGCACGCGGGACGCCTTCATGAGCCGGCTCGAAGCCAGCCTGAAGCGGCTGCAGACTGACCACGTGGACCTGGTGCACATCCACAGCTTGGGCAAGCCCGACGATCTGACGAAGATCGAGGCGCCGGACGGGGCCATTCACGGCCTGCTGGAAGCGCGCGAGCAGAAGATGGCGCGCTTCATCGGCATGACCAGCCATACCGACGGCACGGTGATGGCGCAGGCCATCGAGCATCATCCGCTGAACTGCGTGCAGATGGCGCTCAACGCTTCCGGCAACGGCCATTTTGAGGAAGTGGCCTTACCGGTTGCTGTTCGGAAGAAGCTGGGTGTGATCGCCATGAAGGTGACCGGCCAGGAGTTCCTGCTGGGCAGCGCCGCGGGCAAAACGGGCATCGACAATCTGCTTCGCTACTCGCTCAGCTTGCCGGTCTCCGCCGCTGTCATCGGCATGCCGCAGCTTGACTTCGTTTCGCATAACGCCGAAATCGCGCGCAACTTCGTTCCCCTGACGCCCCCTGAGCTGGCCAACCTTCGGCGCGATGTGGGAGCTTCGCGCGAAGGCCTGGAACATCGCCTCGTTGGACACCTTGACGGCCCTACGAGCCAGGGTCATGTCCTATGGGCATAGGCTAGTCGCCACCGGCCTTCAGGCGTTCCCAAGATCCGCTGCGGGCGAGGCGGCTTGGCCGAGCAGCCGTCGTAATTCCAGCACGCGCCCGGGAAGCGAGGCGCACTGCTGAAAGATTGAAATGCCGGCGATGCCTGCGGCTCCCGCCTCAATGCAAGTGCGAACGCGCTCCAGCGTGATTCCGCCAAGTGCCAGCACGGGAATGCGAGCGTGGCGTGTAGCCCGTTCTACAACAGCGGCACCGAGCGGCGGACCATAAGCTAACTTCGACGCGGTTTCGAAAATGGGTCCCAGCAGGGCGTAGTCGGCTCCTGCGGTCTCAGCCGCAGCGACGTCTTCGGGAGAGTGGCAGGAGACTCCTACCCAGAAACCCTTTTGTGTGGGGACCGCAGCCCGTACTGCGTCCGCCTGCATGGATCGACCTCCAAGGTGGACGCCCCTCGCTTCCCCCGCCAACGCCACGTCGAGCCTGTCATTGACCACCACGCGCGTGAGCCCCTGGGTTGACGCCGTCGTGCGCGCTGCCTGCTCGCGAACGCCCTGCACCGCCGCCTCGACCAGCCGCAGCAGATCGCGGGTGCCGAGATCCTTCTCCCGGATCTGGATGAGATCCACGCCGGCTTCGACCGCGGCCAGAATCGTGCGAATTACGTCCGCGGAGGCAAGGGCGCGGCGGTCCGTGATGTAGTAGAGCAACGGTTGTGCGGGCTTCATCGCGGGGCGGAAAGCGGCGGCTCGCTGGGAATGCTGCGCGCGCTGTCCGGGGCGCGCGGCTGCCGGAAGAAACGACTAGTCTCGTAGAAGCCGAGGCCGACATCGGCCAAACCGAGTCCGGAGATGCTGCCGCGAAGATAGTCATTGCGCGCCAAGGCGTCGACCCACAAGTAGTGGTGAGTGAAGAAATTGTTGGTCCAGCTCGAAAACCACGGAGCCAAGAGAAGCACCAAGCCCATCGCGAAGCAAAGAATGATATAAAAGACCGTCATCGCTCGCGTCAGCATGCGTGGTGTAGGGCCCGGACTCGACCTTCGGCCCCGCCCTCGCCCGCGCGGGCAAGGACCGGCGTTCCTTTATCCCCTTAGCCGATTCGTGGCGCAGCCACACCGCTGCGGGATGAGTCGAGTCAAAGTTCGAGAGTAACATTACAAGGTTGATTCTCGCATCATTCTTATGCACGGAGTTCTGTGAGCCGTTGTGAGGATCGAAGGGGCAACGAAGCATGGTAGTTGTGCGGCAAGCGGCAAGCTATCTGTTCACCTTGATGTCACCGGCGCCCTTGGGTAGGCTGTGTTCAAGGGCGAACTCGGCAGTGTTAGATTCTGATACCGCTACGGAATTGCCGGATCACGTTCTCGATCTCCGGCCAAGGGATGTAGATCTTCCCGCCGATCTTCATCGAGAAGACCTTGCCGCCCTGGACCCAACGGTAAAATGTTGAACGGCCGACGTTAATTCCTGTCCGGTTCTGCAGAATGCGCCATGCGTTGTAAGGAGAAAGTAGTGGCATTCGCCCTGGAACCGCGGTCAGGCCCAAAGGAGGCTCCAGGGGGCCATTGGTGTTCCAGGAGTCAAGGAAGTTGCTCATGTTCACCTCGGTGACCGGCCCGGCGGCTCAATACTGAACCGAGCGCGGCCAAACCGCGCGCCAACTCCAGCCCGTGAAGTCTGGCTCGCCGGACCGCGCAGAGCTCTTGCTGCGCCCTGCAGTGGGGAATTCTTGCGCCGTGCCCCAAGTCACGAATGACAGTCGCCAGCGGCCATCCTACGGCTGCTCGTTTAGGAACCGCTCTCGTTCGGCCATCAGACGCCGGCGATCGAGCCCGCGCTTGCCAGCTCCGGGCTCGAACTCTTCAGCTCTCGGAGGACCGAATTTCCCTCGCCCCACCAGAGCTGACGACGGCTGGTGCGAGCTGTATAATCCCGGTTCCTGCTGCTGGCGCCCGTGATGAAGACACCTGCCCTCCAGACCCGGTGCGGCCGGAAAGACGCACCCTTTTTCCACGCAGCGGCCGCGGAGGTTAAGCGACACCGGTTTGGGCTTCATCTTGGGAGACGCGGGGTTGGAGGGCTGCCGGAGGGCGTGTAGCTCTCCCAAAGGCAACAGGATCTGCGTGGGCAGAGGGGCCGTCGGCAGATCGAGCGGAACGGGCGCCAAGGCACGATCCGCGAAGGAGTGGCGTTCATTGGCCATGGTAAAGAACTCCTATCGGCAGTGGATTCAAGTTACGGCGCGACATCAAGTTAGGAGATGGGCTCGGCTTGGGTTCGACCCCGGAAGCCAGCTTGAAAGTACGTAGCCTATTTTGCGGACACTTTCGTCGAAAATTTTGCTTGCATTCTAGCCTACGGCATGATAACTTGCCGTCCAGGAGAATCAGAGGGTTATGGAAGTGAGTTGTACGGGCTGGGCCGTCAGATTGACAACAGACGTCTGGAATCGGATGAACTTGCGGCGTTTGCCGGGCTCCCGGCCCGGAGGCTGCTGCAAGGGCGAACCCTGGCCGGAGCGGCGCCGTTTGACCCCTGTTCCGAGCTCGAAACAGAGCCTTCCTGGAGTCAAAAGGTGACATGTTATTGACAGATATAAAAGGACTTGGTTCAAAGTCAACCGCGCGAATGGCGGTAGGGTGCCTGCCTCCATACCGAGAACCTGGAATGCGGGCAGGCAGTAAGATGCTAGCTGTGTATTCTTTAGAAGTCGTTAACCCAGTAGTAATACACATGACCCAAAAAAATGGTCCTCGAAACCTTAAGGACCTGTGTACTCTGGTTTCACCTTCAGCCTACCCCGCCCTTCGCGGCGCCAGCATTGCCACTGGAAGGCGGGGCGGTTGTGAGCTACAATTCCTGCAGTCGAGGCTCGGTACCTACGTCCCTTCCTGACAGGAGCGATTACGATAGCCTAAGAGGCTAGCAAAAGTCAAGTCTTTTTTTGAGAGGAGCTCAGTATGGCTAAGCTGGACGCAGCGAAAATCATTCGCAAGGTAAGAATTCGCCTGGGAGTCAGCCAGGAAGGCCTTTCGCGCCGCCTGAACGCGACGAAAGGGGCGGTGCAGCACTGGGAGCGAGGCCGCAATCACCCTGACCTCGCGCGGCTCATGGCGCTGCGCCAGATCTGTCCGCCGGGCGCGGAGCGCCGGCAGCTTGATGCGCTGATCAAGGAAACACAGGGGCGGATCGCTATGCCGCCGGGCGACATGTACCCTGGCGGCGGAGGCTCTTCACTGCTGCAGAAGGAGAACGGCCGGCTGCGCACCCAGATTACCCGGCTCGAAACCGCGCTGCAGAAGAAGACCGAGCAACTCCGAATCCTGGAGGATTTGGCGTCCGATCTTCAGCGGCAGAACGCCGAACTGAAGGGCGGCAAGAGCAGCCAATCCGCCGGCTAAACCTTTTCCGAGTATCAATTTACGAGCGTCGCCTCGCTGCCTCCTTGGCTGGCGAGGCTGGGCCATGCCTGGCCGTGGTGGATGCCGCTTGGTGCGGAGTACTGGCCGGACGGCAGACAGCCCGTAGGCTTTCCTTCATTGATTAGAGTCAGATGGTCTGTCTGCCGGGTAGTTAAGCGGTCGAGAGAGGGGCAGAAGCCAGGAGCTTGTCGCTAACCGACCGGTGGATCAGCGAGTCATTCTCCACAACGACTTCAAGGACCGTGGGAGGCTGGATTTCGCCTTGGATAAGCGCCTCGGAGAGCGGATCTTCGACGTGTTTTTGAAGCGCCCGGCGAAGAGGACGGGCGCCGTAGGAGCGGTCGGTGCAGGTCTTCTCCACAATCCAACGCGCCGCCTCCGGCGACAGGGAAATAGAAATACTCTTATTCGCCAAGTGATCGTTCATCAAGTTCACCAGCAGATCCACGATCTGCAGCAGGTCGGCGTCCGTAAGGGCGTTGAACACGATGATTTCGTCGAGGCGGTTCAGGAATTCGGGATTGAAGAGGTGCCTTACCTCACTCATCACCAAGTCTTCGATTTTCTTGTCGTTAGCAGCGTCATTGGCTGAGTTGAAGCCCAAATTGGCGCGGCGCTCCAGGTGGCGGGCGCCGATATTCGACGTCATGATGACGATCGTGTTCTTGAAGTCGACGGTGTTGCCCAGGCCGTCGGTAAGTTGACCATCTTCAAAGACCTGCAGCAGGATATTGAACAGGTCGGGATGGGCCTTCTCGATCTCATCGAGCAGGATCACCGAGTAGGGTGAACGCCGCACGCGCTCCGTCAGTTGCCCGCCCTCTTCGTAGCCCACGTAGCCTGGCGGCGAACCGATCAGCTTGGAAACGGCGTGCTTCTCCATGAACTCTGACATGTCAAAGCGGATCAGCGCCCGCTCGCTTCCAAACAGAAACGCCGCCAGGGTGCGGGCCACTTCCGTCTTGCCGACACCCGTGGGCCCGAGGAACAGAAACGAGCCAACCGGCCGCCCCGGCGGCTTGAGTCCCGCGCGCGAACGGCGGATGGCGCGCGCCAGCGCCGAAATAGCCCGCTCCTGACTCACCACCCGCCTGTGTAGCTCCTCTTCGATGCGGAGGAGCTTCGACATCTCTTCTTCTTTGATCGACGTGACGGGCACGCCCGTCCAGCGCGCCACCACTTCCTCAATGTCATCGCGGGTCACGGCGCCCATGGCTGTTTCATCGATGTGGTATTTCTCACGCAACCCGCGCAGATGCTCACGCTCCTTGCGCTCCTCTTCCGAATAGAAGCGCGCCTTTTCAAACTCGTGGCTGGCAATCGCGTTTTCCATGCGATGCAGCACGAATTTGATACGCTTCTGCACGTCGATCATTTCCTCGGGCAGCGAACTCTGACGCAACTTCACACGCGCGCCGGCCTCGTCGATCAGATCCACTGCTTTGTCGGGAAGGAAGCGATCGGGAATGTAGCGACTGGAGTGCGTCACCGCGGTGTTCAAGGCATCGTCTGTATAGCTTACGGCGTGAAACTTTTCGTAGCGCTCCTTGATGCCGAGAAGGATCTTGATGGCGTCATCTTCGCTCGGAGGAGGAACCTTGACGGCCTGGAAGCGGCGTTCCAGCGACCGGTCTTTCTCGATGGATTTGCGGTATTCGGCCGGCGTGGTGGCGCCGATACACTGGATTTCGCCCCGTGAGAGCGCCGGCTTCAAAATGTTCGCGGCATCAAGAGAGCCTTCCGCCGAACCTGCCCCCACCAGCGTGTGCAGTTCATCGATGAAGATGATGGCATTCTGCGAGTCCATCAACTCCTTCATGATCGTCTTGAGCCGTTCCTCAAACTGGCCACGGTATTTGGTGCCGGCCACAATCAAAGAGAGGTCGAGCGCCAGCACGCGCTTGTCTGACAGAAACGACGGCACGTTGCCGTCTGCGATGCGCTGCGCCAAACCCTCCACGATCGCGGTCTTGCCTACGCCAGGTTCACCGATCAGCACCGGGTTATTCTTAGTACGCCGGCACAGGATCTGTACCACGCGTTCCACTTCGTTCTCGCGGCCAATCAGCGGGTCGAGTTGCCCTTCCACGGCCGACTGCGTCAAGTCGCGGCTGAACTCGGCCAGTAGCGACGTTTCTTTGGAGCGGCTGGAGGGCTTTTCCGGCGATCGGCCCAGCTCCTCGCGAAGCGTCGAAAGACGCAAGCCCCGCTCGTGAAGAATCTCCGCCGCGAAGGATTTCTCCTCGCGCAGCAAGCCGAGCAACAAGTGTTCCGTGCCGATGTGCTTGTGGGAAAGACGCTCTGCCTCTTCGGCCGCGTACGTCAGAACGCGCTTGCACTCCTGACTTAATGGCAAATCAACCGAGGTTGAAACCTTCTCCCGGAGGGTGGTGCGGCCTTCGATCTGTCTGCGAACCGATTCGATGGAGGAGTGCGAACGCAGGAAGCGATTGGCCAGAGCCTTGTCTTCTCTGAGCAAGCCGAGCAGGAGGTGCTCGGTTTCAATGTGGGGACTTCCAAACTGACTGGCTTCGTAACGGGCAAAAAATATGACTCGACGCGCCTTTTCGGTATATCTCTCAAACATACCTTCAGCCCCGAATCCGCCCCTGCAACCGACGCATTAGTTTTCCTCTACTCGGCAGCCCTACTGAACCCAAGGTTCCGAATCCGTCTTCGAAACCGTCTCCGTCAACTTGCCGTCCGCAAGCCGCAAGGTGCGGTCTGTGCGCCCGGCCAACTCAAGATTATGCGTTGCCAGCACCGAGGTCAAGCCGTGGTCCCGATGCAGTCTCTCGATCACTTCAATCACGCGGCCCGCCGTCTGGTGATCCAAGTTACCCGTCGGCTCATCGGCCAACAGGATCTCAGGTTCATTCGCCAATGCCCGCCCCAGGGCAACTCGCTGTTGCTCGCCGCCGGAAAGCTCACCGGCTCGCCTGCCACTGGCTTGACCCAAGCCAACTTCTTCCAGCAGCTCCTGCGCTCGCTTCCGCGCCACCGCGAAATCACGTCCCGCGATGAGCTGCGGCAGAATGATATTCTCCAACGCCGTGAACTCCGGCAGCAAATAATGCATCTGCCAGACAAATCCCAGCTTTGAATTGCGGTAAACAGCGCTTTCGTCGGCATTGAAACTACTGAGACGCTTCACACCAAAGTATACATCGCCGCTCGTTGGGCTGTCCAGTGCAGCGAGCATGTAAAGCAGAGTCGTCTTGCCGGCGCCCGATTCACCGACTAACGCGACGAACTCCCCCCGTTTCACTTCGAGGTTGAGGTCCTCAAACACTACGACGGTTTCATCGGCAGAATGAAACCTTTTCGTGAGATGTTCTGCCCGCAAGAGGAACGAAGAGCTTTCCGCAGAGGGCACGCTGATTTTGTTCATGGTTTCTTCTTGGACCAGAGCCGATACCGGCTTCTACCTGTAAGACTCATTATACAAACCGCCGACTGATTCTGCCCTGGGTCGGGCAGCGACCCATTGACACGGGACCTCTCCAGGAGCTTAAAGTAACCGCGTCGTACTCAGCTAGAGAAATCTCAACTCACCGTCGACGCTAACATGTTTATCTATCAATGAGATGACGGCTTATCAAAATAACCTATTTATTTTCAATGACCTGACGGCTTCGCGAAGGCCGGTCCTTTGTTTTCATACACCTGACGGTTTCGTCTCGTAATTTTGGATATGGAGTCTATTAACTCTTAAGTAATTTTGTCATGCCACCGCGAGTCCCCGATCGCGATGTCCGGCCCACTCCACGCGACAAGGCGCGGCGAGCTCGGCTTAGCCTGCATTTCTCACACGATTCGAAAAGGGCGGGGCTTTCAGCCCCGCCGAATCCTGCGAAATCGTGGCCTTTGTGTTCCGCTCTCGGCGCAGCTTGCTGTCAGCAAGCTGCGCCGAGAGCGGAACACGTCAAATATCAAACTGACGTTGTAACGGCGGGCTGAAGCCCCGCCCTTTTCGAATCCCTGTGAGAGATGCAGGTTAGCTTTTTTCCAATGGAGCGCGCACGCGAGTCAACTCATTTTGGGTTGTCCGGTGTGTCTTCATGTGCTGCGGGCTCTCGATGGTGCTTGGCCACTTCTTTGTCCTTAGCATACATCTTCTGAGCGACCAGGCTGTACAGCACCACCGCTGCAACCACCAGGATCGCCGCGACCACCGCCAACACGAGCGCTTCAGAACTCCGCATATTACGTCCTCAACTTGCGCAACGGCAAACGAATCAGACAATAGGCCACAATTCCAAAGGCCGCGAGCGAAATCCATCCGCCCCAATTAGCCACGAATCCGAATACGTCTTTGCCGGTAAAGACGTGAGTGAGCGACGGGATGCCTTCGATGAAGAGCACCGCGAGCAGAATGCCGGTGATCGCTTCTCCTGCAATAAATCCGGAGGCCAGCAAGGTGCCTCGTTCTTCGAACTGGGCCTTCTGCTCCGCATTGAGATTGCGGCGCCGGGCCGCAACGTCTGCCAGCCATTTGATGGCGCCGCCCACAAAAATGGCGGAGGTGGTTTCAAGCGGGAGGTACATCCCCACGGCCACGAGCATGGGCGAGGGCGCCTCGATCATGATCAGCGCCACGCCAAACAGGCACCCCATCAGCAGCAATCCCCAAGGCATCTGGCCGCCCACAATACCCTGGGCCAACTCGGCCATCAGGCCAGCCTGCGGCGCCGGAAGTTCGCGCCCGCCGATTCCGCCGGTGGCCAAGTTAGCTTCGTGCAGCGCGATGATGGGGAGCAGAAGGAAGAAGGACACTGCGGTGACGCTGAACACCTCCACCAGCTCCATCTTCCAAGGCGTGCCTCCAAGCAGATAGCCCGCCTTAAGATCCTGAATGAGGCTTCCTGACACGCAGCAGGCACAGCAAATCACCGACGCCACACCCAGCACGGCCGCCACGCCGCCGAGTCCCTTGGCGCCGATGCCGATCATCACCAGCGCAGCGATCACCAGCGCGCACAGCGTGAGACCCGACACCGGTTGATTCGACGAACCGACGAGTCCCACCAGATAGCCGCCCACCGCGCTCAGAAAGAAACCTGCGATGGTCATCACGACGGCGGCTACGATGGCAGCGCTCCAGCTTTGAGCAAAGTGGTCGTAGATGATCGTGATGGGGATAACGAGTCCGGCGATGGCGATGATGATCCATTTGATCGGGATGTCGATATCCAGCCGCGTTTTCTTGATGATCTGTGTGCCATGATGCTCGGCGGTTTCAAACGCACCGCGGACTGAGCGCATGATGGAGTCGCGCATGCTCCAAAGCGTATAAACCGTGCCCACCAGCATCGCGCCCACCGCGATGGGTCGCACCACGTTGTACCACACCGTGTAAGAGACGAGATCCCACGGCGCCTGAGCGCCATTCACCGCGCCGCCGCTGAGGCGGGCGGGCAGGTCAGGATCAATGAAGATCACCAGGGGAATCAGCAACAGCCAGGCGAAAACTCCGCCTGAGAAATTAATGGCCGCCAGACGCGGTCCGATAATGTAACCGATCCCGATCAGCGCCGGCGAGGCTGAGGGCGTGGTGTAAGCGAAGCCGCCGGTGTACATGACCTGGCCGAGTAGTTCCTTCTGGTAGCCGAAATAGCTGATCACCGATTTCGGGAAGCGTACGAAGAACGAGACGGAATCCTTGAAGAGCTGAAAGCCCTTTTCGTCTTTGAGGATCTGCAGGAAGGCTCCGAGCCCAAGTGCGCCGAAGATGTATTTGGGTGCGTCGGCCGCACCCTGCTGGCCTGCTTTCACGATCTCCGCAGCGGCCGTGCTTTCCGGAAACGGCAGATCAGTAGATTCCACGCAAAGCGGCCGGCGCAGAATAATGATGAAGAAAACGCCCAGCAAACCGCCAGCCACCAGAATCAGCGTTCCCACCCAGTAGTGGCTGCGCAAGTCCGTCCAAAGGCGCTGACCGCCAACGTTCACCATCATGAATGCGGGAATGGTGAAGATGGCGCCGGCCACCAGCGCCTCGCCCACCGAGGCTGCGGTGCGGGTGATATTCTGTTCCAGGACGCCGCCGCGAAAAAAGGGCAGCCGAAAGAGGGCGATGGCGATAACCGCGGCTGGAATAGTTGCCGCCACCGTCTGACCTGCCTTCATGCCGAGATACGCATTGGCCGCACCGAACACCGCTGCCAGGATGATCCCGGTGATGGCGGCCTTTAAGGTGAACTCCGGATTCTGGGAGTCGGCGGGCACATAGGGCTTGAACTCAGGCACGAAAGCCTCCGACGAGCGCTCTTGGAGCGCGCGGCGACGAAACTGGAACTCGGCACTATATCACGCAGCCGAGCAATCTGGCGTAGGGGCGGCCCTTGTGGCCGCCCCTATGTCTGCACCGCGAATCAGTCATCGATCTGAAGTCGGAAATGGCTCTCACTGAATATCGCCGCAAACGGAAATTCGAAGAAACGCCCGAGCCGGCCGGCAGCGAGGCCGGGCGCGAGCGCCGCCATGCCCCCATCTTCGTGGTGCAGAAGCATGACGCCACCCGTTTGCACTACGACTTTCGGCTGGAGTTTGACGGCGTGCTGAAGTCCTGGGCGGTGCCGAAAGGGCCGTCCTTGAATCCTGCGGACAAACGCCTCGCCATGATGGTGGAAGATCACCCCCTCGATTATGCGGGCTTTGAGGGTGTCATCCCCAAAGGCCACTACGGGGCCGGTCCCGTGATGGTGTGGGACAACGGCACCTTCGAGGTGGAAGGGAAGCTGTCGATGGCCGAGCAGCTTCAAAAGGGCGACCTCAAGTTCACCCTGTACGGCCAGAAGCTGCGCGGCAGTTTCGTACTGGTGGAGTTGCGCGGCGACAAGCAGAAGGGCAAGCCCTGGCTCCTGATCAAGCATCGGGACGCCTACGTCGATCCCGAGTGGAACGTCGAGAAGCACGATGGCTCCGCGCTGAGCGGGCGCAACCTCAAGGAAATTGAGGAGGGCCTGCCGCCGTCCGGCACGGCCTCCGGGGTGGCGGCGGTGCCGCACCCCATGTCGTCGTCACAGGCGAACCCCGCCGATCTCGAAGGCGCCCGCACAAGCAAGATGCCGAAGGATGTGCGGCCCATGCTGGCCACTCTGTCGGACAAGCCTTTTTCTGATCCGGACTGGCTCTTCGAGATCAAATGGGACGGCATTCGCGCGCTGGCATTCGTGGAGGACGGTCGCGTGCGGTTGCAGTCGCGAACCGGACGCGACATCAGCGCCCAGTATCCGGACCTACGCGACGTCGCCAAGCACATCGACGCGGACACCGCCATCCTGGATGGCGAAATTGTGGTGTTGGATGACGACGGCCGTAGCAACTTTGAGCGCCTTCAGTCGCGCATGAACGTGCGCTCGCCCTCGGCAGAGCTGGTGAAGCAAGCGCCCGTGATTTATTACGTGTTTGACCTCCTTTACTGCGATGGCTACGACCTGAGGCAGGCGCCACTGATCGGGCGAAAAGAACTGCTGCGCCGCGTGCTGCGCCCACGGCCTCCGGTGGTGTACGCGGATCACCAGCTTGAGAAGGGCAAGGAACTGATGGAGCAGGCCGGGCATCACGATCTGGAAGGGATCATCGGCAAGCGGCTTCGCAGCGTTTACACGGAGGACCGCAGCCACTCCTGGCTGAAGTTCAAGATCACGCGCACCCTGGACGCGGTGGTGGGTGGATACACCGAGCCGCGCGGCTCGCGCGAGCACTTTGGCGCGCTGCTGGTAGGTCTCTATGACGGCCGGCATCTGCGTCCGATGGGAGGAGTGGGAACCGGCTTCGACAACAAATCGCAGAAAACCGTATTTGAGCGCCTGGAGAAGCTGCGTACCGAGCGCTGCCCCTTTGAGCCGATGCCAGAGACGCGGGAGCAGGCTTATTGGGTGAAACCTGAGCTGGTGGCCGGCGTGAAGTATGGCAGCATCACCAGTGAGCGCCAACTGCGCGCCCCGGTTTTCCTGAGTCTTCGCGATGACCGCAATGCGGCCGAGTGCACCTTTGAGTCCCAAGCGGCCGTGGCAGACTCAGCGGACGTGCGCGCCGAAGCGCGTGAGGCTGTGCCGGCGGCGGACCCGAGCGGCGAGCGCTCGCGCGGCCCGCGAGGAGGCGGCGCCGTGAAACAGGGCGCGAGGACCGGCGGTAAAGTGCTTTCGAAGCCGGCTGAGATTGAGCAGGAGCTGTTCCACGGACGTGCCGAGATGGCGGACCTCCAGATCGACGGTCAACGGCTCCACCTCACCAACCTGAACAAGGTCTACTTTCCCGAGAGTGGCTACACCAAGCGCAGTCTTCTGGCCTATTACTACAGCACGGCCGACTATATTTTGCCTTTCCTTAAGGACCGTCCTCTGGTGCTGCGCCGCTACCCTAACGGTATCGAGGCTAAGGCTTTCTTTCAAAAGGACGCCGCTCGCGACCTGCCTGATTGGCTTCCGACGGTGGTGGTCTACTCCGAGGATGAGAAGAAGGAGATCCATTACGCCTTGGCGAACGACCGCGCTGCGCTGCTTTTTCTAACGAACCTGGGCTGCATCGATCACAATCCGTGGTCCAGCCGGCGCGACGACCTCGACCATCCGGATTACGTGTTCTTTGATCTGGACCCCAGTGACGGCACCGACTTCGAAACGGTAATTTTCATTGCACAGATTGTGCTGAAGAAGCTGGTGGCTTGCGGGCTGAAGGTCTACCTGAAGACTTCGGGAGCGACGGGATTTCACATGTACGTCCCGCTCAAGCGGGTTTACACGTTCGAACAGATCCGGACGTTTGCCGACATCATCGGGCGCCTGGTAGCTGCCGGCGAGCCTCAGCGCGTAACCGCGCAGCGAACGGTTTCCAAGCGGCCGCCCGGCACGGTGATGATTGACGCCTATCAGAACGCCAGCGGCCGGCCGCTGGCCGCGGCCTATGCAGTGCGTGCGTTTCCGAGGGCGCCGGTTTCGGCTCCGATCGCGCCGAACGAATTGCACATGGGGTTACGGCCAGACCGATTCACCATCAAGACCATGAGCGAGCGCCTGAAAGAGCACGGCGATCTTTGGGCTGACTTTTGGAAGGAACGGCAGGAACTGGAACCGGCGCTGGAGCGCCTCCAGGTTGGACGGTAGGAGGTCGGGTCCTCATCTGCTACCTGCAAACGTTCGGACCCTGGATTGTGGGCACTGGTGTCATTTCATACTTGAACCTCACTTGAAGCGCAGTCATTCCCGCGGAGGCGGGAATCCATTTTCGAAGTTGTTGGAAACATGGAGTCAAGCAAAGTGGATTCCCGCCTTCGCGGGAATGACTGCGCTGGGAGTGTTCAAAGGACACCAGCGCCCTGGGTTCTAACCCGGACGTGAATCGCAGAGCCAGGCGCTCTGCGTCAGCGAATGACACCAATGACACCAATGACACCACAGCCGTTTCGGAATGTACCTCGTTCAGAATCGACTTTGTGCCCTTTGGTGGACGGTTCTGAGCCTATCTCGGGCTGTCGGCAATGTCATCCTATTTTCGCACTCGAAAAAGTCCTTGATTTCCTAGTCTAGCTTGTAG
>DATJYK010000123.1:0-1849 GCA_035578005.1 Terriglobia bacterium
AGACCATCAGCTCGGCCAAGCCCGTGGGTTCGCCAACCGCCTTTTTGTAGTGGGAAATAGCCTGCTTGGCTTTAGCGACAGACGCATCTTGGTTTCGAATGACGTCAGGCCAAAGCCACCGAGCGATCGTCTGCTTATAGGTACACGAAGCCTGAATACCGTTGAATGCGGTTCAGAATCGTCTTAACCTTAAGCTGAATGGCTGGTCTCCCCGTCGAGGGTTTCTCTGCTTCGCCAATCAGAGATTAACCCAGCGAGGGAGACCAGTCTTTTCTCCGCCGCGCTTTTTGCGGCGCCCGCCCTGTGCTTCTTTTCGCCGCCGCCCGTTTCCTTTGGTTCATCGCCCCAGGCGGAGGCTTACCCACAGATTCTGCTATAGAGCCGGAAAACTTGCACCCGCGCAAGGTCAAATCAGTCGCTTCCAGCCTGACGATGAGCTGCTGAGGTTCCTACGATCAGCTTCATGTGCGGTCGGTTCGAGATATCAACCCTCGACCAAATCGTGAGCCTTCGGTGGGGGTGTGTAACTAGCCCAATCTCCAGATGGCGAGGCTCCCTACTTCAGGTTTTTGCCCACCAGCGCTGGATCGGAGTGAGTCGGCGGTTGACCTCATCCAGTGAGAATGCCTCGGAGTCGAATTCGCCACCCACCCAATCCAGCAGGTCCTCATGTTCAGGATGGCCGGGATCGCGGATAGCCTCCAGGAGATTGTAGTAGCCTGGGATGCCTCCACAGTCTTCGGGCGGGCAGTGAAGTTTGCCGCCCACACAGACCGGATAGGCAACGCCCCGCTCTGGCGGCAGGACTTTCTCGACGATGATTGCGTGCTCCCAACTATCGCCAAAATCGTAGGTGTACACAGCCTTCGCGCCGACCTTGCCAAGAGCGCTGAAAAGGTGCACGGTGCGTTCGTTGCCGACTGGGTCCAACCCCACGTCGGGATCGGGTTTCCCGAAACGCTTTGCGCCGATACGGAACTCGTGCAGGTGGGAGTCGTCCCACCCCATCGCCAGTTGCAATGCGTCGTGCAACACCTCCAACGTCAGCCCAGCGGGCACCAGCAGTCGGCGCCAGATCGCTGGACTCGTACCGCGAAGGGTCACCTTAAGTTGATAGATGTCCGGCGGAAGCCAGATTCTCTTGGTTGCCATTTCATCTCCTGTTTACTGCCAGCAGGCGGCGGACGGAAGTGCGCCCGATCTTCAGGCGGCGAGCGATTTCCGATTTGCTCGTGCCCGCGCGGTAGAGCTTCCGGACCTGATCGGCGTGGAGTGCTGCCGTTAACGGCCGGCCCAGGCGTTGGCCGTTCCGGCGGGCCTGCGCCAAGCCAGCCCGTACCCGTTCCTGGAGAATCTCGCGCTCGAACTCCGCAAAAACCGCCAGCAGTCCCGCCATCGCTCGACCGGCGGGTGTCGTCAGGTCTAGCGCTTCGGTCAGCGACACGAAACCAACTCCCAGATGCTCCAGTTCCTGGAGCGTAGCCAGCAGATCGGTTACGGATCTTCCTCAGCGATCCAGCCGCCAGACCAGCACCACGTCGATCTCCCGGCGGCGCGCCGCCTCCAGCAACGTCTCCCGTCTCTCCCGCCGGATAGCACCCGAACCGATTTCCTTCACCTGTAGCACGATCGTCCAACCCCGCCGGCCAGCGTATTCCCGCATCGCCCGCGTCTGCAGCGGAATGGTCTGCTGATTCTGGGTAGAAACCCGAGCATACAAACCAGCGCGAAGCTCAGGTCGGGCCCGTTTGGACGGGTGGCCAAAAACCTTTCGCGATTTCGGTTGGTGAGAGGCCCGTTTCTCGGCCATTTTCGAGTGACGCTCCCGCCTGGCCCCAGTCTATGGTTT
>DATJYK010000124.1:0-1029 GCA_035578005.1 Terriglobia bacterium
GATGCACGTCGAGGAGAACGAAGAGATTGACCGTGCCATTGCGACGATATTCATAGTCGTAACGTTGGAGCCGACCCGGCCTGGCCGGAATTGGCTGACGGACCTCACCGATGAGTTGCACCGGACTTTCGTCGAAGCACACGACCGGCCGTTTGGGATCGGGCGCCTCGGCATAGAGATCAAGCACATCCTCCATGCGGGCCACGTATTCGCCATCGACCTGTGGAATGCACCACATGTCTTGGCGCCAGGGTTTGAGGTCATTCTCGGCCAAGCGGCGCCGGACCGTCTCGTGCGACAGGCTCTTGTGTTCGGTGAGCTTGACCATCGCACCCGCCAGCAGCTTGAGCGTCCAGCGGGCGCGGCCCTTTGGCGGACTGGCGCAGGCCGTCGCCACCAGCAAGGCTTCTTCCTTGCCCGTGAGTTTGCGTTCCGCCCCGGGACGCGGCTCTTCGCTCAGCGCCCGCTCCAGATTGCCTTCCACGAAGCGTCGCTTGGTCCGGTACACGGTCGAGCCGCTCACGCCGACGCTCCTTGCGATCTCCTCGTCGCTGGTCCCGGCATCGGCGGCCAGCAAAATCTGCGCTCGCTTGAGCTTGCGGGACGCATGCTTGCCGCCGCTGAGCAGCGCCCTCAATTCGGTGCGCTCCATTTGGCTGAGTTCGACCCGATAGCGTACATTCATGGCGTGCCTCCTCGTTCGAGGCACGCACGAACAACTGAATCGGATGGCCGGCGTGAGTCCTTCGACAAAACCCTTCACGCCCACGCAAGGGCAGTATCTGGCTTTTATCCACCTCTATACCCGGCTGCATCGCAGACCCCCGGCCGAAACCGACATGCAGGAATATTTCCGCGTCAGCCCGCCTTCGATTCACCAGATGGTGCTGACGCTGGAACGCGCCGGCCTCATCAGACGGCAGCCAAGGACGCCTCGCAGCATCGAGCTCCTCATTGATCCGAAACTCCTGCCGGAGCTAATCTGACCGCCGGACCCAACCTGTCAAAATCACTGTGCAGAGCCACTAG
>DATJYK010000125.1:0-1925 GCA_035578005.1 Terriglobia bacterium
GTGTGCGTGCGCCGGGATCAAACCGGCATGTAGTAGGGAATGAAAGAGTCCTACAGGAAAGGAGTAGCGAACCATCCTGACCTCGAGTTTTGCGGCGGTTGCTGTGAAGCAACCGTCGAAGCGTAAACAGAGGCATCAGCGGGCCGGGTATTGAGCTTCGAAAATTGGAACTTCGGGGTGCCGACCCTGTGCACACACGGGGAAGGCAACACCGGCAGAGGCGCTGTCGCGAGTCTCTGTCGCGACCCCGCGTAGTCGTAGACCCCAGGCACGCTGAGAAACTACATGCACGAGAACCGGGAGACCTCCACAATGCCTGATCCTCATAAAGGGTCAGGACGGCTCGGGAAGGCCAAGTGCCGCACGCCGAGCACGAACGTTGCGGAGGAGTCGGACCTTGGCATAGTACTGATGAACCAACCGAACAAAGTCGAGTTGCAAGCGACGGCGGAGGCGGGGGAGGGAAGGCCAAGGGCCAAGGAGAACTCTTCATCGTCCAACATGTCCCCGACACAGAGCGGGTCCAGCATGTCCCAGGGACTGTGGAGAGTACGGGAAGCGGCGAAACGGAACAAGAAAATCCGCTTCAATGCTCTGCTTCACCACGTCACAACTTCATTCCTTCGGGACTGCTTTTACGCCTTGAAGCGGCAGGCAGCACCGGGAGTGGATGGAGTGACATGGCAAGAGTATGAGCAAGATCTGGAGAACCGGCTCACTGGACTCCAGAGCCGCATCCATCGAGGAACGTACCGAGCCCAGCCCTCGCGACGAGTTTACATTCCAAAAGCCGACGGACGGCAACGTCCGCTGGGCATCGCTGCTCTGGAAGACAAGATCGTCCAACAGGCAGTAGTGATTCTTCTCGAACAGATCTTCGAGGAGGAGTTTTTGGGATTCTCGTACGGGTTTCGGCCCGGGCGTGGACCACATGCAGCGCTGGACGCGCTGACTGTGTCCATCGAGCGGATGCCGGTGAAGTGGATCCTGGATGCAGACATTCGTGGTTTCTTCGACAACGTGGACCACGAGTGGGTTATGAAGTTCGTCCAGCATCGGGTGGCCGATCGACGCATCCTGCGGCTGATCCAGAAATGGCTCAAGGCAGGAGTGTCGGAGAACGGTCAGTGGTCGGAAACGAAGATGGGGACGCCACAAGGGGCGGTAGTCTCGCCCCTGATTGCGAACATCTATCTTCATTACGTATACGACCTGTGGGTCCACGCTTGGCGACGGAAAATGGCACGCGGTGCAGTAGTGGTCGTGCGCTATGCCGACGACACAGTCGTGGGCTTTCGGTACCGAGAAGATGCCGAGCGATTCCAGAAGGAACTTCAGGAGCGCCTGGCAAAATTCGGACTGGAACTGAACACGGACAAGACGCGCCTGATCGAGTTCGGTCGATGGGCCGAGCAAGATCGGAAACGGCGTGGGGAAGGGAAGCCAGAGACGTTCAACTTCCTGGGTTTTACGCACTCCTGCGGCAAGCACAGGAAGGGCTATTTTGCCCTTTGGCGGAAGACGACTCGCAAACGGATGGCGGCGAAGCTGAAGCAGATCAAGCAACAGCTCCGTCAACGACGGCACGAGCCGATTCCCTCGGTCGGCAAATGGCTGCAACAAGTCGTCACTGGCTACTACAACTACCACGCCGTACCTGGGAACCTGGACAGTCTCACGCTGTTTCGCGCGCGGCTCAGCCGTCTGTGGCGTTGCGTGCTGCGGCAGCGCGGCGACCAACGGAAACTAGACTGGAAGCGGTTCGCTCGCGTCTGCCTCCGTTACCTGCCCCCACCGCGGACTCTGCACCCGTATCCCTATCAACGCTTCAACGTCATTCATCCGAGGTGGGAGCCGTATGCGTGAAACGCGCTCGTACGGTTCTGTGCGGGGGGCAACCCGTGAGGGTTGTCCCTACCGCGACC
>DATJYK010000126.1:0-1355 GCA_035578005.1 Terriglobia bacterium
GTCGGCCTGCCGGGCGCGACGCTCGGGTTGCAAAAGGAAGACCCGACGATCGCCGAGTTGTTGAAAGCGCAAGGCTATGCCACCGGCCAATTCGGCAAAAATCACCTCGGCGACCGCAACGAATACCTGCCCACTGTCCACGGGTTTGACGAGTTCTACGGCAACCTCTACCACTTAAACGCCGAGGAAGAGCCGCAATTGCCAGACTATCCAAAAGACCCGGCCTTCCGTGCCAAGTTCGGACCGCGCGGAGTGATGGACTGCAAAGCGTCGGCCACGGACGATCCGACCGTGGACCCGCGCTTCGGCAGGGTCGGAAAACAGGTCTGCAAGGACACCGGCCCCCTCACCAAGAAGCGGATGGAGACCATCGACGACGACGTCGCCGACCGGGCCGTGGATTTCATCCGGCGGCAGAACAAGGCCGGAAAGCCTGCCTTTGTCTGGGTGAACTTCACCCACATGCATCTCCGCACCCACACCAAGCCGGAGAGCCTCGGCCAGGCGGGACGCTGGCAGAGCCCGTACCACGACACCATGATCGACCATGACAAGAATGTCGGCACGGTCCTCAAGGTGCTGGATGATCTGGGAATCGCGGACAACACCTTCGTGATGTACAGCACAGACAACGGTCCGCACATGAACACCTGGCCGGACGGAGCGATGACGCCGTTCCGCAGCGAGAAGAACACGAACTGGGAGGGCGCCTACCGGGTGCCCGCCATGGTCCGCTGGCCGGGCCACATCAAGCCGGGCAGCGTGTCCAACGACATCGTCGCGCACCTCGACTGGCTGCCGACCTTTTTGGCCATGGCTGGCGACCCGCAGGTCAAAGAGGAGTTGCTGAAGGGCTACAAGGTCGGAGACATGACCTATAAGGTCCATCTGGATGGCGGCAACCTCGTCCCCTACCTGACAGGGCAAGTTGCGAAGAGCCCGCGGGAATCCTTCTTGTACATCAATGACGACCAGCAATTGGTCGCTCTGCGCTACGACAACTGGAAGCTCGTATTCATGGAGCAGCGGGTCCCGGGAACACTTCGCATTTGGGCCGATCCCTTCGTCACTTTGCGGGTTCCGAAGCTCTTCAACCTTCGGACGGACCCGTACGAGCGGGCGGACATCACCTCGAACACTTACTACGACTGGTTGATGGATCACGTCTTCCTGTTTGTCCCTGCACAGGCCTATGTGGGCCAGTTCCTGGCGACCTTCAAGGACTACCCACAGCGGCAAAAGGCGGCCAGCTTCAACCTGGATGAAGTGCTTCAGAATCTGAAGGAAAGCGGCGGGTCGAAATAGCAAGGACGCAGCGGGGCGTTGGATCGGAAGCGCCCCGCTGTGATTTTGCC
>DATJYK010000127.1:0-8339 GCA_035578005.1 Terriglobia bacterium
CATCTGTTTCGATTCCGTCCGACTCGCGGCCAAGCGCTCCAGCTCCCGCCGCTCGTCAGGACTACAACTAATTGTGGGCGCGGTTCTCGACATGCGCCCGTTTATACCATATATCGTTTATCAGTGCAACTAAGCACTAGATGTGGACAACGCGCTGCCCATCGTTTCGGTTCAGACATTGCCCGAGCAGGTTCGTGAAAGCCTCGACCAGCCACGCCTGGTTGGGCGGCTCTCTCTTCTGTTCAGTGTGCTGGCCCTAGTCCTGGCCGCCGTGGGACTCTACGGCGTCATGGCCTATTGGGTGGCGCGGCGCACGCAAGAAATCGGGATCCGCATGACGCTCGGCGCACGCCGCGGCGATGTGTTGCGGCTTGTCGTCGGACGTAGTCTGTGGGTGACGCTGATTGGTGTAGGGTTGGGGCTGGGTGCCACACTCGTTTTGGCGCGCCTGATAATCAGCTTGCTCTATCACATGAAGCCAACGGACCCGCTCACGCTCGCAGCAGTGTCAGCCATCGTCGTTGCCGTCACACTGCTAGCCAGCTATATCCCCGCCCGCCGCGCAACGAAGGTAGATCCCATGGCGGCGCTGAGATACGAATGAGAGCATCGGGTGACCAGGTGATTGAAGAGCGGAAGAAGGAGACTCATGGCCGGGCAAGCCTTTGATTTTAAGCCGCTTATGGTTCAATCGAAAATGGTTCAATAGTAGCCTACACATGGAAGCTACATTTAAAATGGTGGACCCCATAGAAATACTTAGAAATATTATCAATTGTGTGATACAAAGATTATGTTGATGAGAACCATGGGAACGAATCAATTTTACTGGCACGTCGCTCGTCAAGCCGAATGTGGACACGGGCATCCAGCCTCCGGCGCCAGCACCGACCGGGCGAAAAATTCAAAATCTTACGAACGAACCCAGCATCTTATTGAAAATAAAGATCCGTGGTTTTAGAAACCCAGCATGTCATTGAAAACACATATGTTATCTAAATTAACCTAGCATGTTATTGAAAAATCATATGCTTAAGTCAGTTTAGGGTAGGTTAAGAGCGAATCTTATGACAGCCAAAGTCACCGTTCTGGACTCCCTGAAAACGCTTATTTCACGGATTCGAGGTCTCGTCACGCGACACCGTCTCGATGAAGACTTTCGCCAGGAGCTTGATTCTCATCTCGCGCTACTGACGGAGGAGAACATCCGCGACGGCATGTCCCTCGAGGAGGCCTGTCGCGCGGCCCGCGTGCGGTTGGGTGGTGTGACGCAGCTCCGGGAGACGCACCGTGAGCTTCACGGCCTTCCCTGGATTGAGACATTGGCCCAGGACGTTCGCTACGCACTCCGAATGCTGTGGAACAATCCCGGTTTCGCGGCGGTGGCGGTACTTGTTCTTGCCCTAGGGATCTGCGCGAGCGTAGCCATCTTTGCGTTTGTGGACGCCGCGCTCCTCAAGCCGTTACCTTATCCGAACCCCAGCCGTCTGGTTGACGTCACCGAACGTGTGGCGTTGTTTCCGCGCGCGAACCTTTCCTACCCTGACTATCTCGATTGGAAGACACTCAACAAAGTCTTTGAGTCGTTGGACGTGTTTACAGGAACGGGTTACCTGGTGAGAACCCCGGCAGGCACGCAGCCGGTACTTGCGGCCCGCGTCAGCGCTGGCTTCTTTCGCACGCTCGGCGTATCTCCCACGCTTGGCCGCGATTTCCATGCGGGCGAGGATTCGCCGAGCGCCCCTGAGACCGTGATCCTAACCTACGGCGCCTGGCAAAAGTGGTTTGGCGGAACGAAGGACGTGATTGGACGGTCCGTCTCGCTTAGTGGAGTTCCGCACACCGTCATCGGTGTTCTACCGCGAGAGTTTCAATTCGCTCCCCGAGGAAATGCTCAACTTTGGACGACGTATCGCACATCTGACAACTCCTGCGCGCTCCAGCGAGGCTGTCACAACCTTTACGGAATCGCGAGGCTGAAAGATGGGATCTCGGTGCAGACGGCGCTGGCCGAGATGAAATCAATCGCCGCGCAGTTAGAGAAGCAGTATCCCGACTCCAATCGCGGCCAGGGGGCAAGCGTCGTACCTCTTTCCGAAGTGGTTGTGGGAAATGTTCGTCCGCTCTTGTTGATGCTGTTCGGCGGAGCCGGATTGCTGCTGCTGATCGCCTGTGTCAACGTCACCAGCCTGCTGCTGACTCGTTCCGAGAGCCGCCGGCGGGAGATCGCCGTCCGCCGCGCGCTGGGCGCCTCGGCAGCAAGATTGATCCGTCAATTCGCAACCGAGGGCATGACCCTAGTGATGCTCGGCGGTGCCGTGGGACTGGTCTCTGCCCAATGGATGATGCGACTGCTCCTGGCGCGGCTTATGCCGGCTGACCTGATGGCCTATGTGCCGTTCCTTGAAGGATTGGGTTTGAATCCACGCGTTATGGCCTTCGCCGGCGCGATCTTGCTCGGGGCGGCCCTGCTATTCACCCTCCTTCCCGCCTGGCGCTTGCGGTCGTCGCGCTTGCAGGAAGGTCTCAACGAAGGCGGTCGCGCTGCCTCAGGAGCCCTGTGGCGGCGCTTCGGCTTCAACCTGGTGGTCGTCGAGTTAGTGGTGGCGGTTGTGCTCCTGGTGGGCGCCGGGCTGCTGGGCAAGAGCCTCTACCGTTTGCTGCACGTTGAACTTGGTTTCGAGCCTGCGCATTTGGCGACGCTCGATGTGGCGCTGCCGCAAGTCGGCTATCAAAAGAACGACGCGCAAGTGAGGCTCGGGCGCGAGATCGTCCGGCGCGTCTCCAGCCTGCCTGGGGTCAAATCCGTTGCCATCGCAATGCAGTTGCCCGTGAGCTACAACGGCAATACTGACTGGATCCGGATTGTCGGCCGGCCCTACAGCGGCGTGCATAACGAAGTGAACCAGCGGGACGTGAGCTCCGCCTATTTCACCACCCTGCAAGCGCGGCTCCTCAGCGGCCGCTACTTTACAGACGCGGACGACGAATCGAAGCCCAAGGTAGCGATTATTAACCAGGCTTTCGCGAAGAAGTACTTCCCGGGCGAGGATCCCATCGGTCAAAAGATCGGTGACATCGAGCTCTCGCCGAAGTCGCTCAAGGAGATCATTGGCGTGGTGGATGACATTCACGAGAGCGCCCTCGATTCCGACACCTGGCCCACCGAATATCTTCCCTTCAATCAGAGCCCCGACAGCTACTTCTCCGTTGTGGTTCGCACTGCTCAGGCCCCGCAGTCTGTGCTGACCACGCTTGACGACGTCATCCATCGGATTGACTCGGGTCTCGGCACCCTCGGCGAAGCCACCCTGGAGCAAAGAATCCATGATTCCTCCACAGCCTATCTACACCGTTCCTCGGCCTGGATTGTGGGAGGCTTCGCCGCTCTGGCGCTGCTGCTGAGCGTTGTGGGACTCTACGGCGTAATCGCGTACTCCGTAAGCCAGCGCACCCGCGAGATCGGCGTGCGCATGGCGCTGGGCGCGCAGAGAGGCTCTGTATATAGGCTAGTGTTGAAAGAGGCGGGATGGCTCGCTGGGTTGGGAATCGCACTCGGTCTGTTGTGCTCGGTCGGGACCGCCACTCTGATGCGGACGTTGCTCTTCGGCACGGCTGCGACGGACATACCAACGCTGATCGCAGTGGCCGCGGTGCTCGCCGTCTCCGCGCTTGTAGCAAGCTACATCCCGGCGCGCCGGGCCACCAGGATCGATCCCATGGTGGCGTTGCGATACGAGTGAGGCCATCGGGTGATCGAACCATCGGATGATTGAGTGATTGGCGATTGACAAAGGCAAATTGCCCCTTGAGCCGGGTGAAGGTGCTGGTCTCTCGAATCTCAGGAACACGCGCTACCCCACTCACGTGAGCGATTCCGCACCACGGTTACCTTCTATACCACTTTACAATTAAGGCACTGTATAGCAGACCGATTGCCGGAGTGCTAATCTGGCAGGTCAGCCGCCGAGCTTCACGCCCGACCACCGGCCACACTGAAACACCGCTCGCTCGCGATGGATCACGAAGTGACGGGTGAGGGTTTTCCGGGAGCTACGTCGCTTATCCAGGTGGAGCCTCGACACGCGGCCGAACGTGGACCGTTGTCGCCAGGCTCACTTCTGGCAAGGCTCAGTTCTAGACGCACTTCTAGACCAGCGGCCTGATGAAAAACGGCGTTCGATTCATGTCATTTCGAGCGCAGCGAGAAATCTCGCTCTGACAAAAGAAGACATACGAGATTTCTCGCTGCGCTCGAAATGACATGAATCGGGTTTTTCATCTTCCTGCTAAAGACAAGCATGATGAAAATGGAGGAAGTATGCCCGACAATCCCGGCGCCAACAGTTTGCGTGAAGTTGCGAAGAACGCCGCCAAGGACACTGGATTTCTGGTAGACCTGGCCGCTTGCAAGGATGTGTCCAGCAGTTGGCTTTGCGCCAACGCCCAGCCCATGCAGGTGCTGGAGACGGTCCATCAGAAGACCGTGCGCCGCGCCGGGCAAGCGCACCCGGCAGGCAGCGAAGCCCGCCAGCAGGCCGAATTCGACAGCCTGCAGCAGTTTTTCGCTTTCCAGGCTTCAGAACCGGCACTGCGTGGCGGCGCGGTGGCGGACACGTCTCCGGCGGCCCGTTTCAGCGCCGCCTCGAAGCAGCTCGGCACCATCCGGCGCCAACTGGCGACCTCGGGGCTGGCTCTTGCTGGCGATCCCACCTATCTCAACCAGGTGCGCACCCGCTTGCTTGACTCGCTCCTGGAGCTCGACAAAATCCAGTCGAGCTTCCAGAACTTTCCCGAGTATCAGCACTTCCACAACGCCGACGTGCCCATTCTGAAGGCGGTCCAGGATGGTCTGGACGCCTCTCGCGCGGCTGTGAATGCGGCCGGCACGAAGGCGCAGTTCGAAGCGGCCTGCCGGCAGATTACCTCCGACGTGGTTTCAAACCTGGAGCTCGCCATCGACGGCTTGGCCAAAATCTCGATGATCTATTCCATCGAGCCCTTCTTTCTGTTTCGCCTGATGGTGCCGTTCCAGGCGTTCACCAGCCTGGGAATTACCCAGGGAGACCGGCGCAAGGTGAGCGCCCGGCTAACGGAGCTGCTGAACAACAGCAAGCTCGGCCTCGATTGGATGCCGGTGTGGCTGGAAGACAAAATCCGCGAGCTCAGCCAGGCCCTTCACGCGCTTGACCCGAACCACGAGGACCTTGTGTTCTTTCTGAAAGGCGGGCGCGCCCAGGCCTATCTGCTCGGCAATCCGGGCAGTGGAACCAGCGACTGGGACACCGGCATCGTGATCAATCCCAACCTGCCCGGCGAGTATTGGCACGCCACCTTCAACAAGGTCCACAACCTCGTTCTCGACAAACTCCGGAAATTCAAACAGGAATTCTTCGTGCTTGTACACCTGCACGCCAACGACATTGCCATCGAGATGGCCAGCACGCGCTCCGATTTTGACGAGGACGTGATTGAGGCGTTGGATTACAGCTACCAGTTGTCAGACCAGCTCTGCGAGCCGGGCGATGAGAAGGGAAGCTGCAAAGCGGAGCTGATCGACATCGGCATCCCGCGGCGCGACACGGTAGAGGCTTTCGAGCAGTGGCAGAACACTCGACCCTACATCATGAGCCCTCTGAACGATATCCCCATACCCGGCCACCTCTACTTTGTCGACGAGTACCTGGCCATGACTCGTGAAGCCCTGGCCGGACTCTCACCCGCGCCGCACAAGATTTGCAAGCGCATCCGCCGCTTCTATGAAATCCTCAACATCGACAACGCCAAGGATCCCGGTCTCGACCACATCATCGCCGAAGTGCGCCATGAGATTGAAGGCGGCATCTTTGCGCAGTCGCTTCCACTTGTCGATCAGCCCGCCCGGCCGAAGCACCTCACCCGGTTGATCCCGGTTCTGCTCAAGCAGTTCATGCATGCTTACGAGCTCAAGGCGGAATCGGGCCTTGCTCCGATGGTTGACCAGTCCTTCGCCAACCAGGCCAACGTGATCCCGGGCATCGCGATTCCGGCGCCCGTGGCTGCCGGCATCGCCGGCGACGCCGGATGGAACGCGGCCACCCACGGCGCCGTTCTGCAATGGGTGGCGGCGGCCGCGCAGGTCTCCGCAATGTTTGAGCAGAACTTCCGCGACCGCGCCACGTTCTTCGGATTCGGTGCGGCGGCCGACGCCAATCAGCGGCAGCGGCGGCAGAACCTGGAGGCGTTTGCCAAGGCTCTGTACACGCAAACAGCCTTCGGCAAAGGCAACGAGGACTCCGAGGTGCAGTTGGCCATCGGCGGCAGCTTCGCAGCCTATCTTCACGCCGAATACGGACAACTCGCTCCGAAGGACAAGGATGCGCTTGACCCGGTGACTCGCATCGATCTGAAAGTGTTCTGCCGCAACGCCCAGGCTGATCCGGCTACCGTTACGCAGGCGCTGGTGCTACCCGCGATCCAGGCTTACCTGAACAATCCGGCCAACACGCAGTTCAACGTGGTAACTGGGGCCGCCGGCGAGGTCCACCTCTTCTGGCCTCAGCAGGAGACGCTGGGCCACTTCAACTACCGGCCTCTCGTTGTGCGAGTCGAAGTGGAAAGGGAGTTCTGGCCTCAGGTCGCCTTTATTCGCGGCCTGCCGGTGCTCTCGCTGCGCGACCTGATTCGCGAGTACGACCGCGCCGCAGCCTCCGCCGAAGAGTGGGGCCGGGTGCAGTGCCTCCGCGACACCTCGGGGACTTTGCGGGCGCTGCTGACGTCCTTCGACTATTGACACGTCCAGGTCGGTAAGCAAATGTCTCACGCAAAGGCGCAAAGGGCCGCAAGTGAACGAGGAAAGGTGGTGGTGGTGTTAGATGAGAGATTGCCCGCTGAAGCTCAATCCGGTCGGCCGGCGGGCCAGGCTTCAGCAATGCCCGTGCCCTTCCTGCGTCGCCCGCTGCCCCCGCGCATCCTCAAGAATCTTGATCATGCATTTCAACCAGGCGGCCACTTTCTGTTCCATCTCCTCACGGCTCACGTTTCGCTCCAGGAGATGAACAGTCTCCCCTTCCGCGTTGAGCGGAATGTAGTGGCAAGGGACCGTTTCGGAAAGGCGGTTCGTCGGCACCAAGGCCGTCAGCAGGCACTCATCGCAGGGGCGGCTGCGCTTCGCGTCACCAAAGTTCAGGCAGGTTGGGGAATCCTGAAACAACGAGGACGGCAGGCAACGGGTTGCGCTCTCGCCGCTATAGTTTCCCTTCCGGATGAAGTCAAGTTCAGACTTCAGGACCTCGAGAACATCCCGCTCATCAGTAGGCATCGTACCCCCCTATTCTCTATTACAGGAAATGATGGCACGCGCCGCCGACCCTCTTCGGTGACCACACTCACCCTCGACTGTGACCGCCATCACGTCGGAGGGCACTATTCGTCGCATTCTCCGATGGCGGCGTTGAGGGGCGAGTGGAGCCATCGGGTGGTCGGGTCATGGGGTGATTGAGTGATCGAGCGATTGGGCGTTGGAGGCAAGCCTTGCCAATTTGGGATGTTCTCCAACGAACGTCCTCGATAACAGAACGTATCGAGTTATGACGCATCGTGCAGCCCAAAAGGGCACGGCTTCAGCCGCGCCCTTACATGCTTCACACCACCTAATGCGTTCAGTATAACTTGCTGAAGACGCGCGTCTTAGCGCGTCTGAGAGCCGCCGGACACTCGGCGTTTGTTGTAGCCCACGCCGGTCGGCACCCCCGTCCCGCCGCGTAGCCTATTTGTATGGAAATGTTTGCTGCAATGTCGCTTGTCGTCTAGCCTAGCCTATGTTACTTGACAACGGCTGCCGAATGTGCTAGAAAGGCAGTTGAAGAAGTTGAGGAGTCGAAAAGTTGAAGAGTCCAAAGCAGGCGCAGTTGATCTGCATCGATTGCCAACAACTGATGGATCCGAACGGCGAGCCTTTCAGCGACGAAAACCTGAAACTGCTCTTGCGGCTGGTAGAGCGCGAGATCGAGGGCGCGATGGACAGCTACGAACTGGAGCTGGACGAACGAACCAAGACGGGCGAGGCGCGCTTGGCGGAACTGGCGCCCAGCGTGGAAGATCGCTGGCTCAACCTGCAGATTGACCGCTTAAGGCGAGCCATTGACCGCAACAAGAGGGTGCTGCCGAAGGTGTTGGAAGTGGCGTACGGGAGGAAGACAAGGTCGGCTGAGGCTGGTCCAAGACGGGAGGATGACGACGAAAAAAAAGATACTAACCAAAGCCAAGAGGTTCTTTAAAATGAATAGATTAAGGATTTCAGCATCTTTGCCAAAGCCAAGAAGCCACGTGCAATCAATAACTTGGTGGCTTTGTGTAAA
>DATJYK010000128.1:0-1177 GCA_035578005.1 Terriglobia bacterium
CAGGGCAATCGCATTAGGACATGTGCCGCATGCCGAGCACGTCGCGGCGAAAGTCGTCGTCCCAAGCGGCCTGCTTGAGTTTGGCGCGCACCGACAATCTGGGCGTCGGATCGAGCTTGAGCAGATTCAGCACGAAGCGGCGCAGGATTGCCAGGTTCATCGCGGCGTTGTCCTTGCGTACCCGGCATGCATCCTCTGCCAGCGTCACGTCCAGCGACCAGTGCAGTTGCGACTCGATCGTCCAGTGGCTGCGAATGGCCTGCGCCAGGCGCTCGGGGCTGTCGGCTGACGAGCTCAGGTAGTAGCGCAGCTCGGTGCTGGTCTTCGCGCCAATGCAGCGCTCAGATTCAACCATGATGATCTGGTGCAGGCCCTGCCAGTTCGCCCGCTGCGGCAACCAGTCCAGCGCACTTACGCACCATATCCGGCGGGTCTCGATGCGCCCGTGGTCTTTCTCTAGCGTCTCATGATAACCATGCGGTACGCCGTGCCAGTGCTCGGCACGCGCGATGCGGAAGAAATACTCAACATCCTCAAGCAACGCGCCCTGATTGGCCTTCAGTCCCAGCAGATAGTCGCCGCCCTGGGCGTGCACCTGACGAGCGACCGCCTGCTGGCAACCCATCGCATCGATCGAGACGATCGCGCCTCGCACATCCAGCACCTTGAGCAGTTCCGGCAGTGCCGTGATCTCATTGGATTTGCCGTCCACCGCCACCGCGCCCAGCGTCAGCCCGTAGGCGCTGGCGTAGGCCGAGACCAGGTGCACGGCACGATTCTCCCCGTCCCGACTGCCACGCAGCGTCTTGCCGTCCAGCGCCACCACCGTCCGGTCCAGCTTGCCTACCACCTGACCCACCCAGGCGCGAAAGCTCTGCTCGAACACGCCCGGATCGAGCAGCCGCAGCACCCGCCCAAACGTGTCGTGCGACGGCACGCCATGCGGCAGCGCGATGAACTCGCGCAGCCACGCTAGCTTCGCGCGCCCCCACTGAGCGATCTCCGTCACCCCTTCAGCGCCCGAGAGCAGCGCGCAAATTGACACAACCAGCATCTCCGTGAGGTCATATTGCGTCCGGTTGCCACGCCGTGGATCGGGCACATCCTTCAGGCACGATACGAGAGCCAAGCGCGTCTCCATCTCGATTCATCCAAAAATCGAGAGTAAACGACTTTT
>DATJYK010000129.1:0-2547 GCA_035578005.1 Terriglobia bacterium
CACGGTGGACCTGCGCCAAGCGATCGAAGCGTTCATCGCCGCCTACGCCCAAAATGCCAAGCCGTTCAAATGGCGGAAGCGCGAGGTCAAGGGATCGCAGCTTCAAAATACTATCGTTAACTTACGCAACTAAGCACTAGCACAGCGTACACGTAATATACACCGGCGTGGCTCGCGCCGATGGCGGCGATCGAGATATTAGAACTGAGCACCTGATACTGGCCGTTAATGAACATTACCAAGTTGGCACAGGTGACTCCGGTGCCACACGACAGAGGCGTAGACGTGCCTTCGATGTTGACCGCCCCGCTTGTCCCCGCCTGAATGAAGTAAGGGTTCCCGACGTCACCCGTAGCTGTATCCACGGCGCTTGTGCAGATGGCATTGTCGAGAATGGCACAACTGCTGTATGACGGCGGAATGTCCTGTGCAGCCAGGAGCCGAAAGCTTGGAGGCCCGGGAGAGGCACCGTAACCGCCAGGTCCGGCGAGAACGTTCTGCGCATTCTCATTTTGGAAGCTGAGCTTACCAGTCCCGCTATTGATGACGAGCGGTGTGTTCGCCGCGACAACAGGTGTGCCCGACTGGGTGCCCCACGTGATAGTGGGAGTCCCGGCGGTCGACTGCGCCGACATCGTAACAGCGCCGCTGGAACTTCCAGGGAGCGTGAGCATCCCGGCTGCGAGCTTCGGAACGGAATCAGAGGTGAACGTGGAGTTGAGCGTTGTCCCGTAGGTCGTGCCGAACGGTGTGAACCCCGACACGGTCACGTACGGGGCCGACACGCCTGAGTCGGCAGCAATTGTTGCGCTCGTGAACCCCGAACCGTCCGGTTGCGAGCCCGTACAATGGCCGCTGTTGCTCGTCCCGCCTAGCCTCGGGTTTGTGAGATGAACACTCGACGAGTTCGAATCGACATGTATTCCCGTGCAATATTGCAGGGTTTGGGCATCCACCCATATGTTCGTGCTGTTCAAAACGTCGAATCCGATGGTCGCGACCGGAGACGAGTAGCCCAATTCAGCCTTGGAGATCACGTTGTCGTCATTCTGGCCGTCGACCATGTATCCGATCGTGCACGACTCGACTTGGTTGGCAAACATCGTGTTCTCCCCGCCGGTCGACCCGGAGTGCCCTGATAGCCATTCAAAGCCAAAGTCAAACGCGATACTGGTGGGGGAGAGGGTCTTGCTGGGGTCGCAAACGACGTGGTTCAGGAGCAGGAGCGCGCCGTCATTGCTCCCGCGCGTCGTCACCCCGTACTTCACGTTGAAAAACTTGTCGTTGGCGATGTACGCCTGCTCAGTAGAGGGTTGTGGTTGGGTGGAGGGAGCCAAACCACCGTCAAGAGTGATGCCCGCTCCGGCGCCAGCGTCAGTCGACATGCTTCCAGTGAAGTTCGAAAACTGGTCGTCGGAAATCTCGTATCCGTTAGTCTCCAGGACGTAAACTCCGCCCTTTAGGACCCCGGTCGTAGCGCTGCCTTCAATAAAATTGAGGTGCCTGATGGCGGTGGTGTTCGAGTTGTCCTGACCTTGTGGGCAAGTAATTCCGAGCACTGCCGAGGTGCATGGTCCCGCCGTCAAGAGGTAGACCGGCTGCACAGTGCTACTCGTCGTCGATAAGCCTGAGAAGCCGGAGCAGTTTGAGTAGTTCTGCCGGGTCGTGCACTGTCCCTCGATGTCTACGACGGCGTTCGTCGACAGCCCGATGCTGACGCTCCCGCCAGACGAGGTCCCGGTAGTGCCCGAGTATGCGTTGTAGATGACGATGCTGCTGCCGCCTGCGGAAACGATGGGCCACATGCCGTTAAAGCTGGGACTGGCGGTCCCGCCCGTTCCGAACACGTAAACGAACATCCCATTGTGCACCCACCCAGGCACGGAGCTTACGGTAATCGTCCACTCATTTGTTGTCCCCGAACCTGTTATGGCGCCGGAGATGGAGCTGCTATAGCCATTTACTATGCACAGGTTTCCGGTGTACGGCACGAACATCCGCCCATACCCTGCGGCGTTAAAACTGTTCAATACGTTCTGGATAGCTGCAGTGTCGTCGGTGCTCCCGTCGCATTTGGCGTTCCACGGAGGCGCCGTAATGTCGACCCACGGATTCGGGCCGCTGATGATGGTGCCCCCGGGGTTCTGGGCTGCGACCTGCACTGTAGACGCGCAAGCAGCTAGAATCGCGAATCCCAATACCAGACGAACGCCAACGAACCTCGTTCGATGCGTCATCTATGCCCCTTTGCTCAGTTGACGCGCAAGACTACCTGAGTTGACCGCAGCTTCCGATCAAACACCCGCCCGTGGTTATTGTCAAGTAGCAGGAGACTCTAGGGTGCGCGACATAGACGTGGGCTTTTTGGCGTTTCTTTTTTTTGTGGCCTTTATCTGTGCGTAGTGTATACTTGCAGATAGAGGAGGTGGCTATGCCTCAAACCCTGCCTGCCCTGGAAGGCGAAAGAACCCGCTTGCTGGAAGACATTTCCAAGCTCGGCGATTTTCGCAGCGGCTCCATCGCTAGCGTGGTAAGGCGCTGCGGCAA
>DATJYK010000130.1:0-2302 GCA_035578005.1 Terriglobia bacterium
GTGTGCTCGCCGATGCAGAGGCAGCTGCGCTGACCGCAAGCGGAGGCTTTGTGGGTGCAACCGGAGCGACTGCGTGCGCAGGCGGTATCGCGGATTTTGCCTTTGCTGCAGGAGCGGGTTTCGCGTCAGGTACAGGCGCGGCTTTCAGGAAATCTTCGCCAAGAGACTCTTCGATGTCGGCGACGAACTCGCCGAGAACGGGCGCCGGCTGACCCGCGGCGGCCGCAGACTTTGCCTGTGCCGCTGGTACTGGCGCCACGGATGGCTTTTTCGTTACGGCACCCGGCAGGAAGCCATCGCCAAGCGACGATTCGAGATCGCTGACAAACTCTTTGAGCACGCCGGGGTGCTGCGGCTCGGGCTCCGGTTCGGGCGTGGCGACCTGAGCGACTGGTTCAGGTTCTGGCTCAGGTTCGGGGGCAGCTTCTGCAACGACCGGAATCTCTTCAACAGCAGGTTCGGGCTCGACTGCGGGAGTTTCTTCTGCAGCCGCGTGTTCTTCGACGGCCTCTGCTGAAGGAACGTCTTCCGCAGTAATCTCCTCCATGACAGGCTCAGCTTCGACCTGCACTTCGTCGACGGGCGTCATTGCAGCGTCGACTTCAGCCCGCAGCTCATCGATTTTGGCCTGATCCCGGGTGAGGGTTTGCAGCTTGGCGAGCGCGGCGAGGGCCTGCTCCGGCATGCTGTGACCCAGATAAAAACGAATTTCTTCGATGGTCTCGGCAACGCGCGAGTTTTCCCCGGCTGGCTTCGGCGCAGCGGCTACTTCGGGTTCTTCGGCAGCCGGAGGAGGAGTGTCGTCCGCTTCAACAGTAACGGCGTCATCCCATTCGGATGAAAGGTCGATCTCTTCGGATGAGGCGGCGACTTCCACCGCAGGCTCGCCAGATTCCTCCACCACCGCAAACTCAGGTTCCGCCGCAGGAGTTTCGGATTCAGTCTGAGCGGCCGGCCAAGGTGATGGCGCTTGGGCCGAAGCCTCTTCTTCGACGGCAGCAGCGGCTTCGGGCTGTTCGACGACAGCTTCAGCAGAAGCCTCTTCGATTGCGAACTCTGCGACTTCCGGCTCTGCCTCCACGACCTCTGGGGCGGGAGCGTGGATCTCGATCTGTTCTTCTTCCGACGCCATGCTGTGAGCTGGTGTGGAAGACCTCTCTTCATAGCGTTCAGCCAGTTCGCCGTAGCGTGAAGCTTCGTCCGGGTGATCCGAATCCGAATAAATTCTTTGTAAAGTGCGGCAGCAAAGGGCAGCTTCAGCGAAGCGTCCGGCGCGAGTATGCAGGGCTGCCAGTCGCTGATTGATCCGCAGATCATCCGGAGCCATGGGCAGAACGGATGTGAGCGGCCCAAGCGCCTTGGCAGGCATGTTGTATGAAATGAAGAGCTCGGCGTCGGTAAGAGCGGCGCGGACCGCAAGCGCAACCTCATCCGAATAGTGCTGATGGATGGAAGGCGCGGTGGACTCCAGGTCGTCGATCAGGACGACTGCCTCTTCGGGCGTGATGAGCTTGTTGCCCGAAGTTCCACCCAACTGGCTGACCACCTGCTGGTAATTCTGCATGTGCAGGGGGTTCTGCGGTTCAACCTGCGCCAGTTTTTGATAAAGATCGCGAGCCTTGCCGAGATCGCCTGATTGAACGCTGGCGTGAGCCAGAAGTTCGCTGACTTCGCTGACATGCGTTGTCTCGCCGGCTTTGTTGAAGAGATCGAGGAGCTTCTGCAAGGAATCGGGATTGTCACGAACGTGCCCGATGATGGTGTGCAGGCTCTTGAGAACTTTCTCGGAATTTTCTGCCAGCAGGCGTTCGGCGTGTTGATCGTAAACCTGGAGAGCGCTCTCGTACTGTCCGGCCTGCATCAAGGCATCGGCGAATGTCGAGATCGCTGCGAGGTCGTTGTGGACTGTCAGCAGCTTGTTCGCGATGCTTCCTGCTTCAGAAAGCTGTCCCGTCAACAGGTAGGCTTTGAGCAGGTCGCGCAGTCCGTCAGGATTGGAATCGATGTCGGAGATTTTCTGGAAGGCGGCAACAGCAGCAGCGGCGTCTCCAGACTCAAGCAGGTTCTTGGCCTGCATCTGAAGAGCGTAGGCGTTGCCCGGATCGAGCGTCAGCATGCGCTGCAGAACTTCATCCGCACCGGTCAGCGAACCCTTGGCCCGCATGCTTTCGGCGGCAGCAGTGAAAATCTCCCAGGCTTCCTTCTTCTTGCCGAGGCGAACGTAAACTTCGGCCAGCTTCACCCGCATCTGGCTGTTTTCCGGATCCATTTCGAGGATCTTCTGGAAAATGCGGATGGCGTT
>DATJYK010000131.1:0-80945 GCA_035578005.1 Terriglobia bacterium
CTACAAGCTAGACTAGGAAATCAAGGACTTTTTCGAGTGCGAAAATAGGATGACATTGCCGACAGCCCGAGATAGGCTCAGAACCGTCCACCAAAGGGCACAAAGTCGATTCTGAACGAGGTACATTCCGAAACGGCTGTGCTTCCGCGCATTTCGGGACTTCAAGGCCTGGTCGCGCACGCGGCGAAGCAAGGACCCTTCCTCTTCGGTGCTCAAAAGTGTGCTGAACGATACTAAATCCGGGATTCTCAATTCCGAGCAGTTCCGAGCCGGTTAGCGCTTTAGGCGCTCGCCTATAATAGAGGCTCGCATGCCCTCTGTCCAAAACACTGCTGCGGAAGCAGGTGCTCCGGTCAGCGCGCCCGTCACCACGGAAATTCCGCCCAAACGGCTGCCGGCCATGTTCCGCTCGCTGCACCATCGCGATTTCGTCTACTTCTGGAGCGGCAATTTTCTTTCGAACATTGGTACCTGGATGCAGAATCTGGCGCTGGGCTGGCAGATTTTGTTGATGACCAATTCGCCCTTTCTTCTGGGTCTCAACGGGTTTCTCTGCAGTGTTCCGGCGCTGGTCTTCTCGGTGCCCGGAGGCGCCATTGCGGACCGTTTGAGCCGCCGCAAGCTCATGCTGACCACGCAAACCAGCATGGC
Source organism: Terriglobia bacterium (assembly GCA_035578005.1). Lineage (GTDB taxonomy): Bacteria > Acidobacteriota > Terriglobia > UBA7540 > UBA7540 > Gp13-AA77. The sequence goes on from DATJYK010000131.1 coordinate 652, forward strand.
TGCGCTGGCGCTGCTCCTGGCCCTTCTGACGTCGTTTCACGTGATCAAGATCAGCGAGATTCTGATCATCAGCTTCTTCACGGGCCTGGCAGGCGCGCTGAACAGCCCGGCTTACCAGGCGCTGGTGCCTGATCTCGTGCCGCGCGACCACTTGGTGAACGCCATCGGCCTGAACTCGGCGCAGTTCAACATGTCCCGCGCCATCGGACCCACGCTGGCCGGCCTGGCGCTGGGCGGTGTGGGCGTGGCGGGGTGCTATTACCTGAACTCGCTCAGCTTTTTCGCGCTGATCGTTGCGTTGCTTGTGCTTCGTCTGGCGCCGCGGCGCGTCGAGCCCGGGCCAGGAATATGGCACGCCGCGCTCGACGGCCTGCGCTTCGTCAACCGCTATCGCTCGCTCGTCATCCTGCTGTCGGTTCCCTCTTTCTTGAGCCTCTTCGGGCTGCCCTTCACGGTGCTCATGCCGGTGTTTGCGCGCGATCTGCTGCACGTGGGCGCATCCGGGTTGGGCTACCTGATGGCCGGAGCGGGCATCGGTGCGGTGATTTCGGCGCTCACCCTGGCGGCGCAGCGAAGTGCGGCACACGGTGGAGGGCTCATTATGACGAGCGCAGCGATATTCTCCCTGGCCCTGATTCTGTTGGGTCACGCGTATACCTTCTGGTGGTCGTTCGTTCTGCTGGTGCTGCTCGGCGCCACCATGGTAGGCGCGCTGGCGCTCACCAACACCATGCTGCAAATCCTGAGCCCGCCCGAGCTGCGCGGCCGCATCATGAGCCTCTACGTGTTCGCCGCCATGGGCCTGGCACCGCTGGGCAGCCTGTGGGTAGGCTCTGTGGCGGAGCATCTGGGCACCCGTTTCGCCCTCACGTTTGGCGGCACCATCTGCTTCATTTACTTCTCCATTGTGTTGGCCTGCCTGCCGCGCCTGCGCCAGGTGGCCAAGTTGCTCTGGCCCGACCTGGCCTTGGCGAATGATGATTGACGAACGATGATTGCCGCCCACGGGCGCCCCTTCGCGGTCACAGGTATTCGCCATGACCTCTAGCCTTTAATCACTCCAATGGGCTTGAGGCGCGCCACTTTCTTGGATAGGCCGGCGCTCTCAACGACGTCCACCACCGCGTCCACGTCTTTATAGGCTTCCGGGATTTCTTCGGTGATTCCGTCTTTGGTGTCGGCGCGCACAATGATGCCCTGTTCTTCGAGCCGGCCGCGCGCGTTCGCGGCCCACTCAGATTTCTTAGCCGCCGTACGGCTCATCACCCGGCCTGCGCCGTGGCAGGTGGTGCCGAACGTCTCCGCCATGGCGCCTTCGGCTCCCACCAGCACGTAAGACGCTGTGCCCATCGAACCCGGAATCAGCACCGGCTGACCGATGGAGCGGTAGGCTTGCGGTACCTCGGGACGGCCAGCGGAGAACGCCCGCGTGGCGCCCTTGCGGTGGACCATCACGGCGCGCTCCCGGCCGTTTATCTTGTGGCGCTCGAGCTTGGCGATGTTGTGGCAAACGTCGTACACCACGCGCAGGTGATGCCCTTCGCCGAAAATGTGCTTGAAGGCCCCGCGCGTGAAGCGGGTGATGCCCTGACGGTTGGCCCAGGCGAAATTCGCGGAGGCCCGCATCGCCGCAAGATACTCCTGGCCCTCCTTGGAATGCACCGGCACGCAGGCAAGCTGCCGGTCTGGAAGCTTGATGCCGTACCGACGCATGGCTTCATCCATATCGCGCAGGTAATCGGTGCAAACCTGGTGTCCGAGGCCGCGCGAGCCGGAGTGAATGAGCACCACAATCTGGCCCTCGTTAAGGCCTAGTATTTGGGCCGCGCGACTCTCGAAAATGCGCTCGACGTATTGGACCTCGAGGAAATGATTGCCCGAACCCAGGGTCCCGAGCTGCGGCAGGCCACGCTTCTTGGCGCGATCGCTCACCGCGCTCGGACGCGCGCCGTCGATGGTGCCAGCCTCCTCACACGTATCCAGATCCTCGGGTGTTCCGTAACCGTGGACCACCATCCAGGCGGCACCCTCTTCGAGCACACGGTCGAGATCCGGGTAGGAAAGGCGCACGTCGCCGCCGCGGCCGGCGCCTGAAGGGATGTCCCGAAAAAGCTGATTCACCAGCTCCCGGATTTGTGGCCGAACCTCGTTGACCGCGAGGGTGCTCGCCAGCAGTCTCACACCGCAGTTGATATCGAAGCCAACCCCACCAGGCGAAACCACTCCGCCTTCCTCGGGCACGGTGGCGGCTACACCCCCGATCGGAAAACCATAACCTTGGTGAATGTCGGGCATGGCGAGCGACCGTCCCGCAATGCCGGGCAGCATGGCCACGTTAGCAGCCTGTTCCAGGCACTGATCGCGCAGCACGTCCTGCAGCAAGCGCTCACTGCTATAGATGAGTGCGTCCGTGAGCATGCCTGGCCGAACCTGCCGAGGAACTAACCAGCGGTTGTCGTCCAGCTTTTCAAGTTGTGAGAGTTCGAATGCCACTGCCCGGACCTTCTAGAACGGTTAACAGCATAATTTTTCAATCAGTTGACGGCTTATCGCGAGTAACACCCCTGTTTTGAGTAACTTGACGGCTTTCCAAAGTGCGATCCTTTGTTTTCATACACTTGACGGTTTCGTTTCGTAATTTTCAATGTTCAAAATAGTAACTCTTGAGTAAACTTGTCATGCGAAAGCGGCAGCAAGCTGCCGCACTCCAAAACCGCACTTCGCCTTCAATACAGGTTCCCCTCGCGCTTCCGCCCGGTGAAGTCCACATAGACCACCTTGATTTCGCTATAGAAGTCGATGGCCGAGGAACCGCACTCGCGCTCCCCGAATCCAGTCCCTTTGACGCCGCCGAAAGGCACGTGGGCCTCGCCGCCTACCGTCGGTGAGTTGACGTGGACCATGCCGCACTCCAGGCGGTCAGCAGCCTGGAAGATACGGTTCGCATCCGAAGTGAAGATGGAGGCCGTCAGCCCGTATCGCACGCTGTTGGCAGCGGCCATGGATTCCTCGAAGTCACGCACGCGGATCACCGAAAGCACGGGACCAAAGATCTCCTCTTGCGCCAGCCGTGAACCGGCCTGTACGTTGTCGAAGATGGTCGGCTGAATGAAGTACCCGCCAGCTTCGCTCGCACCTTGTATGGCCTCGCCGCCGCAAACCAGCTTTGCTTCGCGCTTGCCTAATTCGAGGTAGTTCAGAACCTTCTCGAACTGCTCCTTGCCGACCAGCGGTCCCACGCGTGTGCCGGGATCAAGTGGATTCCCCACCGTCAGCTTCGAAGCCTGGCCGGCGACCATCTCAACAAACCGATCGGCGACCGAGTCCACCACCACCACTCGGCTGGTGGCGGTGCAGCGCTCGCCAGCCGAGCCGAAGGCACCCAGCACCGTACTCGTCGCGGCCAGATCGAGATCGGCGTCTTCGAGCACCACCACCGGATTCTTGCCACCCATCTCGAGCTGCACTTTCTTCAAGCGCCGCGCCGCCTTGGTGTTGATCGCCCCTCCCACAGCATTTGAGCCCGTGAAGCTGAGGGCAGCTATGCCGGGATGCTCCACCAGTTCGTCACCCGCTTCCTCCCCGAGGCCACTCACCATGTTAAGGACTCCCGCAGGCAGCCCTGCCTCGGCCAGTATTTCCGCCACTCGGCGCGAGCAGAACGGCGTCAGCTCGGAGGGCTTCCACACTACCGTATTGCCGCAAACCAGCGCGGGCGCCAGCTTCCAAATGGGGACAGCAAAAGGAAAATTCCACGGCGTGATGAGACCCACTACGCCGAGCGGCTGGCGGACCGTGTAAGCGAAATTGTGGGGCAGCTCAGACGGTAGGGTTTCGCCCTTGAGGCGCCGCGCTTCCCCGGCGATGAATTCCAGGGTGTTGATCGACCGGACCAATTCACCGCGCGCCTCCACCAGGGTCTTGCCCTCCTCACGCGTCAGCAGACGGGCCAGGTCTTCCTTCTGCTCTTCGAGCAGCCGGGCAGCCTTCAGAAGAATGCGCCCACGCGCAGGCGCTGGTTGCTGCTTCCAGGCCGGAAAGGCGCGCTCGGCCGCGGCAACGGCCTCCCGAACCTCCTCCCGCGTCGAAAGCGAGGCGTAGCCGATCAGTTCCCCGAGGTCGGCAGGGTTTCGACGCTCGAGTGTCCGTCCGGAACTCGAAGCCTTCCATTGCCCACCCACATAGTTGGGACAAACCGATTCGCGATTAAGAGCAGCTTCGGCGGTGCTCAAGAGAGCCTCCCTCTGTCAGCCGGTAACGGCCATGCCCTGGCGTTTGCACCTTTTCACAGCATGGCCAAGATGGCCATGCCACGTGGCACGGGCTTTTCCCAGCCCGTGATGCCAGCCGGTACCGCCCGTGCCCTGAAGTTTACACCTTCACAGCATGGCCAAGATGGCCATGCCACTGTGGCACGGGCTTCCAGCCCGTGGTGCCAGCCGGTAACGGCCGACTTTGTCGCGGTGCGCAGAATCCATGGTCATTATAGCGTGACGTTTCATGAGATCTGGCACCTGCGGAGCTGTGGTGGTCCTTTATGCCCAGAGGCTGGCCTTATATAGACCGCCATCTGGAGCGGCAGGTTGCGACTAGGCCGATGCGCAGCAAGACCTAGGCCTGCATTTCTCACCAGGATTCGAAACGGGCGAGGCTTCAGCCCCGCCGAAAGCGGAACACCTTAAATATCAAACCGACGTTGTTACGGCGGGGCTGAAGCCCCGCCCTTTTCGAATCCTGGTGAGAGATGTAGGCTAGGCAACAAGGGCCGCCCCTACGTCAAACCGCCAGCGCCGCGGCCGTTTCCTTTCCAGCGATCACCGGCATGACTTCAAATTCCATGAGGTCAGACCATTCCGCAATCCATCGTTGAAAAAGGCCGGCGTCGCTGCACTCCATCAGTTGAAAGCAGCGGCTAAGGTCCGCCGCCACCCAGCTATTCAAAAAGGTCAAACCGTCGGGCATCATGCGTCCCTTTTCAGACAGGCGCTTGTAAATGGATTTTCCATCCTGGTTCCGGAACTGCTCGACAACCATAAACAACATGTCAAACTCCTTTCGGGGTGTTGCGTCGCCGCTCAGCGCTGCACGCGGCTCGCACCCAGAAGATCGCACACGCGCCAAATCGGAACCTCCCACCCGCGCGATTTTGCCGGCGAAGTACCAACAAGGGTAACCCCCAATTTTGCACTATTTGTCCTTGACAACTGTCTAGAAGTGAGTATATTCATTGCGCCGGGGGTGGCGGAAGCGTAATGGCTGTCAAGGCCTCAGACTAAGCCGCAGCCCTGTGGAAGCGCAGTCCGTAGGGGTTCCACGGCAGGACAGAACGATTGCTCGTAGCTGCGACAAATCCAAGGAGGAATGGCAGTGGCTCGACTTCAAGGCAAGGTCAAGTGGTTTAACAACACCAAGGGGTATGGCTTTATCGGACAGGATAGCGGTCCCGATGTGTTCGTGCATTATTCGGCGATCAGCATGGACGGGTTCAAGACCCTGAGTGAAGGCGATCCGGTTGAGTTTGAGGTGATCCAGGGCCAAAAGGGGCCTCAAGCGGATCGAGTCACAAAAGCGGTCTAGCACGACGCTGGCTCCAACACCATTATCATCGCTACCGGACTCGACGGCGGCTCTCAGGCAGACGCTCGCGGGTGGGGGTGTGGAAGTGTCCGCGCCCTGTCGGCCGCGTGACGAGCGGCCAGAGCGTTTGGAGCGCTCTTGCAGGTTGTTTGCGAAAGCGACCGGTGCTATATTACAAATCGCTGGGCGAATCATGTTCGTGTGTAGGGGGTCGCGCTGGTGAACGGGGGCTCACGCAGTCTCTTCTTACTCATCGCCGTTGCGTCTTTGGTGCCTCTGCCGCTCAAAGGACAGGGCCAGATGGCCACCACGGGCCAAAGTCTCGGCGGTTTCGACGTCGCGACGCCCAACCCGGTGACCGGCGCGCCGGAGGGCGGATTCGGAAGGATCAACCCTTATAATCTCCTGCAGAAGCACTGGATCGTTGCCGGTAAGGTCACCAACCTGAAGGGCGACCCGATTCACGGGGCGAAAGTGGTGATCAGTCCGCTGAGCGGAGACGCAGAATTTCGCAGGTTCGAAAGCGATTTACAAGGGCAATTTCACACCGAATACGACCTGAACGCCGATCTCACCAGGGACCTGCGCGTGTCGCTAACGGCTACCAAAAAGGGCTATCTTCCGGCGCACGAAATTGTCCGTTTCGCCAATCCAGACAAGCCATGGCTTATCCCAATTACCCTGCGGGAGCCCCAGCAGGATCCCGATCTCCTCTCCCAGGAAGATCTGATCTCAACCCTTGGCTCCCGGCTGAAGAATCTCAGCGCCTCGGACGGCCTCTTGGCCAAGTCAGAGAAGGACTACGGGCGGGCCGTAGCGGACTTTCTCGAGCGCAACCAGCCTGACCGGGCCTTGGCGCCGCTCACCAAGGTGGTGCAGCGTGACGCCGCCTGCATCCAATGCCGCACCATGCTGGCGCTGGCCGAACTAGCCTCGTCCGATTGGGACGGCGCCAACCGTGACGTCGCCGAGGCCGTCAACGAAACCCTGAAGGACCGCAAGGCCGGCCGTGCTGAGCCCCTGATCTTTTACGGCGTGATGGAAAGCTGGCGCCACGAGAATGGGCAAGCGGCCGCATATTTCGCGGAGGCGCTCAAGTTCTCTCCGCAGGATCCGCTCGCCCTCGGGGAAACCGGCCGCGCGGAGTTGCAATTGCAGAACTGGGCCACGGCAGACGCGTATCTGGCAAAAGCTCTTTCCGCGGGCGCGGGACCGGATGCGCGGCTGATGCGCGTTCAGGCGCTGCTCAACGAAGGCTCTTCGGACGAAGCCAAGAGGGAGATGACGCGGTACCTCGACGGCCGGGACATCAAGAACATGCCGCTTCACGTCCGCGAGCTCTATACGCAGGTCCAGCAGCGGAAGAAGGTAGAGGTCGCCTACGCCAAGGTAACTTCGGAAGTGGATCAACCCATCGACTACCTCCGCCGCACCACACCGGAGCTCAAGGGCCTTACGCCGGCCGCTGATCAAGCGCCGCTTGATTCCATCCTCACCGCAGTTGGCAAGAACGTCGCAGATCTTTTCCAGAATTTCCCCAACACCAGCTCTGTGGAGGCGATTCACCAGGAAAAGCTGCGCCGCAACGGCAAGCTGAACCGTGAGCAGGACCAGACGTTTCATTACCTCTGCCTCATCCCGAACCAAACCTGGGGTCCCGGCTTCAGCGAGTATCGCGCCGACGTGTCAGGCGAGCAGGGCCAGCCGCGGGGCCTTCAAGACGGTTACATGCTCACCTCGGGATTTACTTCCGCATCGCTCATCTTTCACCCGGCCTACCAGTCCCAATCCACATTCAAGTATCTCGGGCGCCAGAAGCTCAACGCGCGGGACACCGTGGTGCTGGCCTACGCTCAGCTGCCGGCGAAATCGAAGCTCTACGGCACCTTCAAAACCGGCGACGTCTTGATGACCACTTTTACCCAGGGCTTGGCGTGGGTGGATGCGCAAACTTACCAGATTCTCCGGCTTCGCACCGACCTGCTGAAGCCCTTGCCGGAAGTCAAACTGGAAAAACAAACTACAGAGATCGACTACGCCGAAGTCCATTTCAAAGGAATTGAGAGCGGATTCTGGCTGCCCAAGGAAGTGAACGTCACGGTTGGCTGGGACGGCAAAAGCCTTCGCAACCAGCATGAATACTCGGCATTTCAAGTATTCAACGTAGCCGCCACCCAAAAGATCGACAAGCCCAAGTCGCGGCAGCAAGCCGCCGGATTAACGCCGGAACCTGAGTCGCAACCCTGACCCCGGGAGCGCGGGCGTCCCGCCCGCTTGCTGTCTGCTCTGGTTTCCACCCGAACGCCTGGAGCCTAGCCCGCATTTCCCACGAGGATTCGGAAAGGGCGGGACTTTAGTCCCGCCGTTACAACGTCCGTCGGATATTTGCCTCCTTCCGATCTCGGCACAGCTTGCATTCCCAAGCTGTGCCGAGATCGGAAGACAAAAGAGCGCATTGGCGCGATCGGCGGGGCTGAAGCCCCGCCCTTTCCGAATCCTCGTAAGAAGTGCGGGCCAGACTCCGTAAAAGCCGCGCGTGAGGCGTTCACGCAGCCGCGCCGACTCCGTGGGCCCTGCGGACTTGGGAGCCCGCAAACAGCGGGCGGGACGCCCGCGCTCCCAGCCTCAACGCCTCCGTCTAGCGCTTGAAAAGCGCCAATCTTCTTTACTCGCGCACAGGCCGGCTTCAACGGATTCATCTCGATGTATTCTACCGCTGCCCAGTAGTGTTCCTGATTCCGAATGTACCGGTCAAAGTACTCTTCCTGCCAGAACGGGTCCCGGGGGCTTAGTGTCCTGTCCCACGCAATTGTTGACAATACAACCCCCTCACCCCCGGCCCCTCTCCCCCAAGGGGGCGAGGGGAGTTCGTTTGATGCCCTGAGTCCCAAAGCGTACTCCCTTCGCCCCCTTGGGGGAGAGGGGCCGGGGGTGAGGGGGTTGTCAAGGATTAGACGGGACACCAGGATACTGCAAGTTCCCCGTATTGCCATCGAAAGGTGGAAGTTGGGCGATGATAGACCCGAGAGGCACGAACACCGGAACAACCGGTGGAATCCGCAAACTGCGGGCGGGACGCCCGCGCTCCCAGGAAAGGGCGCTTGGCCACGGTCGATGTGCGGTAGATGTAAGGGGGTGGCAGATGTGCGAAGGGTAGGAAGTAGGGGCGGCTACTCAGCCGCCCCTATGTGTGAGCCATGTGTATGAGGTTAGAAGAAAAGCCGCAGGCCGAGCTCGATGGTCCGTGGGCTGTTGTATTGCCCGGTCAGGGTTCCGAAGTTGCCGGGGTCCTGCAGGTTCATCCCCGGGTCGCCATACATCATGTGGTTAAATGCGTTCAGGAACTGAGCGTACATTGTGGCCCCAACGCGTTCGGTGAACTGTGTTTGTTTGGCAAGCGTAAAGTCCAGGTTCCAGCGTTGCTGGCCGTAGTAGTTCCCGTAATCGTAAGCCCTGGTATCAAGGCCAAGCAGTGCCGGCCGGTAGCTGTTGTAAACGGCTGTAGGATTGGCAAACAGATTGCCTCCTGAGCCGCTGCCGCAAGCCGGGTCATTGTTGGCGCCGATGTTGCAATCGGTCGGGACGGCGAGGTGAGCGGAGTGGCCGAAGGTGCCAGTATTGACCAGCGGCACCGCACCCGAGCACCACGGGATATACCCGGCGCCAAACTCCTGGCAAGACCCGGTGTAAGTTTCTATGGGAGCGCCGGAGGCCAAGGTGAAGATCGGCGCAAAGCTCCAGCCGCCGATGACCTTGTCCAGAACTCCGTTGTTGGTCGCGAAACGCTGGCCCTTGCCGAACGGGAGCTGATAGTCAGCCAACATGTTGAACACCCAGCGGCGATCCCAAGGAGACGGTCCGTAGTCGTAGCGGAGGTCGTAGATATTATTGGGGCTGGCCTCCACGTATTCCTGGTTGATGCCGACGGTGTTGAGGCTGTGCGACCACGTGAGGTTGCTGCTCAGAGTGAGACCGTGGCCGGCGCGCTTCTGCACAGTCACGAAACCGGCCTGGTAGTTGGCGTAGCCATTGGTCGTGCTCATGTCAAGGGCCGCAAACTGGGCGTCTGACTGCAAGATCAGGCACCCCTGGCAGTTCCCGAAGTTCCAGTTGCCGTCCACGTCCGCAAACATGGCGTAGGGGTTTTCGAAGGTGATGTTTCCGGTGCCCCCGGAGCCCTCATTGGCCTGCACCGCGGCAGTGCAACTCGAAAAGCCTTTACAGTAGTTGCTACCTGAGAGTGCGGTCTCAAACCAGGGCTGTACGGCGGCGGCATGGCCGGCATGATCAGCCTGCCAAAGGGCCTGGTAAGCCTGGGCGAAAGTTTGCCCGCCGAGCTTGAGCATGTAAGGCAGGCCATCGGTATTCATGCCTGAGTAGATGTGCTTGGACCACTTGCCCACGTAGCCGGTTTCCAGCAGGAACTGGCCGGGCAGCTCACGCTGAATGCTGAAGTCTATCGTGTCATTTGAGCCCGGCCTCCAGTTACTGTCGAGACCGAACACCACGCTCGCACTGGGGGCGTTTATGCCGGGCATGGCCGGGAGTGGCAGGGTCTGACTGACCTCCGGGAAGGGAGCGGTATTGCCGTCTACACCGATGCGAAATCCGTTCGTAGGATTAGTCCCGGAAGTTCCGTAGCAGCCGGCAGCGCCTCCAATGATGCCTGCGCCGTTGCAGCGAATCGGCTGGCCGAAACCGTAGCCAAGCAACGGAGTCAGCACCATGTTTACGGCGTTCGTGCGGTCGTAAATGCGGGCATAACCACCGCGAATCACGGTCTTCCGGTCGCCAAAAAGCTTACCCAGGAATCCCGAGTCAAAGGAGGGGCTCCACGCAATAGACAGGCGCGGAGCAAAGCCGCCGTACCAGGGTGAGAACGGGTATTTCGGGTTGCCGCCGACTCCGCGTATGGGTTCAAAACCAAGGTTTGGGTTGTAAACCAAGCCGTTGTTGGCGTTGCGTACGACATTGTCAATGAAAGCGTTGTACGAGATGCGACCGCCGCTCGCGTCGGTCAGGATGTCCTGCACTCCGTTCAACTCGTAGGGCGGCATCTGCACGCCCCAGTTCAAGCCCAGGTTGAGAGTGAGATTTGGCTTCACCTTGTAAGAATCGTTTACGTATAGACTGTAAGCGTTTGTGATGGAATGATCTTCGAGGTACGGGGCCCCGGTCAGGCTGAAGTCACTTCCGCCGCGAGCAAAGAGTTGCGAGGCCGTGCCAACAAAGCCCAGTGTTTCGGTGTACAGGCTATCCCATCCGCCGGTGCTTGTGATGCAACCCGTGGTCAGCGTGTCGTTGCAAACTGGCGGCCGGTAGGTAGAATTCATCAGTAACCCCGACCCTTTGTTGATCTGGTACACCAACTGACTCAGCGAACCAGTGACGTTGTCGTTACGCACGTGGTTGTCCCACCAGTGCCGATACTCGCCACCGAACTGGAAGAAATGGTTGCCCTTCAACCAGCTCACGGTGTCCGTGTAGGCCCAATCATGGCCGTTCCAGGTACGGAAGCGGGCGTCCTGAGTGTCAAAATTCATGGGCGCGAGCGGATTACTAGTTTCGCCCCCCACCTCGAGTCCGCCCGGAATGCCCAATTGGCCGTTGGGAACTCCAGCTCGGATCCAATTCCAATCGTTGCGCAGATAGCTCACGTGGAAGTCGTTGGTAACCGTTGGAGTGACGGTGGTGGTCAAGCCTACCACCACGTAACGGGGCTGGCCGGGGTTTGAGGATTGGGAAGCCGGAACGCCCAGCTTGTCGCCGGGCAGCAGACCGCCGATATCCACTTGGTTCGTACTCGGCTGATCCAGTCTGAAGAACCGGTAGCTTGCCATTAAATGCCACTTATCACCGAAATCATGGTCGAGGCGAACAACGAAAAAGTCGTCGCGAATGGGGAGCTTCAGGGGGGCAAAGTAGCCGCAGGTATTGAGGTGGTCGCCGTAATTGCCACAGTCGTTCGGCTGCGGCATGTATTGGTTCCAAAGCTGAGAAATTGTTGGATTCAGGCCGATTCCGCGCGGGTCGCATTTTATTCCGCCCGCCGCGCCACACTGGGTGGAGTTGGCCAGGTTGTACATGTTCACGTTACCGGCTGAGTCGCGGAACTGCACGATACCTTGGCGCAGGAGATCGCTCGGCACCAGGCGTTCGTAGCGGCCGTTGGCGTAGGGATAGCGGCGGCCCTCGTAGTTGCCGTAAATGTAAGTTCGCCCTCCGAGGAAATTCTTGGAAGTAACGGGCCCGCCGACGGCGCCACCGAAGCGGTTCTGGTGCTGCTTTACTTTGGTGCCGTTCACAACGTTCAGGTTCCACCCAGCCGAATCCAGCCAGTCGGCCTGGAAGTAATCATAGCCGGAGCCGTGCCACTGATTCGTACCACGCTTGGTTACAAGCATCACCTGACCGCCTGCTGACTGAGCGAAGTCCGCGGTCTGGTTGTTGGTGGCAACCTTGAATTCCTCGATGCTTTCCACAGGCGTGGGAATGGCAGCTTGCGGGCCTGCATAGCCGCGGTTGCCGGCCACATAGTTGTTGTCGCCCGCCAAGTCGTCGGTAGCTTGGCCTCCGTCAAGTGCAAAGGAGTTCTGGTCAGACATGGAGCCGGCCACTTGCCCGCCCGTGGTGTTACCTTCGGTGCCGCTGAAGGTAGGTGCGGTTGTGGGCTGAAAAACCAGCAGCGTGGTAGCGTCGCGGTTCTGGTTGGGCAAGGTAAGGATGGTGCTTCCGCCTAGCGTCGTTCCCATGGTGGAGTTCAGCGTCTGCAGGTCCGCGCCGGGCGTGGCGGTTACTTCCACGGTTTGCGTGGCAGCGCCGACTTCCAGACTGACATTCACGGTGAGTGCCTGGCCGACGATCAATTCCTGCCCGGCCACGGAAGCCTCCTTGAATCCCTGCTTGTCAACCGTCACGTCGTAGGTGGCAGGCGGCATATTGACGAAAACGAAGAGCCCTTCCTTGTTCGTGGCCGCCGTCTTCGCAGACTTGGTAGACGAATCCGTAACGGTGACGGTAGCGTTTGGAACCACGCCGCCGGTGGCGTCCGTAATCCGGCCCGTGATGGTTCCGCCAGCCGCGGCACCCTGGCCCCAAAGCAACGCCGGCGCCAGCGCCAAGGCCATCAACATCGTCAAAGCAAACCTGGAAACTGTACGCATACACTCCTCCGTTCAGTCAAAGTGACCCCCCAACCCACTGACCAGACGACAGACGCAAGTGAAGACAAGTCCGGAGGAGAGCGCGCCGAGTGGCGCGGTGTGCAGGCAGGCGGCGAAGGCGCGCCTGGAACTACATGCAGGATCGGAAGCCTTCAAACTGGTCACCCTCCGGTGCGGCCAGATGATGCTGTCTCGGACTCTGGTGAAACCGTGATGTAACGCGAGTATCAAATCACCAAGGCGAAACGGTGTCAAGCAAAAAAAATTGGCCCAAGAAATAAATTTTTTCCATCGTGGCGATCTCGTAAGCTATTCGGTATTACACAGTTAGGGCAATATAGCACCGGGATATTATGGGTTCGTACCTCCAGGCTTGACGTAGGGGCGGCGCTGGGAGCGCGGGCGTCTCGCCCGCCGTTTTGTCCCCCCTCTGAAGCTGCGGGCGGGACGCCCGCGCTCCCAGCGCCGCCCCTACGTCAAACTGGCATTACCACCGGCGAAGTACGGTGTTGACAACAGGTTAGTCAATGATATAGTGGGGTTTCTGAGACTGAGCGCCTTCGCACCGCCCCCAAGAGGAGGCAGGGTGGTGCCTAAGAGCGAGGCGCCGGAGGATTCTCATGCCTCTCGTCAACAGCCCCACGCTGACTTCCCGGAAACTCCCAGCCAATCGAGCCAGGGCCCAACTCTCGCGCGGACTGACAACCCGCGAGGGACCTATCGGAATGCGCGGCGCTAACATTAGCCCTGCATTTCTCGCGAGCCTCGAAGAGGGCGGGGCCCAAGCGCAGGACATGGGGGCCAGTCGCTTTTGCTGCCCGACGCGGCCCTCGCAACCGGGGCCGGTGGACCGTCCCACGCAAAAAAAATTTTAAATTTTTTTTCGGCTATCCTGGAATGTTATTGATAATAAAGGACCGAAAATGAGAAAAATGGGACAAATGAGAATACCCTGGAATGTCTATGAAAACAAGCCACTTAGCCTAGGCTATCCTGGAATGTTTATGATTTTAAATCAGTTAGGTCGTTTTGGAGGCCTCGTCCCAGCTTCTGCCTTCTGCCCTCTGCCTCCTGGCTCCTCACTGCCGCCTTGGAGATTCTGAGGCCGTTGGTATACCCTCATGCCCTATGGAAGCCGCCCGGACGATTCGCCGAAAGCGCGACGGACACCGCCTTGAGCGCGACGAGATCCTGGGTTTCGTCTCTGACTACACACGCGGCGAGATACCCGATTATCAGGCCTCGGCGTTGCTGATGGCCGTCTACTTCCGAGGCCTCGACGCGCGGGAAACCGCTGATCTTACCGACGCTATCCTGCACTCGGGCCAAACCGTGGACCTCTCCGATTTTCCCGAGCCCAAGGTGGATAAGCACTCGACCGGCGGCGTCGGCGACAAGGCCTCGCTCATCATCGCTCCTGCGGCAGCGGCCGCGGGCCTGTTGGTACCGATGATCTCGGGCCGCGGGCTGGGCCACACGGGAGGAACCCTCGATAAGTTGGAGTCCATCCCGGGGTTTCGTACTCGCCTCACCATCAGCGAATTCCGCCAGGCTCTGGGCCGCACCGGCGCGGCTCTCATCGGCCAGACTGACGAACTCGCCCCAGCAGACCGCAAGCTCTACGCCCTGCGCGACGTGACCGGTACAGTGGAATCCATTCCGCTGATCAGCGCCTCGATTATGGGCAAGAAACTCGCTGAGGGAATTGACGCGCTGGTGCTTGACGTCAAGGCCGGCAGCGGCGCCTTTATGAAGAAGCTCGATGCCGCGCGCGAGCTTGCCCGCTCGATGGTGGCGATCGGCACCGCCTTCGGCCGGCGTGTGAACGCCCTCCTGACGGATATGAACCAACCCTTGGGCTGCGCCGTCGGCAATTCGCTGGAAGTGATCGAGGTGCTTGAGACGCTGAAGGGCCGGGGACCTCGCAGCCTCATCGAGGTATCGAGGGAGCTCACCGCGCTGATGTTTCTGCTCGGCGGGCTGGAAGCTAATCTGGAGGATGCGCGCGTCCGATTTGATCAAGTGCTGTCGAGCGGCGCCGCGCTCGGCAAATTCGCCGAGATCGTGGCGGAGCAGGGCGGAGATCCTGCTGTGGTGGGGGACTACGCGCGGCTGCCGCAGGCGCATTATCAGGATTCGGTGGTCGCGTGGCATGAAGGCTACATATCGAGGCTCGATGCGGAAGCCCTCGGTTACGCCTCCATGCGCCTGGGTGCGGGCCGGGAACGGTTGGACTCGATCATCGATCCCGCCGCCGGCCTGGTGTTTGAGAAGAGCATCGGCGATCCCGTGCAGGCTGGGGAGCGTGTCTGTGTTCTTTATGCCAATGACCGCTCACGTTTGCCTGAAGTTCATGCGGCGGTGCGGGCAGCGATTGGAATTTCGCCTGAGCCGGTTCAGCCGCCGCGCCTCATTCTGGAGCTCATTACCTGACGTAGGGGCGACCCCTGTGGTCGCCCTTGGGCGGGCACAAGGCCGGGCACAAGGCCCGCCCTTACGTCGCCTATTGGGTTTCGGCCGGATAGAGGGCATGGCGTCTATAGTCGAAGGTCAAAGTTAAAGGTCAGAGTTGATGCCGCAATCGAAAATCGCCAATCGAAAATCGAAAATGGGTGGCCCCGGCTATGACGAGGCGCAAACCGCAGCCCGCTACATCGTTAATCGGGCTAAGATTCAGCCGCGCGTCGGCATTATCCTGGGCTCGGGTTTGGGAGAGGTCGTCGCGCAGCTCGAAAACGCTCGTCACATCCCTTACCGCGAGATCCCTCATTTCCCGCGCTCTACGGTTGCGGGCCACGCGGGTGAGATGTTGCTGGGAACCTGGATGGGGCAGCCCACCGCAATCCTCTCCGGCCGCATGCACCTTTACGAGGGCTACACACCTGCTGAAGTGGTGCTCCCCACGCGCGCCCTGGCGCTGGCCGGAATCGAATTCCTTTTCGTCACCTGCGCAGCGGGCGGAATCGGTAACCGATGCACGCCAGGCGCGTTGATGATCCTAAGCGATCACCTGAATTACCAGGTTGCAAATCCACTTACAGGTCCCGAGGATAAGCGCCTGGGCCCTCGCTTCATCGACATGAGTGAGCCATACGACGCAGGCCTGCGAGCGCTCGCCAGGAGTGCGGCACGCAAGCTGCGTCTGCGCTGTTCGGAGGGAGTTTACGCCGCGCTACTTGGCCCCAGCTTTGAGACCTCCGCTGAGATTCGGGCCCTGAAACGCCTTGGAGCCGACGCCGTGGGAATGTCAACCGTGCCGGAGGTAATCGCCGCGCGTCAATGCGGGGTGCGTGTGCTGGCTGTGGCCTCGATCACAAACCGCGCAGCCGGCCTGAGCCGGCGGCCGCTGAGTCACCAGGAAGTGCTCGATGGCGGCAGGCGCGGCGCCGGGAGTCTTGCGCGCCTATTTAATGAAGTGATGGCGCAGCTTCCAGCGGCACAGCAGCAAGATGAGAGACGAGAGAAGTGATCGGAGACAAGAGACGAGAGGCCAGTCACAAGTGACGAGTGACAAGTGACGGGTGACGAGTGACAAGTGACGGGTGACAAGTGACAAGTGACGAGTGACGAGTGACAAGGGGCGAGGGATGATACAAGGGACGAGAGACATGAGAAGCGAGAGACCCGGCGTCCGGCAGAAGTCACGAGAAGCAGGAAGCGATCAACATCTGTTCTTTTGCCTCTTGCCTCTTGCCTCTTGCCTCTTGCCTCCTGCCTCCTGCCTCCTGCCTCTTGCCTCTTGCCTCCTGCCTCCTGCCTCTTGCCTTTTGCCTCTTGCCTCCTGCCTTTTGCCTCTGTCTCGTCTCTTGTCTCTTGTCTCTGTTTCTTAGTTCGAGGGATTCACCGGCGGCTTGGCAGGGCTTTGCACCCCGTCGCGCGTGAGGTGGACTTTGCGGAATTCGCCGTGGCGCCCCAGGGGCTTTAGGGGCTGGCCGTCCAAAGTCAGACTGGTGCCCTCAGCATTACCCGTGGTGACGTCGAAGGCGTCGTTAGCCCGAAATATCCGCACGGAGTTCACGGGCAGTATACGCTGCATCAGCATCTTGCCGTCGGCGGCGATCGCCAGCCATGCATCTTCGGTAGTGGTTACCTTCAGAACGAGTTCGCCCTCGCCGAGCACAGGTGCGGTGGCGGTTGCATTGGCTCCGGCCGGAGCCAATGACGCAGTTTTCGAACTCGACGCTGCTTCCTGACCGGCTGCAGATTGTGCGCCGCTCGCGGCATCGCCAGGTGGTTGGGCGCTCGATGAAGGATTATCTCCGCCGGTCGGGCTCGCCGCCTCGGGGCTGCGGGTCGCGGATTCAGAGACGGGTGGAGCTGTGTTCTCAGAAGCGGCGGGCTGTGTCGCGCCCCCCGAGGTTGGTACGCCCGGGCCAGACGGCGTTGAGGCCTGGGTGGAGGACGACGTTGGAGGCGCTACCAGTGACGGAAGCGAGGCCTCAAGAGGCCGGTGCGCGTAGCGGTAAGTCGCGTAACCGCCGCCCAGCAGGATCGCGGCCACAACCCATGGTATTGCGGTCCCTCGCGAAGGCCTGGTGGAAAATGAAGTCCCGGCCGGCAGCCGGTTCAGATCATACTCGCTATTCTGAGGCGCAACTTGCCTGTACTCCGCGAGCACGTGCTCGGAGTCTAGCCCCAGATAGTCGGCGTAGTGGCGGATGAAACTGCGCGTAAACACACCGCCCGGCAAGTCAGAGAAGTGCTCCTGCTCGAGCGCTCTCAGCAGACGGGTGCTGATCTTGGTGCTCTCGGCGATCTCTTCGAGAGTAACACCTCGCATCTCGCGCTCCCGTCTCAGGTTTTCGCCGAAACTGCCCATGCGGTTGTCTCCGCCCGGAATAGCGTATTCCTATTCGAATCATAGGGCCTTGCTTCAAACGCTGTCAAACGCTCCGGAATTCTGCAGCGCCGCAAGCCATCGCATGTGAAAGTCGGGCCTACAACCGGTTTGAAGGCGGGAATCTGGCTAGGGATCGGGTTCCGCGCGCTTGCTCGGAGTGATGGGCTACACCAGCAAAGTTCGGGTTCCGCTCACGCTGCCTTGCGGTACAATGATGCCAATGGTGAAGCTCAGCCGGCACACTCCACCGCTGCGATCTTCCGGGTTGGTGTTCGCCTGTCTGGCGCTGGCTGCAGGGACTGCGATCGAGAATTCGGGAGCACATGCGGTGGCTGAGGCGGCTCCGTATCAGGCCGCCGAAACCGCGGTGCGCACGGAACCTCATCAGCCTTCACCGGCCACTCACGAAACGCAGCCTCCGTCTTCCTCCAACGTCATCCGCGTACAAGTGAAACAGGTGCTGGTGCCCGTGGTGGTGACGGACCGGAAAGGTCATCATATAACCGGCCTCAAGGCAAATAATTTTGTGGTGCTTGAAGACGGCGTACCCCAGAAGCTTGTCGCCTTCAGCACAGAGCAGGACGGGGCGGCCAGTCTCTTTACCCCTGAGTCCACGCCAGCAAGCCCGGCTTCCGCGCCCGCACCAGACACGGCCGCGCTGGTCCGCCGCAATTATCTGATCTGCCTCGATACGCTCAACTCGTCGTTTGGAGACTTCACTCAGGTGCGAGAGGCGCTTCAGAAGCTCTTCCGGCAGGAACGCGGCGCTGACTCGCAGTACGCGCTGATCGCCCTAGGCCGGCAACCTGCGGTTATTCAAAACCTCACGCGTGATCCTGCAGCCATTCTTCAGGCGCTCGAAAGCAAGGAGCTGCTGAAGTCAATTCAATCCAGTGAGGATGGCAACCTCTCGTACCAGTTTGGGGAATTGACCAGGATCCTGGCTGACTACTGCCAGCTATGCCCTTGTTCGGGCGCACCTGCCGCCACCGGACGCAACTCCACCGGTTCCGCGCCGTTGTGCGCGGCGAAGTGGCAGACTGTCCAAATGTGGGCCAACAGCGCCGCCCAGCAACGGGATAACTTCACCCGCAGCTTCTTGCGCGATCTGCGGGAAACCGTGCGGCAGGAGGGGCGTTTGCCGGGGAAGCGCGTGCTGGTACTGGTCTCCGACGGCTTCAATCTGCAGCCGGGCCGCGACCTTTACGGGGTGATGGCAGCCTACACGAACAATCCAACTGAGTTGTTACTAAGCCCCACAAGCAATCTCGAGACCGAGATACAGGATATCGTCCGCCTGGCGTCAGACCATGACGTGACGTTTTACACCCTTGATTCGCGCGGCCTTCAAGCCACACCCGCCGGGGGCTTGGACGCCAGCCAGGAGGTATACCAGATCCGCAATCCTGCCCTCTTGCCGCAGGTAGAACAGGACCGGCGAACGGTGGCCGTTGAGAACCAGTCGGCCATGAACGAACTGGCGCAGGCCACCGGGGGCGTCTTTTATCACGACAGCAACGATCTGCTGAAGGGCTTGCGCCAGTCTTTCGCTGACGGCCGCGATTATTACGTGCTCGCCTACGCTCCCACAAATGCGGCTGCCGATGGGAGATTTCGCGAGATCAAGGTGGAGGTGAATGGCAAGAACTTGGTGGTGCGCGCCAAACGCGGTTACTGGGCTGCGGCAAACTGATCTGCGAGGCGAAGGACGCTGAATTCGAACATTTTGGATGTGGCCTGACGCATCAATCCGGCCTATTTCGGCATAGCAAAGGCCACGTAAGTGCCGCCCGAAGGAGCGCCTGACTTGCCGCCGCCCGCGCCAATCACGACAAATTGCCGTCCGCCTATTTCGTAGGTTGCAGGAGTTGCGTTTCCTGCGGCAGGCAGCTTCGCCTCCCACAGAAGCTTTCCGGATGCCTTGTCGTAAGCGTGGAATTCGCTGTCGTGATTTGTGGCGCCGATAAACAGGAGCCCACCGGCAGTCACCAGCGGACCGCCATAATTTTCACTGCCTGTGTTTTTCATGCCTTGGGCGGCCAATTCAGGAAACTCGCCGAACGGTATCTTCCAACTGATCTCGCCGCCATTGAGGTCGATCGCGTTCAGAGTTCCCCAGGGCGGCTCAACAGCCGGGTAGCCCTGCGGATCGAGGAACTTGTTATATCCGTCCATCGTGTACTTGAGAGGGTGCGCCGATTGTGCGCTGGCGGGCGTCGCAAACTGGGAGTCTTCGCCGGTTGCGAGGTAACGCGCCACGGCTTGAATCGTTCTCGTCCCGAGCCGCGCGAAGCTAGGCATGCGGCCGCCTCCCTGGCCGATGATCCTGACGATTTGTTCTTTCGGGTACTTGGTTCCGATTCCAACCAGCGAGGGGAACTCGGGCGGGCTCCCTCGCTTGTCCGGCCGGTGGCAACTCGCGCAATTGGCGGCGTACACCTGGCTGCTGGTCGCTTGCGCGGGAGTCTCGGGCCGCGGCACCAGCCTCAGAATCCAGGCCATCTCGTTCGAATTCTCGTAGAGTGTGCCGGTCTCAGGGTCAAACGCTGGTCCACCCCATTCGCCGCCGCCGTCAAACCCGGGAAAGATCACCGTCCCTTGCAGGCTGGGAGGGGTGAATTGACCACCGCTGCGCACCTTCCTCAATTCCTCAAGCACCGCGCGGTGGGCCTCCGGCGTGCGGTTCGTCACCATGTCCTCGGTGAACTGCTGGCGCGCGAAGGGAGGCGGCTTCAGGGGAAACACCTGTTCCGGTGCGGCCTGCTCGCCGTCCACATCCGACGCCGGCACCTTGCGATATTCGACCGGGAAAAGCGGCTGGCCCGTCTCACGGTCGAGAACGAAAACGTAGCTCGACTTTGTGACCTGCGCTACCGCGTCAACCGGCCGACCGTTCCTTTGCACGGTAACGAGCAGTGGCGCCGCCGGAAAGTCGCGGTCCCACAAGTCGTGCCGGACGCCCTGAAAGTGCCACACGCGCTCCCCTGTATCGGCTTTCAGGGCAAGCACGCAGTTGGCAAACAGGTCATCGCCGATGCGATTGGCGCCGTAGAAATCGAAAGCTGCTGACCCCGTAGCGGCAAATACCAGTCCCCGTTTTTCGTCCAGGCTGAAGCCGGCCCAGTCATTGGCGGCGCCGCTATAAGTCCAGGCATCCTTTGGCCACGTGTCGTAGCCATACTCGCCCGGATGCGGAATGGTGTGAAATGTCCAGCGAATCCGGCCGCTACGTACGTCGTAGGCACGAATGTCGCCCGGAGAAGCAGGCAGGTCCTCGTTCACCAGGCTGCCCATAATCAGCAGGTCTTTGTAAATCACTCCAGGGCTGGTGGCGGTGATGTACTGCTCTGTCGGATCCCGGCCCAAACCCTCGCGCAAATCCACGCGGCCGGCGTCTCCAAAACCGGGCACTGGCTTGCCGGTGAGGGCATCCAAGGCGTAGAGATATTGGCGAAACACGAAGAACACTCGGCGCTGATCTCCGTCTTCCCAGTACGTCACTCCACGATTGCGGCGTTTTTCGGGCGATTTTTCGCCGGGACTCGGATCGAAGCTCCACTTGAGTTTGCCCGTGGCGGCGTCGAGTGCGATCACACGCAGGCGAGGCGTGGTTGCGTAAAGAATCCCATGTACGATGATGGGATTGCACTCCATTTCCGATTCCGGAAAGGCGTCACCGGTATCGTAGGTCCAAGCCACGCGAAGGTCTTGAACGTTGTCACGGTTGATTTGGCTAAGCGTCGAGTAATGAATGTTGTCAGGCGTTCCGCCGAACACCCTCCAACCGGTGTAATCCGAAGTCGGCGCCGCGTGCTGCTGACTGCGAGCGGGACGGATAAGAAGCAGCGCAGATGCAGCACCAACGAGCGTGAAGGTGATCAGCCTGGTTCGTGGCGTCATCAAGTAGAGCTATCGGCAGACTCTGAAGCCGCACGGTCCTCCCTGAAATGCGTCTTCTTGTGGCGTCGCGATTATATAACAGGAGGCGGGAAAGCCAGAAACCGTGATGGATAGGCCACAGATAGGAACGATCAGATGCGCCGACCGATCCCGGTTCGCGAGCGCTGCAAAATCGAAGGTTGCCGACAGGCTACAAAGCGCTGGCATCCTCCAACAAAACTCGTGGTTAAAGCAGTTCGTGGTAAATTGGCTCTTGAAGAGCGCTAGGGGTAAACCCCTTGTTAGAGGAGGCACCATGAAGAGGACTCTTGCGGTACTGGTTTTGCTCGGCGTTGCGTCAATTGCCTTGGCCAAAACGTCTCGGCCTCAGGATGAGCCACAGGGCGCCAAGCAGGACATGAAGGACGCCGGTCACGATACGGAGAAAGCTGCGAAGAAAACGGGAAATGCGGTAGAAAAGAGCAGCAAGAAAGCCGCGTACGCGTCAGAAGGGGCCGCGAAAAAGACCGGAAGTACGGTAGAGAAAAGCAGCAAGAAAGCCGCGCACGAGTCAAAAGACGCCGCGAAGAAGACCGGAAACGCAGTAGAGAAGGGCACCAAGACAGCCGGTCACGCGTCAGAGGGGGCCGCGAAGAAGACCGGAAATACATTAGAGAAGGGCGGCAAAAAAACCGCGCACGGCCTAAAGAAGGGGACCGAAAAGGTTGCGGGGAAGGCAGAACCTTGATAGCTAGGCGAAACCGACCTCAAGCGGACGCACTGAATCACGGCAAACCGCCCGCCGGCCCAGTTCGGACCGCTTAACTGATAGCGGGACCGTGCTGAACGTGATCTGCCGACACAGACATAGCGGCACCATCGTCCGCGAGCCTGACAGCTAAGCCGCGTCGCGAATCTAGGAGCCAGATAATCGAGAGCATGCCCAGTAATGGGACGAACGTTCCACGGCAAACACATAACATCCCTTCTTTCCTTCAACGGTCAGCGGCGTTCACACCCGACTCCGCTAAAATTTAACCGTAACCAATCCGCCGCCCGCCGGTTTTGATCTTATGAAAGGCGGCGCATGAGGCAGCAGCGTTGAAGACTCGCGAGAGCGAAGCCGACGAGCAGCTTCTGGTGGAGGCGGCGCAGAGGGACCCTGCCTGCTTCGCCGCGCTTTACGAGGCCAACTTCGAGCGGGTATACGCCTTTATCGCAGGGCGGGTGCGCCACCGCGATCAGGCTGAGGACCTAACGTCCGAAGTGTTTCACAAGGCGCTCGCCCACCTTGGCCGCTTCGAGTGGCGGGGCGCGCCGTTTGCGGCCTGGCTCTACCGCATCGCGGCCAATACTATCGCGAATCACACAGGCGGCGCGCGCCGCGAGCATGAAGTTCTTGCAGCCGACGATCCTCCTGGCGTCGCCACCGCCCCAGAGATTCAACCTGAGACCGAAGAAGGGGAGCGGCGCGCCCGGCTTTTCAGGATGGTGAAGTCTCTGCCAGTTGACCAGCGCCGCGTTGTCAATCTGCGGTTTAGCGAGGAGAAATCAATCAGCGAGATCGCTCAGGAGATGGGGCGCAGCGAGGGCGCGGTAAAGCAGCTTCAGTTCCGTGCTCTCGAGACCCTGCGGAAGCGAATGACGAGCAGGTCGGGAGGTGCCCGTGCCTAAGCCCTCCCGGAGCGGCCAACTCGACGCGGTCATTGACGCGATGCTCGCCCGCCGCGATGAGCCTGAACGATACGCCCTCGATGAGACCGCGGAAGCGGCGCGGTTCTATGGGACTTCCGTAACAAAGAGAGCAGCGCCGGACGGTGCTGTTCCGCCAGACCTGCCGGAGAAAGTAACGCAGCTCTTGCCGATTGTCACGAGTCTCCGGGGCCTGCCGCGCGAAGAGTTTCGAGCGAGACTTAAAACTGAACTTGAAGGGAGAGCACTTATGGGAAGCACAGCAAAGCCTGCACCGGAACAACGCAAGACGAAGCGCGTGCCGGAAGGTTACCACACCGTGACGCCGTACTTGGCTGTGAAGGGCGCGGCCGGGGCCATTGAGTTTTACAAGACAGCATTCGGAGCGACGGAAGTGAGTCGATTGAGCATGCCTGATGGCAAAATCGGCCATGCTGAAGTCCAAGTGGGCGATTCGCGAATTATGCTGTCTGACGAATTTCCCGAGTATGGCGCGCTGAGTCCTCAGTCGTTAGGCGGCACGCCGACGGACGTGCATCTCTATGTCGAAGATGTGGACGCCTGGGCCAACCGAGCGATCGCAGCGGGCGCAAAAGTGCTCGTCCCGGTGGCGGACCAGGATTATGGCGAGCGCCACGGGCGGCTGGAGGACCCATTTGGGCACCATTGGGGAATCTCGACCCCCCTCAAGAAGGACAGAGCGAAAGTGGTTCGTGAAAGCTTTCACACCGCGGGGCCTTACTTGGTGGTGTCGGATGGCGCGAAGGCCATCGAGTTCTATCGGGCGGCCTTCGGAGCTGTCGAAACGTTGCGCCTTACCGAGCCGGACGGCAGAGTTGCTCATGCCGAGGTGACGATTGGAGACTCGCCGATCATGCTCGGTGACGAAGCACCCCAATACGGCCGGCGCAGTCCCCGGTCGTTCGGCGGCACGCCGGTGAGGATTCACCTCTTTGTCGAGGATGTGGACGCGATGGCGGCTCGTGCGATAGCTGCTGGAGCCAAGGTGCTAAGGCCTGTGCAAGACCAGTTCTACGGTGACCGCAGCGGCCAGATCGAAGATCCATTCGGACATGTGTGGACGATTGCGTCCCACATTGAGGATGTCTCAGCCCAGGAGATCGAGCGGCGCGCTGCTGCCTTTATGAGCGAGCCGGGCAGCGCAGCCACGGACCGCGCGCCCGCCAAGGTAAAGCCCGTGCCGGAGGGTTACCACAACGTGACACCGTACCTTGCCGTGAAGGGCGCGGCTGGGGCTATCGACTTCTACAAGCGTGCGTTGGGAGCTGCGGAAGTGAGTCGATTGAGCATGCCTGATGGCAAGATCTGTCACGCTGAAGTCCAAATCGGAGATTCTCGGATCATGCTGTCTGACGAATTTCCCGAGTATGGCGCGCTGAGCCCGCAATCATTGGGCGGCACGCCCGCCTCCATTCATCTGTATGTCGAAGACGTGGACTCGCTGCTCGCGCGGGCGGCGGCTGCAGGCGCTACCATCACCTCTCCGGCGACGGACTACGCGTACGGCGAGCGCCAGGCAAACTTGAGCGATCCCTTCGGACACTCCTGGACCCTCGCCACCTTTAGAGAGCAAGTGAGCCCTGAAGAATATCAGCGGCGGGAAGCGCTGAAGAAGCAAGGAGGAGCCGCCGGGCAGCAGCCGGCGTCCAGGGTGGGCCCATACGTTCGTCCGGGCTTCAGCTCAGCGGTTCCTTACTTGACCGTGAGCGACGGGCTAAAAGCGATCGAATTCCACAAGCAAGCCTTCGGGGCAAGCGAGATTGAAACCATGCGCTTCGCCGATCCCGAGGGAAGGCTCGCACACGGCGAGGTCACCATCGGCGACTCGGGCATCATGTTGCACGGCGAGTCACCGGAGTACGGCCATCGCGGACCGCATTCGTTGGGTGGGACGCCCGTTAAGATTCACCTCTTCGTCGAGGATGTGGACGCACTGGCGGCTCGCGCAATTGCTGCTGGTGCCAAGGTGTTGAGGCCAGTGCAAGACCAGTTCCATGGCGACCGCAGCGGCCAAATCGAGGATCCGTTCGGGCACGTCTGGATTATCTCGTCCCACATCGAGGATGTCTCAGCCGAGGAAATCGAACGGCGGCTGGCTGCCCTCACGGCTGGGCAGACCAGCGAAGCCACCCACCGCGCGCAACCGGTTGCGGCAGCAAGCAGCGCTCCGGGAGTGCGTGAAGGCTACACCGCCATCACGCCATATCTCACGGTCCGGCGGGCGGCCGAATTGGTCGACTTCGTGAAGGAGGCGTTCGGGGCGGTCGAGATCTATCGCGGCACGGGCTCCGCCGGGGGGCTCCACGCCGAAGTGCGAATCGGGAATTCGATGGTGATGATCGGCGGTGGACCCGGAATCCCCCTTGAAGAGAAGCCGGCTGCGCTTCACTATTATGTCGAAGATACGGACGCCGTCTATCACCGGGCGCTCGAAGCCGGCGCAGCTTCGATTCAGCCCCCGACAGACCACGATTACGGCGAGCGCGGCGCCAGTGTGAAGGACGCTTTCGGTAACAACTGGTACATCGCCACTGCGAAGGGAGATCGTTACCTGCGCGAGGGCTTCCGCACCCTGACGCCGTATCTCCATCCCCAGAGCGCGGCGAAGACGATTGATTTCCTGAAGCAGGCGTTTGAAGCGGAAGAAATTGCCCGCTACGCCGACCCGGACGGCAGGATTGCGCACGCGGAAGTGAGAATTGGTGACTCGATGCTGGAGATGGGCGAAGCGCATGGCCCGTATCAACCGATACCCACGGGGATCTACCTGTATGTGGCGGACGTCGACGACACCTACAGGAGGGCCCTCGCAGCAGGCGCAACTTCAGTGCAGCCGCCCGCCGACCAGCCGTACGGCGACCGTAACGCATTCGTGAACGATCCGTTCGGGACGACCTGGTACATCGCGACGTTTCTGCAGGGGTAGGCAGGTCAATTTCGACGTAGGGGCGGCCCTTGTGGCCGCCCAAGTAACAGGACTGCCTTGAAATGGGCGGCCACAAGGGCCGCCCCTACGTCGAAGTTGACCCCCTACCTGTTGGCAACACGAGTTGACAATGTGACACGCTCTGTGGCACATTTGGACCATGCCAAGCGTCAACATGCGTCAACTTCGAGACACTAAACGGCTGAAGGCGTGGCTGCGGGCCGGAAAGACCGTCGAACTACGGGAACGGGAGCAAGTGATTGGCCGGATTGTACCGGTGCCTTCGCCAAAGCCGCGCAAGTACCCCGATTTTGCTGCCATGCGTAAGGAGATCTTCGGTGACAGAATCTTGCCCGGAGCCGATTTAGTTATCGAGGAGCGCGGGCGCTATTGAGCATATACGCCGACACGAGTTTTGTAGTCTCGCTCTATATTCCTGACATTCACTCGCCGGAAGCACAGGAACGGATAACGCCAGAACCAATCTTATTCTTGACTCCGCTGCATCGCGCGGAGTGGGCCCACGCGCTCGAACAACACGTTTTTCGAGGGGTGATACCGCGGGCTGAGGCTGACCGCCTGTATCACAAGTTCGAGGGACACCGGCTCAGCGGGCTCTGGGCAGAAGTTGACCTCCCCGAACGAGCCCTCGAAGTCTGCATCGAGCTCGCGCGACGCCACGGCGCACGGTTGGGAAATCGCACGTTGGACAGTCTGCATGTGGCCTGTGCACTGGAACTCGGGGCCGAGCGCTTCTGGACCTTCGACCAGCGGCAGCGAAAGCTGGCTGCCGCCGAAGGCTTGAAAACAGCCTGAGACACACCTGCCACTTCGGATTCAGACACCCCGAATTACTTCAACGCAAACTCCGTCAACTGCGACCGGAGTCGGTTAGTGTCTCAGTTTGGCGCGAATGCACGGTGATGTACAATCACGCACGTATGAGCAAGTCAGATTGTAGTCGTGTTTTCAGCGTTACCGAGACCCAAGCGATGATACCTCCTGGTGAGCACGCTGCCAGCGTCTTTCGGCGTGGTCCGCTCGACGTCGCTCTCTCCCTTCCTGTGAGCCCGCGTCAACAGACGCCGCACGCACAGGATGAGATTTACTTCATTATTCGCGGTCGAGGAGTGCTTATTCATAATGGCAAACGGGACCCGTTTGCGTCAGGCGACCTCCTGTTTGTGGCTGCGGGAATCGAGCATCAATTCGAGGACGTTTCCGAGGATTTCGCGATATGGCGCGTATTTTACGGTCCTCAGGGCGGGGAGGTCGCTCCTGGATAACGCGATGGGGCTTAAGAGTCAGCAATTTGGTACCGGTGTCATTTGAACACGCCGAACGCAGTCATTCCCGCGAAGGCGGGAATCCATTGGAGAAGTCCTGGAAAAAGCAGCTATCAAGAAAGTAGATTCCCGCCTTCGCCGGAATGACTGCGCCTTGGACGGTTGGCTTGGCATCGGCTTTCACGATCTCCGGTTGTTCGTAACCCTCCCAAAGCTCACTTTCGTCTAATTTGACTACCGCCTTAGTCGGCCGCGGTGGTGACTCAGGCCTTGCATCTCGGTTAATCTAAGGGTCGTACTTAACCCGTGGAAGGAGGCTCGCACGATGGACCGAAGAGAGGTTTTGGGAGTCATGGCAGGATTGGCCGTGGCCGGAGCGGGTTCGTCGCCGGCAGAAGCATCCAGCGCCTCAGCTCAGGAGCCGGCAGGCAGCTCGGGAATGATTTACCGGACGCTCGGCAAAACCGGTGAGAAGGTTTCAGCCATAGGGCTGGGCGGCTATCACATTGGGATGCAGTCCGATGTCCAGGAGAGTATCCGCATCATTCGCACCGCGATCGATAACGGTATCACTTTCATGGACAACTGTTGGGACTACAACGGCGGCGAAAGCGAGATACGGATGGGAAAGGCGCTGCGCGACGGCTACCGTCAGAAGGTCTTTTTGATGACCAAGTTTGACGGGCGCACCAAAGAGGCGGCCTCCAAACAGATCGACGAGTGCCTGCAGCGCCTGCAAACCGATCACATCGATCTGATGCAGTATCACGAAAACATCCGCCTTGAAGACCCTGACCGCTACTTCGCACCGGGCGGGGCTCGCGAGGCCGTGGACGCCGCCAAGCAAGCCGGCAAAATCCGCTACGCCGGCTTCACGGGCCACAAAGATCCCAGCGTGCATTTGCGCATGCTTGAGGAAGCGCGCGCGCACAATTACCAGTTCGCTTCGTGCCAGATGCCGTTGAACGTGATGGATGCGCACTTTCGCAGCTTCGCGCATCAGGTGGTGCCCAAACTGCTGGAGGAAGGAATCGGCGTGCTGGGCATGAAGCCGATGGGCGATGGCAACGTGCTGAAGAGTAACACCGTCACTCCGATTGAGTGCCTGCATTACGCCCTGAATTTACCCACTTCCGTCGTGATCAACGGCTGCGAGAGCGTGGACCGTGTTCACCAGGCGCTGGAGGCCGTGCGCACCTTTAAGCCGATGAGCACCGAAGAGGTAGCGGCTTTGCTGGCCAAGACCAAAACCGCGGCGATGACCGGCCGGTTTGAGCCCTTTAAGACTACCAGCGACTTCGATGGGACGGCCCATAATCCCCAATGGTTGGGATAGAGTCGGGGCGGCGGATCGGCGGACGCTCCGCTTGACAAAATTACTATAAAGTTATGGGACGTTTCTGCAGAAATTACCGAGCGAAACCGTTAGGTTATTGAAAACAAAGGTACGGGCACTGAGAAAGGTGAGAAAGTCCATCCTGATCGGCCGCAACACGGTCACGCGTCTTAACCGGCGAACAGGGGCTCACTTCCTTCCGCAAGGGGTAGTCCCCAAAGCTTGCGGACGTCATTTTAGTCGCGCTTGTGCCGCGGGTGACGTGATGTTCATCGAAGTTCCATCCGGGGAACCAGGCTATGTGGATCGTTAGACTCGCTCTCAGGCGGCCTTATACGTTCGTCGTGGTCGCTATCGTTATTCTGCTGGTGGGCGTCCTATCGATCCTCAACACACCGAAAGACATCTTCCCCAACATCAACATTCCGGTGATCAGTGTGCTCTGGAATTACACGGGCCTTTCGCCTGACCAGATGGCAGACCGCATCGTGAGCGTGAGTGAGCGCATCATGACCACGACGGTGAACGACATTGAGCACATTGAGTCGCAGTCCTGGAACGGCCGGGCGATCATCAAGGTGTTCTTTCAGCCCAACACGAATATATCCACCGCGTTGAGCCAGATCACATCCGTTTCCCAGACCGCGATTCACATCCTTCCGCCCGGCATCACGCCGCCGCTCATTATTGAGTACAATGCATCCAGCGTCCCCGTCATTCAGTTGGGTCTTTCCGGTCCCGGCTTTTCAGAACAGCAGTTGTTTGATCTGGGCACCAATTTCATCCGCACGCAGCTCGCGACCGTGGAAGGAGCTGCTATACCCTGGCCCTACGGGGGAAAGCAGCGCCAAGTGCAGGTGGACCTCAACACCGCCGAGCTGCAGGCCAAGAGCCTCTCACCCCTCGATGTCGTCAACGCCATTGGCAAGCAGAACCTGATCCTGCCCACGGGCACTTCCAAAATCGGGCCTTTCGAGTATGAGGTTGAAACCAACGGCAGCCCGGCGACGATCGCCGAACTGAATAATATGCCCATCAAGCGGGCTGGGAACACGGTGATCTACGTGCATGACGTAGCCCACGTTCGTGACGGCTTCCCCCCGCAAACAAACATCGTTCACGTGAACGGACAGCGCGCGGTGGTGGTGACCGTCATCAAGATCGGCAGCGCTTCAACGCTCGACATCATTGAGCGCGTCCGGGGGGTGGTTAACGAACTCCGCAGCAGCCTGCCGCCGCGGCTCAAAATCGACTTTTTGAACGATCAATCCCTCTTCGTGACGGCCGCAATTCAAGGAGTGGTAAGGGAGGCAATCATCGCCGCTTGCCTGACCGCCGCCATGATTCTGCTCTTCCTCGGGAGCTGGCGGAGTACGCTCATCATCGCGGTTTCCATTCCGCTTTCCATCCTCACCTCCATCATTATCCTCAGCGCGCTGGGCGAGACCATCAACATCATGACGCTCGGCGGCCTGGCCTTGGCCGTAGGGATTCTGGTGGACGATGCCACGGTGGCCATTGAGAACATCAACCGGAACATCGAGCTGAAGAAGGAGCTTGAGCACGCCATTCTGGACGGCTCGCAGCAGATCGCGGTCCCCGCCCTCGTTTCCACTCTTTCCATCTGCATCGTCTTTGTGCCCATGTTCTTTCTCACCGGGGTGGCGCGCTACCTCTTTGTTCCCCTGGCCGAGGCCGTGGTTTTTGCCATGCTCGCGTCCTACTTCCTTTCGCGAACGTTGGTGGTCACCATGGCCAAGTATCTTTTGCACGGCTACGGCCAGCACGGCGAAACTCCGGTAACCCGGCGCAGCCGGAATCCACTGGTGCTTGGGCAACGGGCGTTTGAGCGAGGGTTTGAACGTTTTCGATACACGTACCGGGGGTGGCTGCGGGCTTGCCTCGAACACCGTGGCATCTTCGCCGTGGGATTTCTCGGCGCCGGCTTGGCTTCGTTTCTGCTATTTCCGTGGCTGGGCGCAGACTTCTTCCCCAGGGTGGATAGCGGCCAGATCACCCTGCATATGAGGGCGCGAACGGGTACCCGCATCGAAGAGACGGCGCGGCTGTGTGAAGAGGTCGAGCAATCGGTCCGTCAGGTGATTCCCCACGAAGAACTGGTGAGCGTGATTGACAACATCGGGCTGCCTTACAGTAGCATCAACCTTTCTTACAGCAACTCGGCGCCGGTCGGCACAGGAGACGCAGACATCTTCATTACGCTGACGCCGCAGCATCGCCCCACCGCCGAATACATCCGGGCGCTTCGCCTAAGGGTGGTGCGGGAGTTTCCGGGCACTGAGTTCTACTTTCTGCCCGCCGATATGGTGAGCCAGATTCTGAACTTTGGACTGCCCGCGCCCATCGACGTGCAAGTGGTGGGCTACAACATCGAGGCCAACCGCCAGTTCGCCAATCGGCTGATGGCGAAGCTCAAGTACATTCCCGGCGCAGCAGACTTGCGCATCCAGCAGGCCTTCAACTTGCCCACCTTGAATGTTGACGTGGATCGCACGCGCGCGGCCCAGGTGGGGTTCACCGAGAAAGACGTCGCCAGCGACCTTTTAATCTCATTGAGCGGCAGCTTTCAGACCGCGCCCACTTTCTGGCTTGATCCGCGCAACGGCGTCAGTTACAGCATCGCCGCCCAAACGCCGGAATACCGGACGGACTCGCTGCAGGACCTGCAAAACATCCCGATCGCCAGCGTCGACGGAGACCCGCCCCAGATTCTCGGGAACTTGGCCTCGATCAATCTTAATGCCTCGCCCGTTCTGGTATCGCACTACAACGTTGCGCCGGTGATTGACATCTTTGGCTCGGTGCAGGGCCGCGATCTGGGGGGTGTTGCCGGTGACCTGGAGCGGACGGTTGCAGAGAGCGCGAAGGATCTTCCGCGCGGCTCCCACACGGTCGTTCGCGGGCAGATTCTCACCATGCATTCGTCCTTTGCAGGACTGATTTACGGATTGATCTTTTCCATCGTTCTGGTCTACCTGCTGATCGTCGTGAACTTCCAGTCTTGGCTTGACCCGCTCATCATCATTTCGGCCCTGCCGGCGGCTCTGGCGGGTATCGTTTGGATGCTGTTTGTCACGGGCACGAGGATCAGCGTGCCGGCCCTCACGGGTTCGATCATGTGCATGGGCGTGGCCACCGCTAACAGCATCCTGGTGGTGAGCTTCGCAAAGGAGCAACTGGTGGAGGGCGCAAGCCCGCTTCAGGCGGCGCTCGAAGCCGGCTTTACGCGTTTTCGCCCGGTGCTCATGACGGCCCTCGCCATGATTATCGGCATGGTGCCCATGGCCATGAGCTTGGGGGAAGGGGGCGAGCAGAATGCGCCCCTGGGTCGCGCCGTGATCGGGGGACTGGTGTTCGCCACGGTCTCCACGTTGCTCTTTGTGCCCGTCGTATTCAGCATCTTCCACGGGCGGCGGGTCCCTCGTGAGGAACGGCAGGGATCCGAGTGATGGCGGGCGCCAGGCGGTACAATGATTTCAAGCGCAGTGGTGAGTGGTTGGTCTAGTGCCTGGTGATTAGCTCGTAGGGCCAGACGCAGTAACTTCACTTGCCTGCCACTCGCCGCTGCCCACTGCCTTCCTGTGAGGCAGCTTGCGGCGGATGGTGGGGGAGCTTTAATGAGAACCGAAGAGCAAGATTTGCAGGAGGCGGTGGAACTTGAGCCTCCCGAACCCGGGGAACCGCGGCGCGGCAGTAAGACGCGGGTGGTACTCATCGTACTGGTAGCAGCCGCGGGGGTGGCCGCTATCGTGACCGCCGGTATCCTGCCGCGCGTCCGCGCTCGCGACGCTGTGCGCGCCGAGACCAACGAACTGGCCGTGGCGTCAGTCTCCGTCGTTCACCTGCAATCGAACGAGCAACCGCAGGAAATACGGCTCCCCGCAAACATCCAACCTTATATTTCGGCGCCGATCTTTGCGCGAACCAATGGGTATCTGAAGAAGTGGTACTTTGACATCGGCGCCCACGTAAAGCAGGGCCAGTTGCTGGCGGATATTGAAACGCCCGAGGTGGACGCCCAGCTTCGCCAGGCGCGAGCGGACTTGGCCACCGCGCAAGCCAACCTTCACCTT
The DNA here is from genome assembly GCA_035578005.1 of Terriglobia bacterium. Lineage (GTDB taxonomy): Bacteria > Acidobacteriota > Terriglobia > UBA7540 > UBA7540 > Gp13-AA77. The sequence continues at coordinate 33,466 of DATJYK010000131.1, forward strand.
GCCGAGATCACCGCCGCGCGGTACCAGGAACTGTTGAAATCGGACTCCGTCTCGCGACAAGACACCGACAACGCCACCAGTGACCTCGCCGCCAAGCAGACAACCCTGAAATCCGCCCAGGAGAATGTAAAGCGCCTGGAGGATCTTGTTTCATTCGAAAAGGTGTACGCACCGTTTGACGGCGTCATTACGGCCCGCAACACGGACGTCGGCAACCTGATTAACTCCGGCGCCGGCTCGCCTTCAGCGCAGCTTTTTCAGATGTCCGCCATCGAAACGCTCAGGGTGTACGTTAGCGTGCCCCAAATTTACTCGCCGGCCGCCCGCGTAGGTCTGCTGGTCGACCTGACATTGCCTCAATACCCGGAAAAGCGCTTCACTGGCAAATTGGTCCGCACCGCCGAGGCCATCGATCCGGCTTCGCGCACCTTGCTGGTAGAGATCGACGTGAAGAACCCCACCGGCGAATTACTACCGGGCGCCTATGCGGAAGCGCACTTGAAGTTGCCCGTAAGCGGACAGGTCCACCTTCTGCCCGTTACCGCACTTATTTTTCGTTCCGCGGGCCTGCAAGTGGCGACCGTTGACGACGGCAAGCATGCGGTGCTGAAGCAAGTTCAGCTCGGCCGCGATTACGGCAATCAAGTGGAAGTGATCTCCGGCCTCAGCAGCGGTGACGTCGTAATTGTGAACCCCCCTGACTCTCTGGTGAACGGCGAAGAGGTGCGTCCTGTGGAACAGACTTCTGAAGCCGGGCAGCCCACAGGTGCAACCGGGACAGCAGGGCAACCAGGGAATGAACAGCAGGAGGGCAAGGGCGGCCCACAGCCCGGCAGCGGAGGGCAGCGGTGAACGGGACGCAGTTGCGAATACCGAACCCCGAACCCCGTGTAGGTGGCGCGGAGAGCCGTTGGGTTCCACTCGCTGCGCTCGTCTCCTCGCTCCTGGTTACCGCTGGCTGTGTGGTGGGACCAAATTACAAGCGGCCCGGTGTTACCGTTCCTCCCGCTTACAAGGAAGGCGGCAGTACAGCTACCCAGGCAAGCACACAAAACCTGCAAGAGAAATGGTGGGAGGTTTTCGGAGATCCGCAGCTCAATAGCCTGGAAGATCAAATCAGGATCTCTAACCAAAACCTCAAAGCGAGCGAAGCGCAGTACCGGCAAGCGCGCGCCCTGGTGCGGCTCTACCGGGCCGAGTACTATCCGACTGCGACAGTGACCCCGTCGATCTCACGCATCAGGAACTCAGACAACAAACCGCCGCGCAGCGCGCTCTCGGGCAAAAGCTTTAATGACTTTGTGCTGGTGGGCGATCTCTCTTACGAAGTCGACGCCTGGGGCCGCGTGCGCCGGACGGTGGAGGCCGCCCGGGCCAACGTCGAGGCCAGCGCCGCCGATCTCGCCACCGTCAACCTGAGTGTGCAATCCGAGGTCGCCTTCGACTATTTCGAGCTGCGCAGCGCCGACGCCCAGAAGAAGCTGCTCGATTCCACGGTCGGGGACTTCGAGAAGAGCCTGCAGCTCACGGAAAATCGCCACACCGGAGGACTGGCTTCCGACCTGGACGTGCAGCAGGCCCGCACCCAGTTGGAGACGACGCGCGCCGAGGCTACTGATGTAGGCGTCGCGCGGGCTCAGTTCGAGCATGCCATCGCGGTGCTGATCGGCAAACCGCCCTCGAGCTTCAGTCTGGCGTTCTCGCCGGTCACCGGCCCCGCGCCCGCGGTCCCGCTGGGGCTACCTTCACAGTTGCTCGAACGCCGCCCGGACGTGGCTGCGACCGAACGCCAAATGGCGGCCGCCAACGCGCAAATTGGCATCGCCAAGGCTGCGTACTTTCCGGCGATCACCCTGGGTGCGGCGGGCGGGTTTGAGAGCGGCACGCTGGGAACTCTGTTTCAGGGTCCGGGTCTCTTTTACTCGTTGGGTGCCGCGGCCGCTCAGACCGTGTTCGACGCGGGCCAGCGCCGAGCCAACGTGGAAGCCCAGCAAGCCGCCTACGATCAAACGGTGGCCAATTATCGCCAGACGGTCCTTACGGCGTTTCAGGACGTCGAGGACAATCTGGCGGCGTTGCGCATCCTGGAGCAGGAGGCTAAGACGCAGGACGTTGCGGTAGAGGCAGCGCGGCGCTCGGTTGTTCTTTCGACGAATCAGTACAAGGGCGGCGTCACCAGTTACCTGACCGTGCTCACCGCTCAAAGCGCAGCCCTCGCGGATGAGCGCTCCGCCGTCGACATTTTGCGGCGCCGCATGGACGCAAGCGTGCTCCTGATGAAGGCGCTGGGCGGCGGATGGGACGTGACCACCAACATTCCCCGGGCGGATGCGCTGGCGGGCGCTCCGAGCGGCGGGAGATGAATCGGACTTCGGGATGGTGCCATAGTTAACTAGCCTAGATGACGCTCAGCTCAGCACTGCCGCTTCAGCGCTTCGAATAGTTTCTCAAGCTCAATCACAGCCAGTTGCTCTGCGCGCGCGTTTTCACTGATGTTGAGACCGCGCAGCGCCTCGCGGACCCGGACCGTTCCATAAGCTGAGCTGAGGTTGTTCGAGAGCTTCTTCCGCTTCTGGCCAAAGCCAAGCTTCACGAACTCGAGAAACGCGCTGCGTTCGCCAACAGTGGGCAGCATCCCGCTCATATCAAAGGTGACGAAAGCAGAGAACACAGCCGGCGGCGGCGTGAAGGCTCCGGGTGGAATGCTGAAGGCTACCCGAGGACAGGTGCACGTTTGCACCAGCACACTCAAATAGCCGTAGTCTCGCGAGCCCGGCTTGGCGGCGATGCGGAGAGCGACTTCCCGCTGCACCACGAAAGCCATGCCGCTGAGATGGTCTCCGAATTGAAGCAGACGGTGCAGGATCGGCGAGGTAATGTAGTAGGGAAGATTGCCGAAAACGAAAGCGCGCTCCACTCCATGGCGCCGGCAAACCTCGGCGATGTCCAATTCCAGGATGTCACCTTGTAGAATCTCAACGTGGTTGCTCGTGCCAAACCGAGCCTTGAGCTGCTCCGCCAGCGAGGCATCCAGCTCTACGGCGACCACCTGTCCCGCACGCTCCGCAATGAGCCCTGTCATGGCCCCGCGACCGGCGCCGATCTCGATCACCAGGTCACCAGTACCGATTGGCAGGGCTTCGGCCACACGAAGACGATAGCGATCGCTGGTGAGGAAATGCTGGCCGAGTTTGGGGCGACGGACGGTGGACAAGGTCCAGGCGAGATTATTGGGTTCTCGGTTGGGTCAAAGGGAGGCGCACCTGAAATCGGGTGTCGCCGGGCTGCGATTCCACGCTGATCGTACCGTGATGGTTTCGGATGATGCGGCAGGCGGTATCGAGGCCGAGACCGGTGCCGTCACCGACACCCTTGGTGGTAAAGAACGGATCGAAGATGCGCGCCTGTATCTCATTGGGAATTCCAGGACCATTGTCGCCGATTTCGACGATTACCCCATCAATGTCGCGGGCAGTGCGGACGCGCAGCTCGCCTTGGGTTCCCATGGCGTCGAGGGCGTTGTCGATGAGGTTCGTCCACACCTGATTCAGTTCGCCCCCGTAAGCGCACACGCGCGGCAGGTCAGGGGTGTAGTCCCGCACCAGCTTCATGCTACCTTTCAGGCGGCTGCCGAAAATCAGCAGCGTGTTGTCGAGACCCTGGTGAATATCGACCTCCTGGATGGGAGTCTGATCCATGTAAGAGTACTCTTTGATGGCCCGCACCAGGTCCGAAATGCGGCGAGTGCTGTTGTCGATCTCGCGGACCAATCCGTAAATTACCAGGATGGAGACAACTCTGGCGAGCGCCGGGCCCAACATGGCGTCCGCGATCTCTGTGGAGAGACCCTGCAGCTTACTGTTGTCGACGCACCACTCGGCGAGAACAGGAGCGATCTTCCACGCCTCCTGCACGTGGTGCGCTTCCAGCCACTCGGTGATACGCTCTTCGCGATCGCTGAGTTCGAGCGGATCGGGTGACAGGGAAGGCACGTTTTGCCACGCATCGCGCTCGAAACGCGCGATCACTTCGCGTTGCGCGTTGGTGAGGGATTGTTGAAGAAGCCGAAGGCTCGCGTCCCGCACCGCCTCAAGCGCTTCGAGCATACTGCTCGAGGCGCGCCGCGCTGCCGCCGCAGGGTTGTTCAACTCATGCGCGAGTCCGGCGGAGAGCTTTCCGAGCGCCATAAGCTTGTCGCGCTGCGTCTCCATTCGGGTGGTTTCCCGGATGCGGTCAGACATAAGCGCCACCAGCCGCTTGCCGAGCTCGGGCATGCGGTGCATCATCTCAGGGAAGATATCCTTGTGGAGCCGAAGCATCCTGCTTGCCAGCACAGCGCGGCCGGTACCCCGGAAGTGTGTCAGCCTTGAGTAGGGGAGCAGGCCTGTAACTTCCCCGGCGGTGACGGTAAATATGGGACCATCGGGGATGTCCTGGCGCTGCCAGCGCAGTTCCCCCTGCAAGAGAACAACGAGGTGCTCGACCGGGTTTCCCTCGCGCCCGAAAACCTCGCCCGGCTCGAGGCGAACTTCGTCGAATTTTCCGGCGAGCCAGTCGAGTTGATCCTCCGGAAGGCCGTCGAACACCGCAATCTTTCGAAGGTCATCCACCACGGACTGGACCTGTTCTCTGCTGATCTCGTGCGTCTGTGCCATGTTTCAGACCGAGCTCAAGTATTGGTGCACAAACTGAACGGCGTTCGCACCCTCGCCCACACCTGAAGCCACCCGTTTTATCGACCCATGACGTACATCGCCTGCCACAAAAATGCCTGGGACGCTCGTCTCGAGCAGCCACGGGTACCGGTCCAGAGGCCAGCCGGCGGGACGCTTGCCGTCACGCACAAGGTCCGGCCCCGAGAGAATAAAGCCGCGATTATCGCGTTCCACCACGCCAGCCAACCAATCCGTACAGGGCGCCGCACCAATGAAGGTGAAGAGCGAGTGGGCCGGCACCGCCTGCCTCTCGCCGCTGGCTGAGCACAATACGGAGATGGACTCCAGCCGATCGGTGCCATGGACCTCCACCACCTGGCTGTGGGTTTCCACATGAATGTTCTCCGTGCTCCGAATCTGGTCGATCAAGTACTGCGACATGGTGGCCGAAAGAGAGGGCCCTCTGGCCAGGATGATGACGCGGCGGGCATATCTTGAAAAATACATCGCCGCCTGACCTGCGGAGTTTGCCGCGCCAACAATGTAAATGTCCTCGCCGCGACAAGAATCGCCTTCCGTCATGGCAGCGCCGTAGTAGACACCGGCTCCCTGTAACCGGTCCATGCCCGGCACGTCGAGCTTGCGATAAGACACGCCGGTCGCGATCACCAGAGCCTTACACCCGATTTCAGTTCCATCGGCCAGCGTCACCATTTTCGCCGGCCCTTCCACTCGCAGCCGCGTGACCTCCTGAGGCGCCAGAATTTCGACGCCGAAGCGCTTCGCCTGCGCCACCGCACGCCGAGCCAAGTCCCCGCCGCTCAAGCCGGACGGGAAACCCAGGTAATTCTCGATCCGCGAGCTCATGCCTGCCTGGCCTCCGGGCGCCTCACGCTCCACCATCACCGTGCGGAGCCCCTCCGATGCTCCGTAGACACCGGCCGCGAGCCCTGCCGGCCCTCCACCCACGATCATCAGGTCGTAGAACGCGGTCTGGGCGTGTGTGCTGAGGCCGAGCGCAACAGCCATTTCCGCCGGCGACGGATCCGATAGAGCTTCTCCCGTCGGAAATAACACCAGCGGCAGTTTGGACGTGTCCACTCCTCCGTTCCCGCTCGCGGCCCGAACCTCGGCTGCATTGGCCGGAGCCTCCACGTCAATCCAGCGATAAGGAACTTGCTGACGCGCCAGAAAGTCCCGAACCGTGTATGTGCGGGGTGACCACCGATGGCCGAGCACGCGCACGCCGTCAAAAGGCGGCCGGAACGAAGCCTGCCAGTCTTCAAGCAAGTCGTCGAGCACCGGGTAAAGCTGTTCCTCCGGCGGATCCCAGGGTTTCAGCAGGTAGTGATGAATCTTGGCCTGATTGATGGCCCGGATGGCGGCGTCAGTATCCGCGTAAGCGGTGAGAAGGACGCGCCGGGCGTCAGGATAGACATCCATTGCCTGGCTGATGAATTCGACCCCGGTCATCTGCGGCATGCGCTGGTCAGACAGCAGCAGGCTTACAACGTTATTCCTCTGCTTAAGGCCCTTTAAGGCGTCGAGCGCCGAGGCTCCCGAATCAGCCCGCATCACCCGGTAGTGTTCGGCATAGTGCCGGCGCAGGTCGCGTTCGACGGCGCGCAACACTTCAGGATCATCGTCGACGGCCAGCAGAACAGGTTTTGGCATTCGGCTCCGCCTGTATATCAAACTACTGCATTACGCGCTGAAGCACCACTAGGGTTTCATCGTCCCGCCGCGGCCCATTACCGCGAAAGGCCGCTGCGCCCGCCGTCAAGGCACGGCTCACTTGAGCCGGCGAATCAACCTCAACGCCACGCGCCAGGTTCAGCAGACCGCGCTGCCCGAGCTCGTTTCCCGAGACGTCCATCGCCTCCGTAATTCCGTCCGTGTAAAGAACTAGCACGTCGTTGGCGCCCAGCCGCACGGCAGTCTGGGAATAGGTCGTTCCTGGAATCAAACCGAGCGGCAGTCCTTCGACATCAACAGCAAAAGGAGTTCCGTCCTCCAACAAATCCCAGGAGCGACCTCCGGCGTGGTACCAGAGAACCGGCAGATGGCCGGCATTGCTAAACAGCAACTCGCCGGTTTCAAAGTAGAAGCCGAGCACTGCAGCCGTGGCAAAGTGACCGTCCACTGACTCACCTGCAAAAGCCTCATTCACTTCCCGCATTAGAGCAGACTGATCCCAGTTGTCAGTGTGCCTTTGCAGGACGTGGCGCAGATTCTCCGCCGTGAAGCTGGCGCTTCTTCCGTGCCCCGCCACGTCCGCAAGAGCGACGCGCGACACCATCCCCTTGCTGCAAACAGACAGGTAATGAACATCGCCTCCGCCCGCTCCGGGTTCCAGCGGCTGAGAATAGACCCACCCTGCCAAGCCGGGCAATTCCACGGCATGGTCCTCGCTGCGGTTGCCGCCCCAAAGCTCGAAACACGTCAGCCGCGAACTGATCTCAGTCATAGGCGTTCACGCGAGTCTACTTGTTTGGATGAATTCTGACCTTCTTCGGTTCAGGACTTCGCTGGTGGGAGAGAGGAGAAGTACGTATCCAGTCCGGCACTGACCTCAGTGAGGCCTCGATCGAGATTGCGATCGAGCGCGGTCACCACGTCCGGAACTTCTTTGCCCGGCACGGGCTCGCTGTGTGAATAGAAGTGCGTCCAGACGATCCTGCCGTCTTTCCGGTCAAGCAAATGGAACTCCATCGTCACCAGCGCGGAGATATTGCCGGCGTCAACCTCTTCGAAATCGTACAGCCTGCCCTGCAAAACAAACTCGCCTTGCGCTTCGCTGCCCACCTCAGCCACAGATTGAAACCGCCCGGAGGAGCGAAGTTCGCGGATCAGTGCGAGCTTCACCATCACCTCGGGCGGCTCGACCCAGTAATGATAGTTATAGGTGCCAATCTCGTTCGGCCCTGAACGGTAGGCAATCGGCGCGTCCCGTAAAATCTCAGGAGCAGTGATGCGGCCGACGAGGAGAGTGACGGGGAAGATGCCTGTCGAGGGCTGAGGCGCCGTCGGAACCTCCATGGTGTAGTACTTGATGGGGCGTCCGCTCCCACAGGCGCCGAGACCAACGGTTGTGAGCAAGACCGCAATGCAAGGGATCGTTCGACGCATGGACATCGTGCCCCCCTTCCTAATTCTCGCCCGGCTTCCGTTCCTTGGGGTTGGCAGGACGGATCAAGGTGTAAGGCCGCCGCTTGAGGTTTTCGGTCAGAACCTTCAGATTTTGCGTCGTCACTCGGATATTTTCGAGGATCTCATCAATGTTGTCAGAATTGTAGTCCAGCATTCGATCGAGTTGGTCTATGGTGGATGACGCCGTCGCGAGCGTTTGCCGCAATTCCACCACGGAACTTCGAAGATCCTGCCGGTTTTCAAGCACGACCGCGTCGATGTGGCCCAGGGTATCATTGGCCTCAGCCATCGTTTTCTTCAAGTCATCAAGCAGCGGCGTGAGGCGCGCGCTGGCGGTCTGAACATTATCCAGGGTCCCCGCGATCTTCGGCCGGTCCTCTGCCAGCATGGCGCTGACGTTGGCCAAGGATGCGCTGACGTTGGCTCGATTGCGATCGTTGAGCAGATCGTTGGCGCGCGCGAGCGTCACCTGCAATTCATCGAGGCGCTGATTGAGCTTTTGCAGCGCCTGCTGCACCAGGGGCTGCAAGTTGCCCACCATGTCACCGAGGTCACTAAAGCTCACCGACTGAGCGGATCTCACCACGCTGCCAGGCGGTGCGAGTGGTGCCTGGCGGGTGCCGGTGGTAAGTTCCACGTAATTGTCACCCAGTGGGCCCAGGCTCGTGATTTTGGCCAAGCTATCTTCCTTCAAAGGAATGTCCCGGTCGACGCTGTAATCCACTTCGATGCGGGTTGAATCATCGGGATCAACCCGGACGCGTTGGACGGACCCCGCCTTCATGCCGCCGTATCGCACCGCGGCCCCGGGCTCCAACCCGCCTGCAAACTTGAAATAAGACCGGTGGGGGATGTTACCGCGGGTGAAGGTGCCGGCGACGGAGAGAGCCGCTATAATGAGCACGGCGGCTGCCACCAGCACGAACAGCCCTACCCACACCTGCTCGGTCCTCGCACTCATCCCGTTCTCCTGCCTCTGGCACCCTCTAGTGTCGAGTTTCCCGCTCTCCCGTCAGCATCTGCAGATAACTGAGTTCATCTTCCACCTGCGGCTCTGCGACACGATCCAGAAACTGACGCACGCGCGCGTTGGTGCTGGCCGCGAGCTCCTCTTTGGTGCCCATCGCGAGAACGTCGCCGCGGTCGATCAAAAGCATACGGTCCGCAATCAGGAAGGCGCTAGTCAATTCGTGCGTCACCACGACCATCGAAATTGCGTAAGCCTTCTTGAGTTCAAGGATCAACTGATCGATGCCAGCCGCAATGATGGGATCGAGCCCGGCCGACGGCTCGTCAAAAAACAGGATTTCCGGGTCCATCGCCAGAGCGCGCGCCACCGCAGCGCGCTTCTTCATCCCACCGCTCAGTTGGGAAGGCATAAAGTCCACAAAACTCGCCAGCCCTACTTGCTCCAGCTTAATCCGCACCATGATCTGGATGGTGGATTCTTCCAGACGCGTATGTTCGCGCAGCGGGAGGGCCACGTTGTCACCCACAGTCATAGAGCCGAAGAGGGCGCCGCCCTGGAATGAAACCCCCATCTTCTTGCGAATGTCATCCAGTTGGTGATTCGAGGCCTGGGCGATATTGATGCCTTTGATCCAGACCTCTCCGCCGCTCGGTTTCTCAAGTCCAACCAGAGTTCGCAGCAAGGTGCTCTTGCCCGAGCCGGAGCCACCCAGAATCACCAGGGTCTCTCCCTGCCGGACATCGAAAGTGATTCCATGCAAAATCTCGCGCTCGCCGTAGCTCACCCGGAGCTTCACGACCGAGATCAGGGGACGATCGGCGCCGGCGACAATCGCAGCCATAGACAAACGTTTTCGGACTTAGCCGTTGGGAGTTGCTCAGTTCTGATTCGAGATTCGAAAGCCGAAATTCGAAATTAGAGACTCGTTGCAGCGATTTCGTTTGCGACTTGTCGAATCTCGAGTTTCGAATTTCAGATTTCGACTCCGAAGCAATTAAAGCCCATTGGTGAAGTAGAAGAGAGCCGTGAACACTAGATCAACGGCAATCACGAGAAAGATCGACTTCACCACTGCCTCGGTGGTCGAGCGTCCAACTTCTTCCGCGCCTGCCCCTGTGGAAAACCCCTCTTGGCAGCCCACGGCGGTGATCACCACCGCAAACAGGGCGCTCTTGATCAAACCCGTCGAGATGTCGTGCAGCACAAGGGCGTCACGTGTGGCGTGAAGATACGAAGCGAACGTGAAATTCGCCGCCGTCACGCCGAAAAGGCACCCCCCCATCACACCCATGAAGTCCGCCCAAATGGTCAAACACGGCACCATCACAAGCATCGCCAAGAACTTTGGCGCCACCAGGAAAGAGACGGGCCGAAGCGCCATGGTCTCCAGAGCATCCACCTCCTCCGTCACTTTCATGGTGCCGATCTCCGCTGCAAACGCCGAGCCAGACCGGCCAATCACCATAACCGCCGTAATCAGCGGACCCAACTCCCGAATAATCGAGATGGCCACTGCGTCAGCGACAAACTGAATGGCCCCCAGCCGCCGAAGTTCGTAGGCGCTCTGGAGAGCCATGATCAGGCCGACAAAAAAACTGATGAGGGAAACGATCGGAATGGCCCTCACACCCACTGCCATGGCCTGGTGAAAGGCCCGCTGGGGGCGCAGGCGCTGCCCCTGAAACGGCCCCACGAAGGTGATGTAAGCCGACTCGCCCAGCAGCCGGGCCAGGCCTCCGACGTACGCCAGGCCCTTCAGAGTTTCCACTCCAACCCGATCTGGAACTGCCGTGATTCCTTGGGCTCTCATCGTGAGCTTGGATAAGGCCTGACCCGTCGCTGCGCCGGGCAGGGTAACGAACCGCCCTCAGGCCATTACGCCAGGGCTTGTTCTTCAGTCTCCCGTATCTCGAAAATCTTGTTCAGCCGCGTGAGCTGCAATACTTCGCGCACGGCGGTATTGAGACCGAAGAGCACCAGGCGTTTTTGCTTGTTCCGCGCTTCCTTCAGCACTTCCACCAGCGAGGCAATCCCAGAGCTGTCGATGTAGCGCACGCCGCCCAGGTTCACCACCAGCCGGGGAGTCGCTTTCAGGGATTCCAGCAGGGTCTTTCGTAAGCCCGGTGAAGTGCCCATATCAATGTCGCCGTTTATGTCTACAATCGTGGCTTCTGCCTGCTCACGGGTTGCTATCATCATTCGGGTCTTCCTCGCAGGTTCGTAATACCGGCCAATTCCACCACTCATGAGCGCTCGATAGGGCGGGGACGGACCTTATGCCAAGTCGTGCCGACCCGGCATCGTGCAAAAAGTGTCCCTACGCCTTGCTCTTGATGCACGGGAGATACTTCTTGAGGCGCAGCCTGTTCCCCTCGGAAACTTGATCGTAACAAACCTCGTCCATGATCTGCCGGATAAGGTGAGTGCCGCGCCCGCCCGTAGCGATTTCGTCCAGGGGCTGGGCGCAGATTCTGGAACGGTCCGCCGCCTCGCCGCGATCGATGAAGGAGAACTCCAGGCAATCTGAACACACCTGGCAGCTTAGCTCGATTTCCTGGTCACGCCGGTTCTTGTAAGCATGCCGCATGACATTGCTCAGCGCTTCGTCGACCGCTAGCGTGATGCGCCGGCGCTGCTCGTCTTCGAAACCACACACTGTGGCCAACTCCGAGACGGTACTTCGCACTACGCACAGAAGCCGAGGGTCGCTGGTGATTCGCATTCGAAGGGTCAAAGGACCACCCCCCGGCGGCGCGGTCTGGCTCCCCGAGTGGGCATTAACGTGGCAGTTCATAGAGCTTCCATCTCGCGAGTGCAGCCGATATCATACCCATTTTAGTGCAACGGGTCAGCTTATTGTTGCGCCGCGTAAGCACGCCTGCGAGCCGCGTGGAATCGCCTTCACCAAACACTGCCGAGCGGGCGAGGGCTTGACATCAACCACCTCTTTCAGAGATGACAGTGAAATCAGGAATGCTGGAGGGTGCCTATGCCGGAGACCGCAGTACAGGAACGTGCCGCCGAGTTGAAGCCGGAGCACGCGGCTCCAGGCCGCATCGCATCCATCGATGCCCTGCGGGGCTTCGACATGTTCTGGATCAGCGGCGGCGAGGAACTTATCCACACTCTCTATCGAGCCCACCCGACTCGGGTCACGGCGGCTTTGAGCCAGCAATTTGAGCACGTCCCTTGGGCGGGGTTCCACTTCTATGATCTCATTTTCCCTCTTTTTGTTTTTGTTGTAGGCCTAGTGCTGCCGTTTTCCCTCACGCGCCGCCTCGAAATGGGCGGCGATCGCCGCGAGCTTTACGGGCACGCCTTTCGGCGGCTCGCGCTGCTGCTGCTCCTCGGTCTTTTGTACAACGGCCTGCTGGACTTCAACTTTCACCAGCTTCGGCTTTCAGGCGTCCTGCAGCGCATTGCCATCGCCTATTTCTGCTCGACGCTGCTTACCATGAACTTGAAGATTCGCGGGCAGGTGATTGCCACCGGAGCCATCCTGTTGGGCTACTGGGCCATTATGACGCTCATTCCTGTGCCGGGATTCGGCGCCGGTGTTCTGACGCCGCAGGGGAACCTGGCCGCGCATTTTGACCAACGGTTCCTGCCCCGGCCGTTTTGCTGTTACGAGTTTGGCGACAACGAAGGATTGATCTCGATGATTCCAGCCATCGCCACCTGCATGATGGGAGTACTGGCCGGTCACTGGCTCCGTTCGGCCCGATCGCCGAATCGGAAGGCCGCTGGCTTGGCGCTCGTCGGGGTAGCGAGCCTTGGGGTAGCGCTGCTGTGGAGCCTTGATTTTCCGATCATCAAGAACGTCTGGTCCAGCTCTTTCGTGTTGTTCGCGGGCGGCTGGAGCCTTCTGCTGCTGGCGCTGTTTTACTGGATCATGGACCTTCACGGATATCAGCGTTGGGCATTCTTTTTTGTCGTGATCGGCGCGAATTCCATTGCGATGTATCTCGCCCATCGATTCTTCGACTTCCGTATTCTCGGTGACATTTTCATTCACGGCCTCTTCCCCCACATGGGCGCCTGGAAGCCGTTCATCCGGGAAGTCGCCGGCGTGGCCGTAAGCTGGTGTGTGTTCTTGCACCTTTACCGTCGTAAGATTTTTCTGCGGGTGTGACGGTTGCCGAGCCCTCCTATTTGCCCACCACTCCGACGCTGGTGCCCACCCCGGTGGCGAAGTCCCAGCCTTTGGCGGCCTTGAAGCTTCCTGCTTGGCCCAGAGTGATATCGCGAAAGTCCGCAGTGCCGAGGTGGCTGTAAAGGTTGTCCAGTTCCAGCGTACCGGAACTATAGAAATGGCCGGCCAGATTGACTATTCCAGCGATCGAAGGCGACGAGAGGCTGGTGCCTCCAAACATCAGCCAGCCAGCCAATCCGCCGCAGGACGTGCTGTCGTAAACCCAGGCTCCGGAGTTGGGGTCAGCGTCAAAAGAGACATCGGGTGTGCCGCGATGTCCGGCCACGATCTCGACAATGGCGGTCTGATAGGCCGGCCGAGCCTCATAGGGACTGGGCCCTCCTCCGGCGTCGTTCCAGGCGGTCTCACTTTGCAGTTGGCCTTGCGCATTAAAGTGCAGGCTGGTGCCACCCGCGGCCACCACGTACGGTGAGGTCGCCGGGTAATTGCGCTTGCCACCCACATCACCGGCCGAGGCCACGTAGACAACGCCCTGCCGCCTGAAGTGCGCATCAAGGCTGGTCTCGCTGGAGAACTCGCCGAATCCCCAGCTCATACTGACCTCGCCGAACCCGTGCCCGCTCGGATTGACAATAGCGCTGGCCACGTCTACGGCCTTCATCATGTCAGTGCTGCCACTCGACTTTGCTTCCACCAGCACGATCTTCGCGTCAGGCGCCATGGCGTGCGCCCACTCCACGTCGAGGGCCTCCTCTTGAGCCCAACTGCAGTTTCCGGCCGGCTTCACTCCGGACGCGTAGACCTGGTGAAAGCAGCCATTGGCCGTGGTGCACGCCGGCAAGCCAAACTGGGCGGAAAAGGTAGTCAGGTCATGCTGCGCCGAGGGGTAGTCATAGGCATCGACAATGGCAATTACACCAGCCCCGCCTGTTGAGGGGAGTTTGTAAACGGATCGCATCCAGGCCGGACTTCCGTGAATCGGGGCAGCCGCGGTCTCAGCCCTGACTTCGGGCTCAAGCGACATGGCGTCGGGCGACCTCGGGGCGGCTTCCGGGGCCAGAATCACGTGGTCGGTGTGGGCTTGCAGGCCAAGATCCTCCGCGCGCACCTGGCTCGATTCCGGGATCACCACGTTTCCCTGGCGGATCGCGTTCGCAGCGTAGAGCTCCGGTATGCCGTAGCCGGTGGTGATTGTCAGCCAAGCAGAGAGAAGGGTCTTCAAGACGGGCACGGGCTTTGTCATCGACGAATTCCTCGCTTCCCGCCGCGGCGCGTCCGCTCGTTGAGGACAAACTTGGCGGTCCCACGCTCGCAGGCTTTCCCAACACCGGTTATCGGCGGGCGGGAAGGAAGAATGAGCCAAAAGTAATCGCGGGATTAGCACGAAAGTACGGGATGATTTCCCGGGGAGCCGGTCGGGCTCCGCGTTGAGATTCAGGTTAGCGACGCCGTTGCTTTTCTTTCGCATGGTGAAAAATTGACTCATCGGCTCATTGATTCAATGAGTCAATCCGCAATTGAGTCAATCTTTCAATCAGCCAATCACCCGATCTCCCGATTCCCTCACTCGTGCCTTAATGCCACCATAGGATCAACCCTGGTTGCCCGGCGGGCGGGAAGGTAAGCCGCCAGCAAAGCGACCCCGGTGAGCAGCAGCGGCAACACGATCAGCGTGGGCGGGTCGGTGGCGCGGACGCCGAACAACAGGCTCGAAATCAAGCGAGTAAGGCCGAGCGCGGCGACAACTCCGGCTCCCACGCCCACCAGCGCCAGGCGCAGCGCTTCTCCTAGCACTAACCCCAAAATCTCCCGCCGGCTCCCTCCGAGCGCGATGCGGATGCCAAATTCGTGCGTGCGGCAGGAGACCGAATAGGCGATCACACCGAAGACTCCCGCCGCGGCAAGGGCTAGCGCTATAGCGCCGAACAAGCCGAGCAGCCAGGTGCGCAGGCGCACCTCGCCGAGCGAAGCGTCCACCGCTTCCCACATCCATCCGACGTCCGTCACCGGCACATCGCGATCCACCTCATGCACTTTAGCCTCGATGGCGTGGGCCGCCGCGGACGCATCGAGCGAGGTGTTCGTCACCAGGCCCACGCCCCACAACGGGGCCTGAGCAAAGGGCACGTACAGCATGGGTCCCGGCGCCTGACTGAGCGCGGCGTCGCGGATGTCGCCTACCACGCCCACGATTTCTCGCTTAACGTTGGTGTCAGGCGGAAACCCGAAAATTAGCTGCTGCCCCACGGGATCGCGGTGCGGAAAATAAATCCGGGCTAATTCTTTGCTGATGATGGCAACGGGCGGCGCGGACATCACATCCTGCCGGCTGAAATAGCGGCCGCGCACGAGGGGTATGCCGATCACGTGAAAATAATTCGGACTCACCGTAACGTAGTCGGCGGTGGTGCTCCTTCCGGGCGGCAAGGGAGGACCGTTGGCAATCGAAAAGGGCACATTCGCGGGGCCCTGCGCATCCAGCGGCATCGGAAGGGCTATGGCTGTGTCTTCGAGGTCGCGGTCCGCCTGGATTCGCGGCAGAACCTCATTCGAGAAGGCCACCCACTGCCGCGGCGTTGAGTACTGAAAACGCGGAAGCTGCACCTCAGCCCTTAAAATCCGCCGGGTTTCGAATCCGGGATTCACGGACAGCAGCGCGGCGAAACTGCGGATGAGCAAGCCCGCGCCCACCAGGAGCACCATCGCCAGCGCGACCTCCCCCATGACCAGAAGATTGCGCGCCCGCCGGCGTCCGGCGCCCTCGCCCGGGCGCCCGGCGCTCTCTTGAAGAGTTCGTTGCAGCGTTGGATCGGCCGCGAACAGCGCCGGCGCCACTCCAAACAGCAAGCTGGCGCCGAGGGCAAGAACCAAAGCGAACGCCAGAACCGATCCATCCACTCGAATGGAATCGGCGCGAGGAAGGCTCGGCGGTAGCAGTCCGCTCAACCCCCGAACGCCCCAGTAGGCGAGACCGATGCCGAGCGCCGAGCCCACCAGACCCAGCACTGCGCTCTCGGTCAGCAACTGGCGCAGGATGCGCGCCCGGCCTGCGCCCAATGCCGCCCGAACGGCGAATTCTCGGGCGCGGGAGGTGGCGCGCGCCAGTAGCAGATTGGCCACGTTGGCGCACGCGATCAACAGCACCAGGCCGACCGCGGCCAGCAGCACGAGAAGCGGGGCCGAAACGCCATTTCCGGTCACAGCCGCTCGAAGTGAAGCGGTACGGATGGTCCACCCTTTGTCTCCCGGCCGATACTGTGGCCACAGCCGGTTGCCGATCGCCTGCATCTGCGTCTCACCCTGCTCTCGGGAGATTCCCGGCTTCAGCCGCGCCAGGGCGGTAAACAAATGTGCGGTGGGGAGCTTGGCCATACTGCCGAAATAAGGGTCCTGAAGGATCGGAACCCAGAGTTGCCGGCTCTGACCCTCGTTAAAGAATGAAAAACGGAAGCTGGCGGGCATCACCCCGACCACCGTGAAGGGTCGCTTGTCGAGCTCAATGGTGCTTCCGATCAAGCCAGGGTCCGCGCCGAAACGGCCCCGCCACAAGTCATTGCTGATCACCACCACCGGCGCGGCGCCTTGCACGTCATCTTCGGGCAGGAATGCGCGGCCCATCATGGGCCGGACGCCCAGAACCGAGAAAAAGTCCGCCGTCACGTCGCCGACTTGCACCACCATGGGTTCGCCACGGCCGGTCAGGTTGAGTTGGTGTGCCGTAACCGCGGCCATTCCACTGAAGACGTGATTCTGTCTCTGCCATTCCTGGAATTCCTGGTAGGAGCAGCCCTCCGCCGGAATGCCCGCCCGATCGTTGCCCTCGAACACCCTCACGAGTTGGCCCGGGTTTCGAAAGGGCAGCGGCTTTAAGAGGACGGCGTACACCACGCTGAAGATGGCCGTATTGGCGCCGATCCCCAAGGCCAGCGTGAGAATCGCCACCGCCGTAAATCCAGGACTGCGGCGAAGTTGTCGAACGCCGTACTGCACATCCTGGAGGAAATTTTCGACGTAACTGACTTTTCGCATATCCCGGCACTCCTCTTTGATTTGCTCCACGCCGCCGAGCTCCCGCAAGGCGGCGTATCGAGCCTCCTCCGGCGTCATGCCCTGTGTGATGTTTTCTTCGATCTGTTTTTCGAGATGAAAACGTACTTCGTCCCTGAGCTCCTGTTCGACACCTGTGCGCCGGAACAGGGAGCGGAAGCGAAGCGGAAGTTTGTAGAACAAGCGCATAGAGAAACAGTGGTTAGTGGTTAGTGGTTCGCTTTCAGCTTTCAGCAGGCAGCCTTCAGCTCAGCCCTCAGCTTTCTGCCTTCTGACGACTATTCATCATCGTTCATCGTTCATCATTCATCGTTCATCATTCATGGTTCATGGTTCATGGTTCATCCTTCATCATTAAGATTTTCTTTCCCCATTCGCTGCAAAGATTCTCATTTTTCTCAGGTGTCAGGTGACAGGTGACAGGGCCCTGGGACCTTGAAGCGCCAGCACTGATTCCGAACTCCGAACTCCGAACTGAAAAACTCCGAACTGATGAACTAACACCTCGCACCTAACACCTAACACCTGACACCTGACACCTGACACCTAGCCCCTACTCGTCCGGTTCAAACATCCTCCCATCTCTCAGCTTCACCAGCGTCTTTCCGGTGGTGGTCACCACCCGCACCGCCCATTCCGGACGGCCCTCGCGGGTATCCCGTTGCACCGAACTGAGATTCGGCCGCCACACCAGAAATTCCTCGCGAATCCCGAACCGGCTCACCGCCCAATCATAAAGCGCCACCGTCACCTGGTGCGTGCTGCGCATCACCGGCACCAGCACGTATCGCACCGCGTCGAACCAGATGCGCAGCGCGTGCTGCAGTTCGCCCCCCTGCTGCTTGCGTCCCTCCGCCTCGGAACGCGGCGTCTCGGCGGGCCGCCGCTTGCCGTCGCGCCAGGGAGGCGTGGTCTCGTCGTCACCCCAGGCGATGTCCTCGCGATTCGGGCCGTGCGCGCACTTGAAGAAAGCAACGCTATCGTAGGCGTACTCAACCGGCAGCAGCTTCAGCCACAGCCGCAGGAACCGGACCGGCTGCCACTCCAAGGTAGCCTCCAGCAGCTCGCGCAGCCCGGCGAGTCGATCGCTGAAGACGTGCATGCGGTTCCAGAGGGATTCGGCCAGGGCGTGAAGCGAGGGGTCAGGGATCGGGGGCTGGGGACCGGGGTTCGGGATTCGGGGTTCGGTGTTCGGGACTTGACGCTCGGGGTTCGGTGTTCGGTTTTCGGGTTTCGGGTCTCGCGACTCGGTATTTGGGTTTCGGGCCTCTGTCCCGGAACCCCCAGCCTCAGCTCCCGAATCCCGAACACCGAACACCGAATCCCGGACCCCTGGCCCCGAGTCTTCATCCGGCACGCCCGAACCCCGAACCCCGAAACCCGAATCCCGGGTTCCTAGCGCTTCTTCTACCAACGTCAGGAATTCCTGGAAGCTGCCGGGCACAGTCAACTCCCCCCGGCGCACCAGACGCTTTAGCTCGCGTTCCGAAGGCGTACGGACGAATTCGCTGGCAGGCCGGTCAGACAAATCCATTTCGGGCGGTCGCGGCTTGGGCGGATGCGGTACGGGCGCATGGCTGGGCGCATGGCCATGCGCCCCTACGACTTGCCACTCCTTCGGGTCTTTCACCGACGCCGGCTCCACGCGCTTCTGCTGCGCCTTCATGGCGTGGCTGGGCGATTGGAACGGATCGCCGATGGCTTCCGGCGATAGATCGTCGATGCGCTCGGGCCAGGCAGGATGGAATTGCTCGTAGTGCGGAGTGCCGCGGAACTGCAGCAGGAAGCCGGGATTCGGGGTTCGGGGCTCGGGATTGGTGATTGATGATTGGTGATTTGCGATTGGAGACTCGGGATTCGGGGTTCGGGGTTCGGTGTTCGTGCTTCGAGATTCGGCATCTGTGACTTGCGATTCGTGATTTGTGGCCCGGGACTCGGGATTTGGTGCTCGGCTTTCCGTCCCTGAACACGGAGCTTCGGCTTCCGAATCCCGAACCCCGAAACCCGAATCCCGCATTTCGGGCCCCTGATCCCCGTCCCCTGAACCCTGTTGGCCCGAATCCCGAACACCGAACACCGAACCCCGGCCGTCGAACAGCGCCCCCAACAACCCCACCATTCCCCGGTACACCCGCCACACCTTCCAAAACCGTCTCTCAATGCGCTTCAGGCGCTCGCGAGTGTACGAGTGGTAGTTCTCCAGCGTGGCGTCCAGGTCCCAGTGAAATTTGTCCGCCCGCTCCGCCGTCAGCTCGCTGTGCTGCTGCCGCCAGCGCTTCATTTCCTCCAGGCGATAGCAGATGGCCAGCCGCTCCCAGTTTTCCTGGTTGCGGTAGAGGCGGAAGGGCCGCCAAAGCAGCAGCGCCAAGGCCCGCACCAGCTTGGGCGCGCGCGGGCTGGCCGCGTCGGTGTGAAGGGGTAGCCTAGGGGCTTGGTCGGCCGGACCCTCGGCAGCCCCCTCACCCCCGGCCCCTCTCCCCCAAGGGGGAGAGGGGAGTTCATTTCCTGCAGGCGAGGGGACGCTATTCTCTGCAAACGAGGGGAGACCGCTCCCTGCAACTGAACCCTCGGACCTACTCCCCGAGTTCTCGGATCTAGTCTCTGAGTTCTCAAACCCGTTCTCTGAGTTCTCGAATGTGTTCTCTGAGTTCTCGAACGTGTTCTCTAAGTTCTCGAATGTGTTCTCCCCTCGCCCCCTTGGGGGAGAGGGGCCGGGGGTGAGGGGGCTGTCAACGGTTAAGCCAGACACCCCAGACAGAGCCTCCCCAAGACGTGGAAAATAGCCGCACAGCATCAGCAGCGTGCGATCGAGAAGGCTGAGATGGGCGCGCAGCTCTTCGCGGCTCTCCCCGGCCGCCTCGGCGCTGCGCTCGAAGTCGAACGCCATCTGGCCGTGACTGAAATTGTTGGCGTAGTTGGCGGAGTTGTCGGCTTTGCGCTTCTGGGCGGCATGCAACAGGCCTTTGTACTGGCCGTCGCGTTGGCGCTTGAGGGCCTCGGGGGTCAAAGGGCGGCGCGGTTTGGGGTTCGGAGGGTCCATCAGCGTTTCAGGTACCAGGTGTCAGGTGTTAGGTGTTAGGTGCTAGGTCTTAGGTGCTAGGTGTTAGTTACTCAGTTCAGCGTTGCTCAGTTCGGCGTTTCCCAATTGGCGTTGCGCAACCGCTCGGGGTCCTTGATCCGAGCTCCAGCTCCCAACGCCGAACCCCGAACTGACAAACTCCGAACTGAGGAACTGGCACCTGACACCTGACACCTGACACCTGGCACCTGACACCTAACACCTCCTCCATTCACCCACAATTCGCGGCCGGCGTGGAGAAAACTGAGAAAAGTGAGAACGTTTATTTCGCGCTTATGGCTGAAGGGGATAGGCTGTGGAAAACCGGGTCCGTGCGGACGCGAGGTCGTCGCCTGATTGAGTGATCGGGTGATCGAGCCATCGGGTGATTGGACAAGCCGACGGTTGAGCGCGCGGCTGCTTGGGGCGAACGAACTACGAACCTCGTACAACGAACCGCTCCTCCATCGCTCAATCAGCCGATCACCCGATGACCTAACTCGTAGCGAACCGCCGCATTGTTCTTCGCTTTTCAATCGATAAGCAAAAATCAGCTAAACTATATTTCACCGCTGAGTGCGTTCGTCGCAGCTATCCACAAGCGCGCTCGCGGGCGAAAGGGTGACCGTGCGAGAAGTCAAAATCATTGTTGAAAGGCATTCAGACGGCTACGTCGCCTACCCGCTCGGACTGAAAGGCGTCGTGGTGGGCGAGGGTGATTCTTATGAACAAGCCCTTGCCGACGCCACGTCAGCAATTCGCTTCCACGTCGAGACCTTCGGTCCCGAAGTGCTTGATATTGATCCGCCCGTTCTGGAAGCGTTTGTTGCCGAAGCCCGGATTGAGCCCTGATGCCCAAGTTCCCGGTTGATGCCCCGAAACGAAGGGTGTTGAAGGCGCTCGAACGTCTGGGCTTTCGAGTTCTACGGGAAAGAGAGCACATCTCGATGATCCGAGAGAATGCCGACGGTTCTAAGACGCCGCTCACCATGCCAAACCATACAACGATCAAAGCTTCGACCCTCCGCACAATCTGCACGCAGGCCGGCATTTCCCGCGCAGAGTTCCTCGCGGCTTACGAAGATCGATAGCTGCCATCCTCGGCCTCGCCAATCCCCGACATCGCTGTTCATTCGTCAATCGGCAATCGAAAATCGTCAATCATTCGTACCTCAGCGCCACCATGGGATCGACCCGTGAGGCGCGCTGTGCCGGCAGGTATCCGGCCAGGAGCGCGACAGCCGCCAGCGCACCCGTTGCCGAGGCGATGGTCAGCGGGTCAGTCGGCTTCACGCCATACAGCATGCTGGCAATCAAACGCGACCCTGCCAGCGCTGCGGGCCCGCCGAAGATGATCCCGAGGACTGCCAATGTCATCGATTCCCGCAACACCATTCGCAGAATCTTCGCGCGTTCCGCGCCGAGCGCCATGCGAATGCCGATCTCGTTGGTTCGACGCGCTACGGCGTAGGACATCATGCCGTACAGGCCCACGCAGGCCAGCACGAGGGCGAGCAGCCCAAAGAAGCCTGCGAGCCTGGCAAAGAGGCGTTCCTGAAACGTGGCTTGGTCGATCTGCTCGGTTTGGGTCTTGACGTCCCACAGCGGCAGATTCCGGTCGAGTCCCTGGACCGTCCTCCGAACCGCGCCGATCCAGTTCCTGGGATCGCCTGCCGTTCGCACTTCAAAATTCATTCCCTCCGGCAGTTCGGACTCTTGCGCATAGGGCACATAAACCGTGGGCGGCGCGGCGTCACGCAACTGCCCGTACTTCACGTCGCCAACCACACCGACGATGGCAATCTCGGAGCTCGCCTTTGGGTCTCCGAAGCCGAAACGCCGGCCGATGGGATTCGTGCCGGCCAGGTACCTGTCTGCGAAGGCGCGGTTAACCACGGCCACCTTGGCAGCCGACGCTGTGTCTCGATCGGCGATGGTGCGGCCGAGCGCCAGCGGAATCCCATAGGTCTCAAAGAATTCCGGCCCCACAGAATTCACGTGAAGGCTGACAGACCCGTTTTCTGATTCGCCGGGTTTCGGGGTATATCCCTGAATGGAAATTCCGTCTATGGTGACGCCGCCGTCAATGAACGTGTGACGGGAGAGGCTCGCCGATTGCACGCCGGGAATGGCCGCGATTCGCCGCCGCAGCTCATCATAAAGGCTCCCCAGGCGTTCGCCTTTGTAGCCGGCCTGGGCGGGAGCGATGCCGAAGAGCAAAAGATTGTGGCGGTCAAACCCGACATTCTCATTCTCCAGGTTGGTGAGGGTGCGGACAAACAATCCGGCGCCCAGCAGCAACACCAGCGACATCGCCACCTGCGCAACCACCAGCAGCTTGCCGAGTCCGAGGTGCAGACCCCGCGATTGACCCGCTCTCCCCACGATTTTGCCCGCGCCTTCCTTGAGCGCGGGCGTCAAATCCAGACGGGTGCCGCGCAGGGCCGGAGCCAATCCAAACAGGATTCCGGTGAGCACCGAGACGGCAGCGGTGAAACCGAGCACGCGCAGAGAGGGCACTACATGGAGGATCACGGGATTCCGCCCGCCGGACATGAAAGCCAGCAGAACATCGCTCGCCCAGTAGGCGAGGGCTACTCCCAGAACGCCGCCCGCCGTTGCCAGCAGGACGCTTTCGGTAAGCAACTGGCGAATCAGGCGACGCCGGCCGGCTCCGAGTGCCAGCCGCACAGCGATCTCTTTTTGCCGCGTGGACGCGCGTGACAGCAGCAGATTCGCCACGTTGGCACAAGCAATCAAGAGAACGAGGCCGACCACCGCCATCAAGATAAAGAGCGGCTGGGAAAATTCCTGCCGCAAGGAGTCGAGTCCCTTACTGGCGCTCGTCAACTGAACCTGGGGCGGTTCGAAGGCCGTATCTGGAGAACGCTTCGCCGGCGGGGGCGGTTCGATGGCGGCCACGTCCCTTCGAAGCACCAAGTCTAAAGCGGCGCGCGCCTGCCGCTGGCTTACGCCCGGCTTTAACCGCCCCATGATCAGAACCCACCAGTCATCGTGGGCCGTGAACCTTGAGACCTCGCCAGGGGTTGCGTAGGCGGTCCAGCCGGGTTCAACCTGGGGTTGGGTCCGGAGAGGAATCCAGATATCAATCGAAGCGCCGGGCTGAACGCCGAAGAACTCGGGAGCGGCCACGCCCACCACGGTGAAGGGGACGGCGTTCACGGTGATGGCCTTGCCTACCGCGAGCGGGTCACGTCCAAATCGTGTAGTCCAATAGCGGTAGCTGATCGTGGCTGCCGGACTCGCGCCCACCTTGTCGTCTGCCGGCGTGATCGTCCGTCCGAGGGCGGCCGGAACTCCCAGCGTAGAGAAATAATCGCCCGAGACATACTCGCCGGTGGCCAGATCCGCCTGCCCACCTACGCCCACATTCAACGGGTCAGGGTCCGAAAAGGCCAAAACGCCGGAGAAGGCTTGAGTGTGAGCACGAATGTCGTCGAAGATGGGGTACGAAAAGGCCGTGCTGGTGAAACGCCCCGTAGAGTCTTGGTCTGAGTTACCACTCAGCGAGTGCGCGAACCAGGGCACGGTCCCAAACCGGCTCTGCGAAGCCCAGCTCAAGAGGACGAGCTCCGCGGGCCTCTCGACGGGCAGCATCTTCAGCATCACGGCGTCGATCAGGCTGAAAATCGCAGTGTTGGCGCCGATGCCGAGCGCCAAGGATAGGATGACTACCGCCGCGAAACCGGGCGACTTCGCCAGCACCCGAAAGGCGTAGCGAAGGTCTTGAATCAGGTTCTCAATAAAATTTACGCGTCGCATGTCCCGGCACTCCTCTTTGATCTGCTCCACGCCGCCTAATTCGCGCAAAGCGGCGCATCGGGCCTCCTCCGGCGTCATGCCTTCGGCGATTTTCTCGTCAATCTGGTTTTCGAGATGAAAGCGCAATTCCTCGCTGAGTTCCTGTTCGACACCTGTGCGCCGGAACAGGGAGCGGAAGCGAAGCGGAAGTTGGTAGAAGAAACGCATACGAATTGACCCATTGATTCATCGGCTCATTGATTCAATGAGTCAACCCGTCAATGAGTCAATCACTCAATCACCCGATGGCCCGATCGCGCGATTCAATCACTCATACCGCAGTGCTACCATCGGATCCACCCGCGAAGCGCGGCGCGACGGCAAGTACCCGGCCAGCAGCGCGACACCTGCCAGAACAGCCGTTGCCGTTACGATGGTCAGCGGGTCCGTCGGCTTCACACCGTAAAGCATTGTGGCAATCAGACGCGACGTTGCCAGGGCCGCGGGCACGCCGATGATAATTCCGAGAGCAACCAGAGTCATCGATTCTCGCAGCACCATTCGCAGAATATTCGCGCGCTCTGCGCCCAGCGCCATCCGCACACCGATCTCTCCGGTCCTTCTGGTCACGCCGTAAGCTATGGTGCCGTAGAGTCCGATGCACGCCAGCAGTAAGGCCAGCGAACCGAAGAGGGTTGAGAGTGTAGCGATCAGTCTCTCCTTCACGAAGGAGTCGCGGGTTTGGGCCTCAAGGGTGTTCACGCGGAACAGAGGAAGGGTTGGGTCAATGGAGCGCACCTGACGGCGCACTTCATCCAGCGTTGTCGAAAGGCCCCCGGAGTACTGGACCTCAAACGTTGTTGAGAAGAATACATCGGCCAGGCTCAACTGAAAGAACGGCTGGTATAGAACGCCTGGGGGCGCGTCCTTTACGCCGCCGTATCGTGAGTCTTTCACCACCCCTACGATTCGGAACTCGCCACCGCCGTGCCGCGCGAGACGGTGTCCGATCGGGTTCTTATCACCGAAACAGCGCCGCGCCAGAATTTCGTTGATAATCGCGACCTGCGGCGAATGCTGGTCATCTACGGGTCCAAACTCGCGTCCGAGCAGCATCGGCGTTCCCAGGTTTGCAAAATAGCTGGGGCCTACAGCGTTGACGGCGATATGGATGTTTTCGTTTTCGGCCAGCTTGCGGCCATCGATCGCGATAATGCCGTTCACCCAGTAAGCCTCATCGTCCACCGGCCTCACCAGCGACAAGCTCGCGGAACGAACGCCGGGAAGGGTTCGCAGGTCACTCAACATCTGGGTGTAGAGACCCGCCAACTTGCCGTTTTCCTTGTAGCCGGCCAGACGGGGGTCCAGCGAGAACATCAATAGGTTGTTGCGGTCGTATCCGGGGTTGATGGCCCAGAGCCTCTGCAGGCTGCGGATGAAGAGCCCGGCGCCAACGAGCAGCGTGAGCGAGAGAGCAATTTGCGCCGTTACCAACATTCTGTCGAGCCCCAAGGTCCGTCTGCGATTCTGGCCGCCAAATTGACTCCGCCCTTCTTTCAGCGAAGGCGTCAGATCGACGCGCGTTGCGCGAAGCGCCGGTGCGAGGCCGAACAGAATGCCAGTCAGCAGGGAAACTCCAGCCGCGAAGGCAAGCACACGAAGGTCAGGAGTGAGATCGACGGGCATCGGTGAATCGCCGGTCGACACCATGCGCAGGAGAAGATGGCTGGTCGCACCGGCCACCACAAGTCCTAAAACGCCCCCAGCACCGGCCAGGAGGATGCTTTCAGTGAGTAACTGGCGTATGAGGCGTGCGCGCCCGGCGCCGATGGCCAACCGCACCGCGATTTCCCTTTGGCGCGAGGTTGCCCGAGCCAACAGAAGATTCGCGACGTTGGCGCACGCGACCAGCAAGACGATGCCGACCATGATCATCACGATCTGAAGGGGCAGGGAGAAGTCGCGCCGGAGGCCTCCTTTGAAGCCTTGGGTACCAACTTTCACATTCAGCCGCGCCTTCTCCAGCATGCGCGCCATGGACTGCCTTTGGTCGGCTCCGGCGGTCGGCGCGTAATCCGTTAGGAACTGGTGATAAATTACGCTGAACTCAGCCTGCGCCTGCTGCCTGGTGGCTCCCTGGCGAAGCCGGCCCATGATTTCGAGCCAGGTATCGAATGCGCCTTCCCAATCCGGCTGACCGGCCGTCAATTGACCCAGCAGAGTCATGGGCGCAGTGATGTCAGGCGAATCGCCCACCTCAAGTCCAAAGAAAGGCGCCGGCGTGATGCCGATCACCGTTAGCGGCACCTGGTTCACCGTGATCGCCCGGCCTATGATGGAGAAATCGCCTGCGAATCGTCGCTGCCACAACCTATAGCTGATCACAGCCACAGGGCGCTTGGCCTTGTCGTCCTCGTCGGTGAAAAAGTGGCCGGCGGCGGGGATTAGGCAGAGTGTTGAGAAGTATTCTCCTGTTGCGAGTTGTCCGGCCGCCAGGCCGGCTTTGCCCTCGAAGACTACGTTCACGCGGCCGATTCCCGTGAAGGCGAACGCTCCGGATAAAGTCCGGTTTCGGTCGTGAATGCGCTCGAACTCCGGCCAGGACATGAAGGAGTTCTCGCTGCCATTGGGATACGTCTCGGAAAACTGCACCAGCTCCTCCGGATGTTGCACCGGGAGCGCTTTCAGTACGATCGCGTTGAGCAAAGTGAAAATCGCCGTGTTGGCACCGATGCCGAGGGCCAAAGACAGGATGACCACAGCCGTAAAGCCAGGAGACTTTGCCAACATTCGAAACCCATAGCGAACGTCCTGGATGAGATTGTCGATGAAGTTCACGCGTCGCATATCGCGGCACTCCTCTTTGATCTGCTCGACACCGCCCAACTCGCGCAAGGCGGTGTATCGAGCCTCCTCCGGTGTCATTCCTTCGGCGATCCTCTGTGCAATGTCCGCTTCAAGGTGAAAGCCCAGTTCGTCGCTCAGTTCCTGTTCGACACCGTTGCGCCTGAACAGTGACCGGAGGCGAAGTGGAAGTTTGTAGAAGAAGCGCATCGTACCAAATTGACTCATTGACTCATCGGCTCATTGATTCAATGAGTCAATCCGTCAATGAGTCAATCACTTAATCACCCGATGACCCGCTCACCCGATCCTATCAGGCTCCTTCCAGCACCAGCCCGATAGCTGCGGAGAGCCGTTTCCAGTTGGCCTCTTCCCGCTCCAGATACGCGCGCCCCGCCGCGGTCAGCGAGTAATACTTCGCGCGCCGATTGTTGTCACTCTCGCCCCACTTGGCGCGAATCCATCCGCTTTGCTCCAGGCGATGCAGGGCGGGATACAACGCTCCCTGGTTCACCTGAAGCACTTCTTTTGAAACCTGCCGGATGCGTTGGGCGATGCCCCATCCGTGCATGGGTTCAAGAGCGACGGTCTTAAGGATCAGGAGGTCCAATGTCCCTTGGACCAAATCGGTTGGTTTACCCATTTCCACTCCCCTCAACTATCGACAATAAACATTACCGTTGCTCTTGTCAATAGTCAAGAGGAGATCGGAAGTGGATCAATTTGAGGTAGGGGAAGCCCTTGTGGCCGCCCATCTCAGGGCGGTGCTGTTACTTGGGCGCGGCCCCGAGGGCCGCCCCTACGTCAAGTTGCGCGAGCCCAGTTTTTGAGGTCAGTTCTGGTGCATGGCGGTGCGGAGGGTCACCAGGCTGGCGTTGGCCTGGTGACGGAAGGCCGGTCGCGGGTCTGTTTCGAGAGGCGCCTCACTTTCCCGCAGAAGCGCCTCTGCCTCGGAGTAGCGATGCAACGAGACCAGGCACATCCCCAAGGCATTCTGCGCCTCGGCCGTTTGCCAGGGCACCAGCGGAAACGGTGGATGATCTGCGGCGTCCAACGCCTTGCGAAGCACCGGCTCAGCCTCGGCCGCCTTACCTTCAGCGGTGAGAATCTCCCCGAGACGCACTTGAGCTATCAGGATGTCCGGATGGCCGGGCTCAAGCTTCTTTTCGCGGATCTGCAAGGCCTGGCGCGCCAGAGGTTCGGCCGCAGCCGGGTCATTCTGGAACCATCGCGCTATGGCCAGATCAATGAGCGACGCAGCCACGTCCGGGTGCTGGTCGCCGCCAAGCTTGCGCCGCATTTCCAGGGCCTGCCGCGCGTAGCGTTCGGCGGCCGGGTAGTCGCCGCGGTCGAACTGCAGCACGCCGATATTCGCAAGCACTTGAGCCACGGACCAGTTCACGGGCCCGCTTGTCTGCTGCAAAATCTCGAGCGCCTGCTGGTAGCATTGCGCGGCGCCTGCGTAGTCGCCCTTGGCCTGCAGCAGGCGGGCCCAGTTATCCAGGGGGCCGATCAGCCTTGGACTCTTCGGGTCAAAATGCTTGCGCGCAATGACGAGATGCTCGGCGAGAAAGGGCTCCGCCTCGTTCCAGTTCCCGCTTTCCACCAGCGCCCACCCCAGATTGTTCAGGGTATAAGTCAGGTCGGGGTGATCCGCGCCCAGCACTTTTCTGCGCAAGGCCAGGTCCCTTCGGTCCATGGCAATGGCATCGAGCAGGTCGCCCTCACGCAGGAAGGCGCCTGCCAGGTTATGGAGATAGTTGGCGTAGTCCGGGCTGTCCTCGCCCTGCAGTCGCCGCGTGACGTCCACAGCCTCCTCGAGGAGCTGTGTGGCCTCGCGATAGGCGCCCTGCCGGAAGAGTTCCAGGGCCAGGTAGTCTCGGGAGGCGGCTCGAAGAGTGCTGTCCGCACTCAGAGGAATAGTGAGCGCCTTCCGCAGCAAAGCTTCCGCTTCCTGGTCCTTGTTCTCCAGGTAGAGACATTCACCCAAGGCGATGAGGCTGTCGGCCACCAGTTCGTTGTTGTTGCCGGGGGCGCGCTGCCGGATGGCGAGCGCTTCGCGAAAAAGGGGCTCCGCCTTGGCATATTGGTCTTCAAGCCGAAGCGTTGTGCCCAGCCCCTGAGCGGCCGCGGCGAGATCAAGCCCGCGGCGACCGGGTGCGCGCTTCCGGATTTGGTAAGCGCGCTCCATCAGAGGATGCGCCTGAGTGTACAGACCCAAGCTGTCATAAGCCTGCCCAATATTGAGAAGCATGGTGGCTTGCAATTCCGGGTCGCCGGCCAGCTCCTGGTCAACCCGTTTCGCGCCCTGGTCAAGAAGCTCGCGAGCTGTAACTTCCTGCCCCCGAGCCTGCGACGGCGTGGCAGCCTGAAAAATGCTTGCCAGAAACTGCGCCTCTCGCTCCGCCCTCAACCGCTCGAGCGTGGCGCGCCGAGCCAGCAGTCCCATTTCGACGCCGAAAGCGATCAGCGCCAACGCCGCGACTGAGGCTGCAATCGCTGCGGCACGATGGCGGCCGATGAACTTTCGCGCTTGATACCGCCTTGCGCCACTCGCCGCCTGCACCGGATAGCCTCGAAGGTACCGCAGCAAATCCTCGGAGAACGCAGCCACCGAGGCGTAACGTTGCTCAGGCTCCTTGCGCATCGCCTTGAGTACGATATGGTCCAGGTCTCCTCGCAACTCCCTGGCTTCGAGCGGTGCGAGCGACGCGCTAGTGCGGCTGGCCGTACTGGGGCGAATCGGCTCCTGCTCGCAAATGGCGCGCGCGATTTCCAGGGGACTCTTGGTCTCGATGCGAAACGGCGACCGTCCCGTCGCCAATTCATACAGCAGCACTCCGAGCGCGTAAACGTCCGTCGCGGTGGTTACCGGCTCGCCCCGCACCTGCTCGGGACTGGCGTACTCCGGCGTCATCAGGCGCTGAGTGGCCACGGTTCGGAAGGGACCCTGCGCCTCAGGGTCCATCAGCTTGGCAATCCCAAAATCGAGGAGCTTCGGCACGCCCTCAGCCGTCACCAGAATGTTTCCCGGCTTGATGTCGCGGTGGACCACGAGGTTGCGATGAGCGTATTCCACCGCCCCGCATACGGTGCGGAACAACTGCAACAGCTCGGCGGCGGGCAGCGGATTGCGCTGGCAGTACTCGTCGATGACGACACCATCGACGTATTCCATGACCAGGTACGGTGCGCCTTCGGGAGTGATTCCTCCGTCCAGCAGGCGGGCGATGTTGGGGTGATCGAGGTTGGCGAGAATTTGGCGCTCGGCCCTGAATCGGCGCAGCATTTCGGGGCTCTGGCCGAAGCCGGCGTGCATCAACTTGATGGCCACCTGCTGCTGGAACTGCTGGTCAGCACGGTTGGCCAGGTAGACCAGGCCCATGCCGCCTTCGCCGAGCAGCTTAACGATTTGATAGGGACCGATGCGCTGGCCTGACTTATGCTGGACGACTTCGCGCGCCGCCTCGTCAATGGGACGGCGAAGGTCAGCCAGCGTCCGGTCCGAGGATCGAAGCAGAGCCTCCACTTCCCGGCGCAACTCGGTATCACTGCCACAGGCTTGCGCAAGGAAAGCGGGGCGGGCAGACGGTTCCAAATCGGAGGCTTCAAAGAAGAGCTCTTCGAGCCGCTGCCAGCGTTCCGGAGCCGCCTCCGTGCTCATGAACGCGCCTCTGCGGGGGAACCGCGCCCGAGTTCGTTGTATAGCCACGCCTTGGCCATCTTCAGTTCGCGATGCAGCGTGGCCGGTGAGATTTCAAGCGCCGCGGCGGCTTCGTCATACGTGAGTCCGCCAAAGAAAAGAAGTTCGATGACCTCGCTCTTGCGGCGGTCGCGGACGGCGAGGCGCTCCAGGGCTTCGTCCAACTCCAGTATTTGCGCGGGTGGCTGCGCGCCCACGTCCGCACTCTGTTCGAGCGATATTTTTTCCGCGCCACCACCGCGTTTTTCGCGATGTTGCGCCTTGGCGTGGTCCACCAAAATGCGGCGCATTACGCGCGCCGCGACGGCGTAGAAGTGCACGCGGTCGTTGTATGCCACGTTGGAATCAAGGAGGCGAAGATAGGCCTCATGCACGAGGGCTGTCGTGCGCAGCGTGTGTCCAGGGCGCTCAGACCGAAAGCAGCGCGCAGCCAGCTTGTGAAGCTGGTCATAGACCACCGGCATGAGCTGATCGAACGCGACTTTATCCCCACCGCGCGACTGTTGTAATAGCTGGGTTACGTTTCTGGGGTCCGTGGGCATTGGCAACTCCGGCTGGGGAACTTACGGCGGCCGTTTGGGAACGCGCCCTAGAAGACGCCGAGCCGCGGCGAGCGGAAACGGGCTCGCTCTGGCAGCTTCTGCCGGCGAACGGCTACGGGCATCGAACACCTTGTATTTTAGTCTGCCGCCTCCCTGGGGAACAAGCGAGGGTGAAAAGACGTGGCGGAATTTCACGCAGAGGCGCAAAGATGCTGAGCCGCCGCAAGTCTGATGCAGGGGCCTGAGAGACCGTGATCTTTATTGCTCGAGCTTGAGTCGTTCCAGCAGGCCAGCCCAGCGGGGATCCGAATGGAGGCCATCAAACGTGGGGTCAACCTTGGCGTAGGTCAGGAGGTCGCTGCGCTCTTCATAAGCTTTGTCAAGCCAGTGAAACGCCTGGTCGTGCTCGCCCAGGTCAAGATAGATCGCGGCGATGAGCGTAGAGGAAATGTACCTCTCGCGCGACAATTGCATTAGCTCGCGCAGGCTTCGTTCCGCGTCCTCACGCCGGCCCGATAGGGCGTAGGCTTGGCCTAGCAAGGCCTTGTAGACGATGGCGCCGCCGGAAAGTTCGAGTGCTTTTTGAAACTCTGCGATGGCTTCAGGATACTTTCCCTGGTACTCATAGGTCTCGCCCAACCTGCGGTGGGCCAAGGCAAAATCGGGATCCATCTCCAGTGTCTTGCGGCATTGATCGACGGCCAGGTCATACTGGCGGGCCATGATATAGACCCAGGCCAGGTGCTCGTTCAAAGGCAGGTCAACGGGATTGATGGCAAGAGCACGTTTCGAGGCCGCCACGGATTCCTGGTGGCGGCCCATCGCGGTCAGGTAGTGGGAATACCAGTGCAGGGCGGTCGTGTCCGAGGGATTCAATTCCAGCGCGCGGTGAAACTCCTGTTCCGCTCCCTGCCAGTCCCAGGCGAAGATCAGCTTCACGTAGCCGAGCGATGTATGCGCCTCGGCCAGCGTGTCATCCAGCGCCAGCGCCCGTTCCGCTGCGGCCATGGCCTTCTGCATCGCTTCCTGAGGGCGCAGTTGACTGTAACCTGATGATCCCTGCAGGAGGTACGAATCTGCCAGACCGGAGTAAGCAAGCGCATACTGCGGATCGGCCGCGATGGCCTGCTGGAAGTAATGGATGCTCTCGTCAACGCCGGCCGGAGTTCTCTTGCCCCAGAAGTAGCGGCCTTTCAGGTAGAGCTGATGGGCGTCGCTGTTTTGCGTGTACCTTTTCGCAAGCTGCTGCTGTTCCTGGCCGCTCAGCTGCAAAGCCAAGGCCTTGGAGACCTGTTGCGAGATGGAGTCTTCGACGGCGAAGAGGTCGGTGAATTTCTCATCGAAGGTGTCGGCCCAAAGCTGAGCGCCGTCTGCCACTCTCAGCAGCCGAACTGTGACGCGTATTCGATCCTCTGACCTCTGAACGCTGCCGACGAGGACTGAGTCCACCTTAAGTTCTCGCCCGGCTGCTAGAGGATCGATCCCTTTTGGGGAATACTGGCGGATAGAGCCCGTCGGCCGAACGACGATCTGGCGCAGGCCGCCGAGCTGGGTGATCAACGCGTCGGGCAGGCCGAGGCCAAGATACTCCTGGTCCGGCGAGGAACTCAGCGACTGGAAGGGCAGCACAGCGATGGAGCGTGTTCCGGCGCTCACTTGGCTAGGCTCAGGGCGCCGCCTGAATTGCGACCACAGCCCCACCGCGAGCAGAGCGACGAAAGCAACTAGGGCGAGCGTGAGCTTGCGAGACGGCTTTCTGCGGCTCAAGAAGTCGCCCAGGGTGCTTGTCACAGGTGGACGACCGCGGTGCGGAGTGACGTTCACGCGGTTTCGCTTGGCCTCTACAGCTTCGACCGTTGGCAGGGCAGCCGGCGCGTTGGGGTCTAACTCGAAACCGGTGACTGCCTGGTTGGACCAAGGGGTGAAGCGGTATCCAAGGCGAGGAACGGTCTCAATGTACTCCTGCCCATCAGGCCGGTGTCCGAGCGCCTTCCTCAAGGCTGCGATGTTAGCCGTCAGGTTGGCCTCTTCGGAGAAGCCGCTGGGCCAAACCTTCTTGGCCAAGTCATCCTTCGACACCAAACCCCCGGCGCTTTCGACGAGTAGCAAGAGAACGTCGAATGCCTTGGGACTGAGCGACACGGGACGGCCATCCCTTAGTAAGCGATGTTCCGAGGGTCGCAAGGTGAAAGGGCCGAATTCGTATAACTTGGCCGCCATCAAACTGTTCGCTCGCCCGGAAGGCAGGTTGGAGATGTCTCAAGTCTCGGACTTAACATTACCCAGTAAATGCAGTCCTCCATAAAGACATAGAATCCTCGGAAGACCGGCTCAGACAATAAGTTGCTGGACGCCATACAGATGCAGCCAAGGCTCTGGAAAGGGCCGGCTTTGGGTTTCCAAAATCTTCGCTCCTACCCAAAATCGGATGAATTTCTATAGCTTTTTGGATAGTCTGGTTATCTTTTTTCATAAGCCGTCAAACAACCGCGTCCGGGATTTCTCATCTCGGGAACAGGCCAAGCCGTCGGTATAGGGTTGGCGTTACAACCGATGCTCCTCTGCCTCCAGTTTCTAAGCCTCACCGCTAGTATCCGATAGATGCTTTCGCGCGGCTCACGATTCGAGTGGAAACGATTGCAGGGCGTTCCGCACCAAATAATCTGTGGCCTACCCGGGGTTCGGCCCGCAGCGCCTGGGCCGAAAGGGCAGTATGCGTGCACCCACGAGAGCCGGGGTGGAATCTAACTTGGTAGGCGACTGATTGGGTTAGAGTGGGGAGCTAGCCATGCGAACGATGCAAGAAGTGCTTTCAGGATTGATAAAATTGGGATTGCTGGCCGTGGGCGTTTTGTACGCCATCCAGATCCTCAAGACTTACGCGAGAGCGCGCGCGGGGGAGCCGCATTGGCCTCCCCTTGACTGGAAAGAGCCCATTCGGTCTGCCGAGCAAGTGCTGATCTGGGGAGGAGTATTTGTAGTGGCTGTTGGAGTCAGGCTGGTGCGGCCGCTGGTTGACACGCTCTCCGAGGCTTCGGCTGAGGTTGGAGAGTGGGCGATGAACCGCCACCAGACTGAGGCGACTGTTCGGACGCGAACCCGGTAGCTAGGGTCGCGGGGCGGAGCGGGAACCTACCGTCCTGCTCTCATTTCGGGCCCGTGGTTGGTTCTTCTCCTCTCCTCCTTGGGCGAACCGCGGGCCCGAAAAGCCCAGCATCACAAGAGAGTCTGGCGAGCCGCTATTCTTCCTCTTCCCCCATCTGTTCCACAAGGTAATTCTCAAGCCCGAGATCCTTAATAAGTCCGAGTTGGGTTTCGAGGAAATCGACGTGCTCTTCCTCGTCCTTAAGGATCTCCTTCAGCAGGTCCGCGGTGGCATTGTCTCCGGCTTTCTGACAGGCAGCGACGGCATTGTTATACTCGGTCACGGCGCTAAGTTCCAGGTCCAGGTCGTTCTGGATTTGCTGCTTCACATCCTTACCAACATTGAGCTTCGGCAGGTCGCCCATGTTGGGCATGCCTTCGAGAAACAGAATTCTCTCGATCAGAATCTCGGCGTGTTTCATTTCGCCGATCGACTGTTTCTTGATCAATTCGCTGAGCCGTTCGTAACCCCAGTTCTCGCACATCTCAGCGTGCAAAAAATATTGGCTGATGGCGCCGAGTTCCTCCTTCAGCATTTGACTCAATGCTTCCAAGACTGCAGGCTTTCCCTTCATAGAAAAGCGTCTCCGTTTCTAAGATCTTGTGCTTTTGAGAGTTGCGCCCTCTGTGCTGATTGAACCCTCACGCGCTAGCGCCGGGCAACAAACTTGCCATTCAGTTCTTTTTCCTGCACGTGCGCAATCAGGTTGCGCACGCTGTTGGCGAGCTGTACAACTTCACCTTCGCCTTGAACGTCGAATTCGATCTCATAGTTGCCGGCGGCCGCGTGATCAACAGCGGCTTTAAGGTCAACCAGCGGGCTAACCACTTCGCGGGGCAGAACGAAGCTTACCCAAACGCTCAGCAGGAACACCAACGCGGAGACGAGACTCACCACCCACTCGGCGCGGCGTTTCAAACTGCGCGCCTCGCGGTGATCACTTTCCACCCGGCGCCAGCTTCGGGCCTCGAGATCGGCCGCCAACTTCACGAATTGATCACTGGCCTGCTGGAGCCCTGCGGAGGTCTGGCGGAGAGAAGGGTCGGTGGCTTCGAGAGTCTCGGTGATCTGGGCGTCGAACGAACCCACCTGAGTGCGGAGCTGATCAATCAACTCCGAGCGATCTTCGCGCCGAGCCCTCCGTAAAAGGTCGTTGATATCCCTTTCGTAGTCGTTCACCACCTTCTGAATCTGTTGCATGGGAGCCTCGCGCGGCACCCCCAGGCGCGACACCACCACATCGAAGCGACTCTGATAGAGGTTCAACTGATCGGCCATGCTCCCGGCAGTCGCGCGCTCCTCGGGCTGAATCTCACTCACCTGGCCGACGATATTCCTCAGACGGGCCAAGGATTGGTGGTTGGCCTCGAGATCATCGGCATCATGCAGCAGGAAGTAGTTCCGCTCCGCCCGGCGTGCATTTGCCATCTCAACTGAGGCGTGCTCAGCAAGGTTGGCAACCGGGGCGTCGACGTTGACGATGTGGTCTACAATGCTGGCCATCGCGAACAGATAGTAGATTGCGAGGACGATCACAGGAAAGAGGATGAGGCGGACAATCGCCAGGCTGTACACTACCCGGCGGCGCAGAGAGGCTCCTCGGGCGAATACCCTTAGTGGCCTTTGAAAGACGTGGAAGGGCCTACGCACTTCCAATCTCATCCGTCAGACCTCCCCCCCTCGCAGTCACTTCCCGAGCCCGAGGGCGTGCGCCGCCTTCGTGAAGGCATATTACCCCAAATTGCCCCTTCTCGGAGAAAATTAACCCGACCAAGCATCAAAAAGACCCTCAAAGAGCGGCTCGCTTCGGTAAACGAAGCGAGAATGCCAGACGCCGGGAACTTTGCCAAGCCCTGAACGTATTGTACCTTAGAAGGAGCGGCACGCGGCCTTGTCAGGTTTGCTTGCGACTGGCCGAGGTGCCCCGCTCCGGCGTCACGCACAATCGGGTGAACGACGTGCCGTCTGCGGCCCCGTTCCGATTAGTTCAGCCGCCGGAAGTGGTCTCAAGGAGGTCGCAATGTTCTGCGCTCAATGCGGGAAGGAATATGCTGACGCGGTGAATTATTGCAGCCACTGTGGTTCCAATCTTCAGCCGCCTGCGCCTCGGCCAGCGAAGAAGCTGTATCTTTCGCGCAACAATAAGAAGATCGCTGGGGTGTGCGGAGGCTTTGCCGAGTACTTGGATATGGATCCGACTCTCGTTCGTTTGATCTGGGTGATGACGGCGCTATTTGCGGGCTGGGGCCTGTTGGGTTATTTGATCGCGTGGCTTGTCATTCCCGAAGAGCCACTCTTTCAGCCGGCTGCAAGTTCAGCCCAGAGTGCTCACAGTGCTCCGAGCGTCGCCGGCAATATCTGAGCGCCGCAGATGGTCTGATCGCTTGTCGGAACCAGGCCCCTAGAGGGAGCAGTGGTGGACCACCCGGCGAGCGGCACCATCACAGCGAGAGGAAAGGAATAAGCGTGGAATCTGAGCTGTCCCTGGGATTCGTGCGCGTCGTTGAGGAGGCAGCGGTGGCGGCGGCTCGCACCATGGGTCGCGGAGATCGCCACTTCGCTGACAAGATGGCCGTGGAGGCCATGCGGCAGGTTCTCGAATCGGTGCCCATTGCTGGTACCGTCGTGATCGGCGAAGGCGAACGCGACGAGGCGCCCATGCTCTACATCGGCGAGGAAGTGGGGCCCAAGCAACGCGACAGCTTTCCGGAGGTGGACATTGCGGTGGATCCGCTCGAAGGCACGAACCTGTGCGCTATGGGGGTGGCTGGGGCGATAGCCGTGCTGGCCGCCTCCGAACGAGG
The DNA here is from genome assembly GCA_035578005.1 of Terriglobia bacterium. Taxonomy (GTDB): domain Bacteria; phylum Acidobacteriota; class Terriglobia; order UBA7540; family UBA7540; genus Gp13-AA77. Next base: position 70,299 of record DATJYK010000131.1, read on the forward strand.
AGGCCTGCTGCATGCGCCCGACTGCTACATGGAAAAGATCGTCGTAGAACCCGCTGCCAAGGGCGCCGTGGACTTGGACGCGCCGGCCAAGGACAACCTGAGAGCTATTGCCAGGCGTCTCGATCGCGATGTCGAGGATCTTGTGGTGGTCGTGCTCGATCGACCCCGGCACTCGAAGCTGATCGCGGACATTCGCGAGGCTGGGGCGCGCATTCGTCTGATTCCAGACGGAGATCTTTCTGCCGGAATCACCGCCGCGGCTGGGGGCACGGGCGTTCATGTCGTGATGGGAACCGGTGGCGCTCCGGAGGGTGTGTTGACGGCTGCTGCTATGCGCTGCTTAAACGGCGAAATCCTGGGCCGTCTAGTTCCTAAAGATGAAGCCCAGGCTGAGCGCATTCGCTCCATGGGAATTCGCGACCCAAGGAAGGTATTCCGTACCGAGGAACTGGCCCCTGGCCGGGAGATCATCTTCGCCGCCTCAGGCGTCACTGAAGGAAGCTTATTGAAGGGCGTGCGCTTCTTCGGCGACGGAGTGCGCGTGAATTCACTGGTGATGACTCACGCCACACGTTCGCTGCGATTCATCGACTCCATCCATCTGTCAAAGAGACCGGACGTGAAGGTGCGCTTGTTTTAAGGCGGCTAGCCAGACCTGCTGTGGCGAGAGAAATTGGGGAACACCGGAAAGGCCAACTGCGTATCTGAAGTTGGTGGCAAATTACCGGAGGTACTATGAGAAATGTTTCGCTAGTGAAGGCGCTCGTTTCCGCAGTCGTCATTCTTGCGGCGGGCTTCTGTTGGGTTGGCCCTACCGCAAGTGCCCAAGAAGAAGGCAAAGATCAAGACAAGAATGGCGTAGTCCTGAAGACGCCGGCGGGTGGCTTTGAGGCCTCTGGCAATCTCAGGGCCTCACAAACAGGTTTGCCCGTGTATCCTGGCGCGAAGCCTATGGCCGAGACCGATAAAGACAGCGGCAATCTGACATTCTCCTTGAGCCGGGAGGGAAAGCCGGACGTCCATTTTCTGGTGGCAAAACTCGAGACGCACGATTCTGCAGAACTGGTTCGCGAATACTACAAGAAGAAGCTTGGCAACCGTGTGACAAAGTTCGTCGACAAGGATAAAGACGGCAATACGGTTTTTGAGATGAAAGAATCCGAGACGAGCGGCAAATTTGTCCAGATCAAATCGCTCTCTGAGAAGACCGAGATTGACTTGGTGCGTCTCGAGGGCGTCAAATTCTCGGACGGTATCGACATTCAATAGGACCGCCCCTTGGCCGGAGGATCTCTGATGGCTAGCGTCCCACAACCACCGGTACCTAACCCACCGCTGCCACCCGTTCCTCCGCGGTCGAGTAGCAATACCCTCGCCATCGTTCTGTTGACGCTCGGACTCGTCATCGTGCTTTCTTGTGTCGCAATCGTATTCGGATTGCGCTTTCTCGCCCACGGCGTGAGAGTGAACGTCAAAGGCAGCGACGACAGCAAGCAGGTGAGCATCAAGACGCCCTTCGGAGGACTCGAGGTTCACAAGAATGTCGGCGTCACTGAGGCCAGTCTGGGATTGCCCATCTATCCCGGAGCAACGGCAGCGAAAGATGAAGACTCCGCCTCCGTGAGTCTGGCATTTGGCGGCGAGCACGGTCTGCGCATTGTGGCAGGCAAGTTCGATACCTCCGACGCTGAGGACAAAGTACGCGACTTCTATCAAGACCGCCTGACAGCGCAGGAAGGACCGTTCACGAAGGAAGAGAGAATTGACTCCGACCAGGACGGTTTTGATCTAGACAGCCATCAGACGGGGAACTTCACGGGTACGGACCACAGCGGCAAGACGATCTTCAAGATCAAGCGCACCGATGACGAGCGCGTGATCGCCCTCGACAGCCGGGACGGTGGGACGCGTATCGAAATGATTCGAATCACCAAAAAGAGCAACGAAGCCAACTGATATCTCACTCCCCGACCGCGGCTCTCAACCGCAAAGAACCGCCCACCGGCGCCCGCGCATCCAAGAAGCATATACACATGGAGGTGAATCGATGTTTGCGATTACAGGCGCAACAGGAAATACCGGCAGCGTCGTTGCCGAGAAACTGCTGGCACAAGAGAAAAAGGTTCGAGTGATCGGCCGGGACGCTGCCCGATTGGCCAGGTTTGTGCAAAAAGGCGCGGAAGCCTTCGTCGCTGACGCCACGGACGCGGCCGCGCTCACCAGAGCCTTCGAGGGTGCCGAAGCCGTTTACGCGATGGTACCCCCCAACCTTGGTTCCACGGATGTCCGCGCCTACCAGGAAAGAGTGAGTGGTGCGTTGGCCTCAGCTCTTGCTAAGGCCTCAGTGCCCCGTGTGGTGGTGCTGAGTAGCGTCGGAGCCGACAAGCCTGACAAGACGGGACCCGTTGTGGGACTGCACAACCTCGAGCAGAAACTGAATGGAATTGCCGGCCTCAACACGGTTTACCTGCGAGCCGGCTATTTTATGGAGAATCTCTTGCCTCAAGTGGAGGTTATCCGAAATTTCGGAATCGTCGGTGGACCGCTCCGGCCTGACCTGAGGCTGCCCTTGGTTGCAACCTCTGACATCGGCGCCGTTGCGGCCGGCCTGCTGCTAAATCCGGATTTCACCGGGAAAGAGGCTCGGGAATTGTTGGGCCAGCGAGACGTGAAGTATCAGGAAGTGGCATCTGTAATTGGCAAAGCTATCGGGAAGCCGGACCTTGTCTACTCGCAATTGCCGCCTCAACAACTGAAGCCGGCCCTCGTTCAGATGGGCATGTCTTCGAATATGGCTGATCTGCTTCTGGAAATGGCCGAGGCCCTGAACTCTGGCTACATGCGGGCTCTCGAGCCGCGCTCGGAGCGCAATTCCACTTCGACATCACTTGAAACATTTGTATCAGAAGAGTTCGTCCCCCGTTTTCACGGAAGGGCGGCAAGCGCGTAGTGTCCGCACGGGGCGTTGCCGCTGCTGTCAGCGCTATCGCAGATTCGTGACACGCTGAACTCTTTTAGCACCGCGCCTTGCCTGGAATAGCGGCGGCCATTCCTAATCCGCGGCCGAGCCCGCGACAACCCTGTCAACCGAGAGTGCGCCAGAGCCCTTCGCCATAATCGTTAAAAGGATGGCGATCGCCAGAAGGTGATACTCAAAGCCCTCGCCCTTCTGATTGCCAGCCCAGTTCATGAAGAAACCGTTGGGCAAGTGGACCATTAGAATTGCCACGCACATATTCACGGCGATGCCAAAGGCGGCGACCCGGCCCAGAAACCCCACGATCAAGCCGATGCCGCCGAAGAACTCGGCGCAAATAGCCAGTACCGCGAACGGGGCCGGAATGTGCATCTGCTGCGTGAAAAATCCCATTGTTCCTTTGAAGCCGTAACCTCCAAACCAGCCCAGCATCTTCTGCGCGCCATGCGCAAAGAACACAATGCCCGTCACCAGTCGCAGGAGGGTGAGCGTAAGGTTGTTTCCCGTTGCCGTCAGTTTGCGAATCATGTGGTTTCTCTCAAGAAGTAATGTATATCCAGAGGTTAACTACACAGCGCGATAAGCGAGAATTCTTTGTGCTGCGACGCTGCCCAAGGCATTGCACCGAGTTATTGCACGGCGCCACCCCTCGGGCATCGGGCCCCAGGCACGGGTACGGGCACCCGCACCACGGGACTCAACCATCACGCTCTGGCATCACACGCTGGAACCGGCGGACGGGGAACCCAAGCTTGCTCTCCGCCCGCCGGTTGAACTACTTCTTTTTGGGGGGAACAACCGAATCCTTGAACGACTTTGCCAAGCGGAACTTCACCACGGTCTTAGCCGGGATCTTAATAGGTTCGCCGGTTTGAGGATTGCGTCCCATGCGGGCCTTGCGGTTCGCCTTGACGGCCTTGCCGAGTCCGGGAATGGTGAACTGCCCCGAGCTCTTGCATTCCTTCGTCGCCAAAGCTGCGATCTCTTCGAGAATCAAGGCTGCCGCCTTCTTCTGAATTCCCGCCTTTTCGGCCAAATGCCCCACCACCTGCGACTTCGTCATCGCTTTCGCCATTTTATTTTGATCTCCTCTCCTATTTGATTTCGGGACCCCCATTCACATCCGTCAAGCGCACACTCTATGCAAGAAGAGTTCGGCTGTCAAGCCATTTTCGCGTTTACGACCTCAAAATCAGCCACAAAAGATGCGGGTTCCCGAACGGTCGGTTCGGAAACCGGTGCGCCTGTCGGGTTCACCGCCACACCCACGCTCAGGCTCGGGCTGGTCGCGCCGAAGCCGCGTTTCGGGTACAATTACAAGGAAACCGTAATTGAACGGTAACCCTATGCCCATTTTTGAGTATCGTTGCCGCGATTGTGGCGCCCAATTTGAAAAGTTCGTGCGCGCCGCATCCGAGAGCGTGACGTGCAAACAATGTGAGAGCCTTGAACTTGAGCGCCTGCTTTCGGTATTCGCCGTTTCGGGGCCCGCGGCAGCCAATGGCACCATGGAAAGCGGCCCTTGCCCGTGCGGAGCTCCACGGCGCGGTATGTGCGGCGAGTGACAAGATTATGCGCGATCGGAGTTTCCGCGCAGCTCCAGCCGCTCGCGTTTTTGGACAGATCACTGGGTCTTGGGCGCCTCTCGCAGCGAGCGGCTGCGCGCCTCCATCTGCTCGGCCTCGCCGCTGCGTCCAGCGCGGCGCAGCAGACGCGCGTAGCGCTCCAGGCACTTTGCCACACCCGAATGCGTAGCCTCCGGTGCGCGCTCGAGAGCATCCAAAGCTGAACGAAAGCGCGGCTCAGCCAAGTCGTCGCGTTGCTCGCTCTCGAAGAGAATCGCCAGGTTTTCCAGAGTGCCGGCTAAGGCAGGATTGGAAGGGCCGTAGAAGGCCTCCTTGACCTCGAGAGCGCGCAGATACTCCTTCTCTGCCTCCCGGCACCTTCCCTGAGCGGTGTGAAGCGCTCCCAGGTTGTTGAGCGTGGACGCCATGCCGACCTTTCCGGCGCCAAGTGCTCCCTCTTGGATCACCCTTGCCCGATGCAGCAACTCCTCCACCTCACCCACGTGCCCATTCTCGCATTCGAGCGCTGCCAGATTGTTGAATGCGGCGGCGAGACGGGGATGAGCTTCACCCAGTGAGTTTCGATAGATGTCCAGGGTCCGGCGCAGCAGCGACGCGGCATGAATGCGATCACCGACCAAACGTTCCACCAGCGCCAGCCTTTCCAGGGCCCGGGCCACGTCCGTGTGTTCAGCGCCGCCAGCCTCCTCCCATAGTCGCACAGCTCTCTCGCAGAGACCCCGCGCTTCCGTAAGCCGGCCCTGCGCTTGCACGACACCCGCCAGCCGGCCCAGGTCGACCGCCACAGCCGCGTGCTCCCGGCCGAACCGCGCCTCATCGAGACTTAGGATGCGACGCCAGCACGCCTCTGCATCGGAATGGCGGCCCTGCCGCAGGTTCACGTCAGCCAGGCGCTCAAGCGTTGGCTGGACGGCGGGATGGTTTTCACCGAACGCCTTCTCCTTGATGGTGAGAACCCGACGATAAATCGGTTCGGCCTCTGCCATGCGGCCCTCAAGGCAGCACACCAGCGCAAGCTCGTTGAGCTTGGGAAGCAAGTCGGCATGACTCTGGCCAATCTCCTGCTCGCGGGCCGCGAGCCAGGAGCGGATGGCGGCTTCAGTTCCGCCATCCTTGGCCCGAAGATTCTGGGGCACTGAATCAACCACTCCCCCTGTCCCACCCCGCGGCTGGGTTGGAGCGCCACGGGAAGAATCTAGTAGGCTACTAAGCTCCGGCGCAAATACATCGAAGTTCAATTCTGTAACCTGCGGCGCCGCTACAGGCTTTGCTGACCCTGACGCAGAGACTGCGGATTCTGCCGGGAAGCGAATAACGTCACGTTCGACCCTTGGCGATGGGCCGGAGGCGGGTGGTGGCGGTGTTCGCTCCGGCCGCCGCGACGAGACTCGTCTGTCCAACACGTCAGCCCGCCCTTCGCCACTGTCGGCCTGCTCAATCTCTTCTTCGGATTCCTCGGGCTCCGGCAGCTTGCCGGCCCCGACCATCTCTTCCGCTGACTCCCGGGCATCCTGAAAGTGCCCAAATCGCGGTGCCGGCCGCGTTTCATCAGGGCCCAGAATGGCCCGGTTCGCCCCAGCTAATTCCTCGGAGAGATCCCGGATCTCAAGGTTTGCCAGCGGTCCATTCGCCGCCTCGGCAGCAAGATCCACCTGCGTCCCGTCTTCGTCAGCAACGGAGCCGGTTTTGCCGGCGAGCAACGCTTCGATAGCCCGCGAGCGTTTGAACAACGGCCCGGCCACAGACGGCTTGTCTTGACGAAGATGCACCTCGCCGAGATTCTCCAGAATCACGGCGACCTCAGGATGAACGGGTCCCACGGTTCTCTGCTTGATGGCTAGGGCCTGCTTGAAGAAGGCCTCTGCTTCGGGCATCCGTCCCGCTGCAAAGCACACGCTGGCGAGGTTGTTGAAGCAAGTTCCCACATTCGGATCTTCCTGACCTGTGCTCAGAATTCCAATCCGAAGAGCGCGGGTGAGCAGGGGAAAAGCCTCGGGATAATTGCCCTGCATGCGGTAGATCAGCGCCAGATTGTTGAGACTGGTGGCCACCACCGGGTGCTCGCGGCCCAGAGAATACTCCTCGATCTCGATCGCCTGACGGTAAAGAGGAGCAGCTTCCTTGAGCCGTCCCTGGGCGCCGTAAACCGCTGCCAAATTGTTCAGAGTCTGGGCCACGCTCAGGTCATCCGCGCCGCGTTCCGCCTCACGTTGGCTCAGCGCTTTGGTGAAGAGCGATTCTGCCTCGTCGAGCTTACCCTGTGCCCGGCACGCCTCACCCAAATCATTCAGTGTGGAAGCCATCCGCACATCTTTGGGACCGAAGAATTGCGCCTCAGCCAGCGCTACCCGATACTCCGCTTCGGCTTCGGCGTAACGGCCTTCATTGTAGGCACGATGACCCGCCTTGACGGCTTCGTCCCACCGCGAAGGAGGCATACCGGATTCCTCCGCGAAGTAACGCATCCCTCCGAAGAGCCAACGACCCAACACACCAAAAATCACAGCCAAGCTCCGCAAGTTTAACGCCAGGAGTATGCCCTGTTTATTCTATCTTACATGCTTGAGGACGGGAGTAATAGAGCCAGTCATCGCCGCGCGGGCTAGGGTTTCTCCCAGTGGCCTGACTCCGCTGACCGGAACACCGCATCGATCACCGACATGTTCTTGATCGCGTCTTCCACTGAAACCGGGACCTCGCCTCCCTCGCGAATCGCGCGTGAGAAGGCGTCTCCTTGAATCGTGTACTGGTCGCAGACCGGGAGTTCCTCTTTGCTGATGCCCCCTCCGAGGATGTCGCGGCCGTCATCGATGAAGATCCGGCAAGGCCGTTCTCGGGGCGCATTGAATGGGATTTCAATCTCCACGCGCCCCTGGGTCCCCAAGAACTGCATCCGTTGGTAAGGCACAAGCTGCGTGCTGCAGGTGAAGATGGAGTGTCCGGTGGGAAAATCAAGCAGGGCTGAGGCCAGGCGATCGATCTTCATCTCGGGATCGCGCTCGATCAGTCCCATCACTCGCGACGGTTCTTCGCCGAATATGAACCTTGAGGCGGTGATCGGGTAACAGCCGATATCCAGCAATCCGCCGCCGCCCCACTCCGCAACATTGCGGATGTTGGCGGGGTCCCGGTTGAAGTAACTAAAGAAGCCTACGATGGAGCGTAACGCCCCGATCCTTCCAGACCGGACAATCTCGCGAGTGCGCAGCCACTGGGGGTGGGTGCGAACCATAAAGGCTTCGCCTACCTTCACGCCGACGCGATCGCGCGCTGCCAAGAGAGTTCTCGCCTCGTCCGCGTTCATGCTCAGCGGCTTTTCGCATAGCACATGCTTGCCCGCTTCAATGGCTTTCAGAGTCCACGGGATATGCAGGTGATTGGGAAGCGGGTTGAAGACAGCCTCGACGTCACGATCCCGCAGGAGCTCTTCATACGATCCGTAAGCCCGGGCAATGCCGAGCTTGCCAGCGGCCTCCTCAGCTTTGTGACGATCGCGTGACGCGATCGCTACAATCTCGCTCCACTCGCCCTGCTGCATCGCCGGTATCACTTTCCTCACCGCGATACCCGCAACACCCAGCACACCCCACCGCACCTTGTCACTCATCACGCCTCCTTATTGGGTCGCAGCGCAGAATTCTATCGTGAACACGTGGGTATGATCCACCCCAGGACCGCGACTATCAATAAGGTGGCCAAAGGGCGCCACGCATCACGACGGTTGGCAGGTTAAACTCTCCTTATGACCTTTACCAAGCGGCTTCGCGAGGGTGTTCGCCGAGGAGAGATCACTTGCGGTGTGCGCATCCTGGATGCGGCCCCACGTCAAGGTGGGTGGCCGATACCGCATGGAAGACGGCGAGATTTTGGTGGATTCGATCGAACCCATCGGATTTCCGGATATCACTCCGGAGCTAGCACGGGAATCTGGATTCCTTGGCGTCCTGGATTTGCTCAAGGTCGCGAAGCACGGCAAGGGCAAGAATATCTACTTGATTGGTTTCCACTACCAGCCGCTGCGCGCCAAGAAACGAAAGAGAACAGACTGAGCGGCGCCCAGCAGCGCTGTTATCTCGCATCGGGCAGCAGACCCTTTTCGACGAGCACGGGCGGTCTCCGATGGTGTGTGGCCTGCTCATAGGCATACGCCCAACCGAGCAGGTCACCGTCCTTCCATAGTCGAGCTGACAGTTCCAATCCAAACGGCAGGCCGTCCGGATAGAACCCACCCGGAACAACCACCGAAGGAACACCGATCATGTTCACCCACGCCGTGTCGCTATGCGGGCCCCCGCTGATGCTCCCATCCTGCGGCATGGTCTCATCCGGCGGAGGCATCTGTGCGGCCGGGTAGACGAGCCCATCGAGGTGAAACCTATCCAGCGCCTGGTTGTAAGCTTCGAGCGCCCTCCGCCGCGGAGCGAAAAAGTCGGCGTCGGCTTGCGGGTCGCTCTCAATCAATGCTTGGACGGGCGGCTGCTTGTCCGTTCCGCCGGTCTGGTCCGCGCCGCCGATGATCGTTGCCGGCAAAGGAGACCCGACGGCCTTCTGGTATTCTTCGGCCGAGTGGTATTGCGGCGGGCCGTATTCGCTCAAGAACTTTTCCGTTCCTTCGCGGATGTAAGGGATGGTGTAGACGTGAGCCACGGTCTGGGCAAAGCTCGCGGGGAGGATTGAATCGTCGAAGACGACAGTTGCACCGGCCGTGCGCAGCCCTATCAGGGCTTTCATGAAGGCCTCGCGGGTCTCTGGTCGCAGCGGAATGCGAGCCGCAGCTAAGTCTGCCGTCACCTCGGCCGCAGACTCGTTGGCGCGAATACCCTGGAATGGAGTGCCCACTCCATCGAGAATAAAGGCAGGAACGCCGAACCGTCTTCCACGGAGCGCATCCGCTTTCAGGTACTGAGTGTAGGGACCCGGCTGAGCCTTCGCGGCAGAATCCTTGGTGCGGGGATCGAGGGCATCTTGGCCGGCCATGACACTGAGAGCGATGGCGGCATCCGTCACGTCGCGCGCGATGGGCCCCGTGTTGTCGAGCAGCCAGTCGAGAGGCGCAATGCCGGCGATACTCACCAGGCCGCGCGTTGGAAAGACACCAACGACGGAGCTGGTGGAAGCCGGCATCCGGATGGAGTTGCCCGTGTCGGTTCCGGTGCCAAGCAAGGCGAAGTTTGAGGTGACGGCTGTGACCGTCCCCCCTGACGAACCACCAGGGCTGAAGCGGACGTCATAGGCGTTTCCGGTTCGCCCGTAAGCGGTGCTGCGATTGGTGTCGCTGGCGGCGAAGTCCGGCATATTCGTCTGCCCCAGGATCACGGCTCCGGCCGCGCGCAGCCTGGCGACGATCGTGGCATCCTTGGGCGCCACCAACTCGTTGCCAGGAATCATGTAGCCTTTCCATCCATCGGTGGTGATCAAGCCCTTCACGCTGGTGTTCGCCTTGATCAGAATCGGAACGCCCCACAAGGAACCGCGCACAAAGCCGGGAGCGTCCGCTTTGGCTTCCGCGTCTTCGCGAGCCGCGGTGGTGAGGGCGCCTGATGCGTCCAGGGTCTGCACCGCGCGGTAGATGCCGTTGTACTTCTGAATGCGCGCCATGTACCAGTGAACGACTTCGGTAACCGTGTACTTGTGGGTCCGATACAGCTCCTCTAACCGCGGGATGGTGACCTCAAGGAGGTCGCGATCCATGGCTTCCTGCGCTGCCCGCGAAGCGTCTTTCACTAGTGATAGCGCTGCTGTCGGCGCGAACAAGCAACCGGCTTCAAGTATGGCCGCCGCGGCGAGGAGACGGCAAAGGCGGGCTGGTTTCTTCATAAAGTCCTCATAACGGCGCCCCGGGGACCTACAGCGCCGAGCAAGCGTAATGCAAAAAACTCCGCTCAAGCAAGTGCGGCGAAGATCTATCAACGCGCTCATAAGTCCGCTCAGGATTGCTCGCTAACCAGTCGCTCCCCACTCCCCCAGAGGCTGCACGTGAGTGAGACGTTCCGTGTGGCTTCCGACAGTGCGGCGCAACCCGCACCGCCAAGGGGTAGTGATCATAAGCTACAGAAACAGCAGGCCTTATGAAGACACGTTTGA
>DATJYK010000132.1:0-58959 GCA_035578005.1 Terriglobia bacterium
AGCTCCGAAACACGCCAGCTTCTACATTCACACAGCAGAAATACCACTCGCCACGCTCGAACCCGCACTCGTCCCGCCGGCGCGCGCCTGACCACAGTAGGTTCATTGTTTGTTCCGACCCGCAGAATCCCAAGCATTGAAGTGTGTCTGAATTCTCAAGAAGGGAGAGTGCTGTGCCTATACCCGACTCAATTTCGGACTATTTAAGGACATTCACGCAAGAATTGGGTGAGAGAATTCTGGAATCGTTTCCCCCGCTGCACGGTGTCGGCGATCCGCCGTCACCCATGATCGCCAAGCTGCTTCGAAAGCCCTATGCGGCCCAAACGCTTGCCATCATGGGCCTCGTTCGGCGCTGGCAACAGGCTCGCGCCGGCGCTGTCATCGCCGAGTGCGGTACGGGCAAGACCCTGATCTCACTGGGCGCCGTCCACACCCACGCAGAAAGGCGGCGATTCAACGCTCTGGCCATGGTTCCCCCTCAACTCGTTGAAAAATGGGCCAGAGAGAGTTTGCTGACGCTTACCGGAATTCGCGTGTTCCTCATCGACGGACTACGAACACCGACCAACGCCAAGAGCCATTACGGCGTCAATGAAGTCAAACTTCGCAATGGCCGGATCGTGCGCGAGGGGTTGAAGACCAGTCTGAGCGAACTGCGCCTGCGGAAGGGCTCCCCTTCGGCCCGCAAGCGCTGGGACGAGATTTGCAGGAGTTCCGTCGTGTTTGTGGTGGGCCGCGACCGAGCGAAGCTCGGCTACTTCTGGCGTCATGCTTACAGGGTCAGTCGCAGCGGTCGCTACCAAGGCTGCGTCGTTAACTCGGACAGCGGGGCCCCCGTTTACATCGGCGAGGATGACGAACGGCTACTCGCGAGTGACTTCAAGAAGGCCAAGCTCAGCGAGTTGCTGGGCACGGGTCTCGGTGAGGGAACAAACCATACTCGCCGGCCGCTGTATAGCGCCCTCTGGCAGGCGGATGGCACCAAAACGCGGCGCTTTGCTCCCGTGGACTTCATCGGGCGCTACATGGGCGACGGCTTCTTCGACTACGCCATTGCCGACGAGGTACACGAACTGAAGGGCGACACGGCCCAAGGCAACGCGCTCGGAACCCTGGCCTCGTGCGCCCAGCACATCGCGGTACTGACCGGAACCCTGCTGGGCGGCTACGCCGACGAACTCTTCAACATCCTGTTTCGTCTTGGACCGTCCCGGATGCTCGAGGAAGGCTTTGAGTACGGCGACGCCGGAATCCGCGCGTTCACGGAGACCTACGGTCTACTCGAAGAGATCACAGTGATCGAGCCCGCCGACAACGCCTGTTCTGAGGCAAGGGTGACCAAGCGGGTCCGGCACCGGCCGGGGGCTTCTCCCCTGCTGTTCGGCCGCTTCCTAATGAGTCTCGGGGCGTTTGTATCCCTCGAGGATATCTCCGATGCTCTCCCTCCCTACCAGGAGCAGGTTGTCAGTGTTGAGATGGACCCGCCGTTGAAAGAGGCTTATGAGGATCTGGAAGAGGGTATCAAGGAAGCGCTGCGCGAACATCGCGGCAACCAATCGGTGATCAGTGTGGCGCTGAACGCTCTGCTGGCCTATCCTGACCGGCCCTTCGGTTTTGGGAACCTCATCGGTCGTGAATTCAACCCTGAAACCCAGCGTCGCGAACCGTTTCTCATCGCGGCCACACGAGACCTGGACGAGGACGCCATTTATGCGAAGGAGCGGAGGCTGGTTGAAGAGGTCAAAGCGTCACTTGACCGAGGGAGACGGGTCCAGGTCTACGCGGTCTACACCCAGAAGCGTGACGTTACGCGGCGGCTCGAACGCATCCTGGCCAAGGAAGGAATCCGGGTTGCAGTGTTGACTACGGAAGTCGCTCCCGAGTTGCGCGAGGCTTGGTACGAGCGCCAACTGCGGGCTGGCGTTCAGGTGGTCATCGGACATCCGCGTTTGGTGCAGACCGGGCTGGACCTCTGGTCTTTCCCCGATATCTTCTTTTACGAAACGGGTTATTCGATCTATACGCTGCGCCAGGCAAGCCGGCGATCGTGGAGGATCGGGCAGCGGAACAACGTCAACGTGAAGTTCTTCTACTACGCCGAGACCATGCAGGAGGCGTGCCTCCGTCTGATGGGCAAGAAGCTGCTCGTTTCTCTGGCGATGGAGGGGAAATTCGCTAGCGACGGGCTTCAGGCCATCGATGAAGGCGACGACATCTTGATGGCCATGGCGCGTGAGCTGGTGACTGAGAAGGGCATCGGAGAGAGTGCCGATGCCGTGTGGAAGCAACTCGTGGAGAAGCAAGGGGAGGTATTCGGAGTGCGCGCGACCGATGCGACTGTCGTCGCCAGCGAACCTGCCCCGGTTGAGATAGAGCCGGAGGAGATTGTAGCGCCTGCGAGCTCTCTGCCATCGGTGATTACGCAACTCCTGATGTTCGGGAGCGCGCTCGAAGCTACCCCCAAGCGGAAAGGCTCGCGCCGGGCGCCGACCACCCCCAGCCCGTCGGGCCAACTGGCGCTGTTCTGAGACATTCGAAAGCGAGGTGAACATGGCTGATAAAGGGTTCTTCATTGCCACCCTGCCGCGCGACGGCATCGTCACCTTCCTGGCGCTGGTCCGGGAGAAGGAGTTGAAGCCGAAGCGGAACGGAGGGGTGTACCTGCACATTGTGCTGGCTGACCGCACGGGTGAGGTCGACGCCAAGATCTGGGACACACCGGAGGCGACATCCTCACTGTTCGACCGCGACGATATCGTGAAGCTGCGCGGCACGATCGAGCTTTACAACGACCGGCCGCAGCTGATCGTGCAACGCGTCCGGCGGTGCGAGGAAGGAGAATTCCAGGAAGCCGACTTCTGCCCTGCTTCGGCCCGCGATCCTAACGAGATGTTTGCTGAGTTGCGCTCGTTCGTCGAGTCGGTCGCGGACGCGAATCTCCGGGTCCTGCTGGTCTCCATTCTTGAAGACGCCGACGTCGCGACGCCGTTGAAGGTAGCTCCAGCAGCCATGCGTCTTCATCATGCGTTCCGTTCCGGCCTCCTCGAGCATACGGTCAGTCTCTGCGGTTTAGCAGAGGCGATCGTTGGGCGCTACCCGCGGCTGAATCGGGACCTGCTGATCGCCGGGGCGATTCTGCACGATATCGGCAAGGTGGAGGAGTTGGAAGTGTCGCGTCGGCTGGGTTACACCACGCGAGGGCAGCTCGTGGGGCACGTCGCGCTCGGCCTGGAGATACTTGACAGGCATACGGCACGCTTACAGAGATTCCCAGTCGAACTCAAGAGCCTGCTTCAGCACCTTATCGTGAGTCATCACGGCGAGCTCGACAAAGGCGCGCTGAAGCAGCCGATGCTGCCGGAAGCGTTGGCAGTCTCCATCATGGACCTGTTGGACGCGCGGCTGGAGCAGGCGTGGACCTTAGTCGACCAAGCCCCGAAGGACGAGGAATGGACCGTTTACGCGCCGTCGCTCGGCAGGCAGCTCTATCGATGGCGCCCTCGTGAAGCGCCTGATGTGTCTGGCAGATCGTCCTTCGCGGCTTAGCATCCGCCTGTGCATCATCATCATCATTCATCGATCCATCCTCAATCATCATCATCACATCATCATAATCATCACCACCACCACTGTGACTTTGAGGATATCTTTTCCGAAATAACGCATATCGTTGCCGCGCCGGTCGCCGGAAGTCCCCTGTTTCCAGAGGGCGGGGGTTGCGTTGAAAAAGACCGTTAAGGCATAAACATGCCGCGAGTCGAATTTGCAAGTATATCGTTGCCACGAGTCCTCGAATTGGATACAGGCCACGCCTGCTATTGCAGTGCTGGGCCCGCGTGGCAAGAAGAATGACCCGCCCCGGAAATGGCACTCAGCGACACTGTGGCCAGGCTGCTTGCCCGAGATCTACCATCGCGCCGATCTTCCTGGATGGAGGCTTGGCGCGTAGTTCAGCACATAGGCTGTTTCCAACAGCAATCTTGGGCTGGCGGATTCGGCGGCACGTCTCGGATATGTCGAATGGACGCCCTGCAAAAGGAAACGGTACGTTCCCATGCCTTTCGAGGAGGCTCACGCTGCTGGTTCTACACCAGGCTGTCAATCGCGATCTGAGGTCTCAGAGACCGCCGGGAACAAACTTCCGAGAAGAGTGTTTTGGCCCCGAGTAAACGAAGTGCTACTGAGAACCGCTTTTGGGGTGACCGCCGTCTGAGGCGAATTTCTCTGAAGGTTCTTTGATAGTCCGTGTACTCAATCGCCCCGGGAGGGCGTGCTACGAGCGCGGTCAAACAAACGGCAGGGAAGAAAATCTCCGCTTCAACCGTCTAACTTCTATCGGGTGCCCGCAAACTTTCCTCACGGCTGATGCGAGCGATCTAACTCGCGGCGCTTCGCGCAGTTCAAAAGCCAATAAAGGAGCTGGGGGATCTCATGCTTCGAATCGCCAGTCGCATTGTAGCCGTGCTCATCTTAGGAGTCGCAGCCGGACGCGCGCAAACTCCGGACACCGCGGTCATCACCGGACGGGTGACGGACCCGAGTTCAGCCGCCGTTGCCGGCGTGGAAGTTACAGCAAAAAATCAACTTACAGGTCTTGCGCGGTCCACCGAGACCGACGCCTCCGGCGCGTTCTCACTCGCCGGGCTGCCGATTGCGGGAACCTACACTTTGACAGCGCACAAACAGGGATTTGCGGACGCGAATCTGACTGACGTCGGGCTCGTGGCAGGCACAACCGCGCAATTGAACCTTCAACTGGCCGTTTCGGGCGGCCAGACCAAAGTCACGGTAACGGGAGTAGCCGGAGACGTCCGCGCCGACGAACCCCAGCTCGGCGACCGCCTGAGCGCGCCGCAGATGGAGAATACGCCCCTGCTGAACCGTAGGATCACCTATCTCCCGCTGCTGAACGCAGCCAATCGGCCCGCGCTTAACCAGGGAGACGCTTTCATGAATCAGGATCTCTTCACCACCAACGGCACCGGACGCCGCCAGACATGGTTCGAGGTTGACGGTGCGAACGCGGTCGACACGTGGGGGCGCCAGACGATCATGACGAACGTACCCCTCGACGCCGTCGAGGAGATGACGGTGCTCACAAACGCGTTTTCAGCTCAGTACGGGCTCACCGCCGGCAGCGTGGTGAACATTGTCACCGAGAGCGGCGGCAACCAGTTCCACGGTGAGTTGTTGGGTATCGGGCGGCCGGCAGGGGCGGAGGCCAAGCTGTCGGGCTTTACGCCTACCTCGGCCTCGAGCGGCAACGACGTGACCAGTGACGCTCTGGCGCAGGCATCGGCTGGACTGTCCGGGCCCATCGGCAGGAACGGAAAGACGCAGTTTTTCGCTCAGGGCGAATATAGCTGGCAGAATCGAAGCTCGCCTGTCACCTCACCCGTTGCCCCGGGCAACTACGTTGGTCAGTACCGCGACTGGATGGCGCTGTTCCGCCTCGATCATCAGATCAGCGACAGGCAAAGTCTGTTCTTCCGCGGCAACGCTGACAGTTTCTACGACACCAATCCCAACGGAACCGTGGGCGGGAACAATCTTCCGAGTGTCGATCGCATCTTCCGGCGGCGCACCTACACCGTGGCGCTAGGTGACACGGCAACGCTCAGTCCGAACCTGCTCAACAACGTTCACTTGCAGTTCCAACTAGCGTCGCCCATCACCGAGTTCGATCCGGTGGTTTATGGTACGCAGTTCTCGGTTCCGATCTCCACCGGCGGCACCTTCACATCGGGCACTTCGCAGTCTGCCCTGCTGCTCAATCGTCAATACCAGATAAACGACGTGGTTTCTGCCACGCGCTCGCGACACAGCGTGACCTTCGGGGGCGACGTGATCCGCGCCCACAGCGGCGGCGACAGCAAGGAGTTCGGCGGCCCCATTTTCCTTGGCCAATTCGTCTACAACACGTGCACCGAAAGCCTGACGTTCTGCGAAGGCCCGGAGTATCTGAGCGACATCGATAACGTGAAGAGTTACACCCAAAGCTACGGCAATGCCACCTACACGGTGGATGACACGCTCTGGGCGCTCTTTGTGCAGGATGATTTCCGCGTGCGCTCCGATCTCACCTTGAACCTCGGTCTGCGCTATGAAAAGCAGACGTTTACCGATTCAGACAAGAATTTAGCGCCCAGGATCGGGTTTGCTTACAATGTGCGCGGCGACGGGCGTACGGTGGTCCGGGGAGGGTTTGGAATCTACTACTCCCAGATTGTGGACAACAATGCCGCGAACTACGCCCTGTCGGGACCCACGGGAGTCTTCAACTACACGGCCGGCCCGGGCCAGATCGGCTTCCCTGCCAGCGTTTCTGAAGCCCCCTTGCCTGCCTTTCCGGCGGGTGCCACGGCGCCGGTCCGGAGCCTTTACATCCGGCCCGGCGAAAGCGCCTTCCTCGACCAATTCTTCCCCACGTCAACCCTCGTGGGCTACCCGGACCAGCTTTTGAGCCCGTATACGGAGCAGTGGACGTTCGGCGTCGAGCGCGAGATCAAGCCCTCCTGGGTCCTCAGCGTGGACTACGTCGGTTCTCACAGCTTGAAGATCAACCGCCCGCTCGACGTGGACGCGCCCGCGCCCTTCGTTCGCAACCAGCCGGGGGAGATGCGCAGCCCGCAGGCCGCGAACTGCACCAGACCCTACTGGATCTGGTTCTATCAACAAAACGGCCTGACCTGCAATCCCATGATGGCCACCAGCCCTCAACCTGCGTACGGCCTCATCCAGAGCGACGTGAACAACGGATATGCCTACTACCACGCGCTGGACGTGAACTTGAATCACCGGTTCAGCCAGGGGGCCTCCATGCTGGCGAGCTATACCTGGTCGCATGCCGTCAATAACGTCGATCCTGACGTGCCCGGCCAGAACCCGAACGACCCGAACTTCACCGGCGCGGTTGAGAACGGCAACGCCATCTTCGACCAGCGCCACCGGTTTGTGCTGAGCGGAATCTATACTGCGCCCTGGAAGATCCGGCTCGGCGGCGTGGCGACCCTGGCCTCGGGACTGCCGTATAACATCGTCACCGGAACGGCGAATGGTGGAGATAACGGCGGCGAGACCGATCGCCCCGTCATCGACGGAGTTGTGATCGGCCGGAACACGGGCAGGGGCAGGCTGATCTACGACGTTTCGCCCTTTGTCGCGCGTGAATTCGCACTGAGCGACCGCATGAGTCTCGATCTGCGCGCGGAGGCATTCAACGTCTTCAACCACGCCAACTTCGTCGGCTACAGTGGTACCTACGGCAACGGGTCGACGCCGGGCCCCGGATTCGGGCAGCCGCTGGCAGGTATCACCAATCAGCTTCCGGCGCGCGAGTTTCAATTTTCAGGAAAGGTGACATTCTGAGCGCCCACAGCCTTCGGCTGCCGATCTCAGCGCATGACATTCGGCGCCGGGCGGCTGCAGGTTGGGTACAAAGAGCTTAGCGCCGTATGTCATGGAGAGGACACATGATTGCCCACAAGAGAGAGCACCGTACGATTGAAATTCTTGAGAAGCGGCTTCGATTGCCGTTGCGGCGCTATCGTCCGCCTGTTCGGACGGCAAGTAGCGCTGCTGGTCCGTCGGCTTCTTCCTTGCCTTCCGGCATCGAAGCGCTGTGGACAAGCTGCCGCAACCAGCGCCCCGCAAACGTGTGCCAGGGCGCTGTTTCTCGTGTATCATCGCGTCCCATGCGTGCCCTGACGAACTCGATCACTGCGATATTGCTCATGGCCACCGCGGCGTTTGCGCAGCAAACGCACGTTCAATATGAGCCGCCGAACGGGCCCGGCGCCGGCCAGACGCTGCTCGCGCAATTTGCAGGGGACTGGGACTTCGTGCAGACGTTCTTTCCGGCGAAAGGAAAGCCGCTCGTGACGAAAGGGACGTGCAAGCAGTACATGATCCAGGACGGCAAGTTCCTGCAGTCGGATTTCACGTTCTTCAATGCCGACGGAACGAAGAGCACCGGCACCGGAATCTCCGGCTTCGACTCCAAGACGAATAAGTTCACCACCGTGTGGTTCGACTCGCGGCGTACCGCGATGTCAATTCGCCAGAGCGACGGCACGTTCGACGGCAAGGACATCGTGCTGTGGGCCACTCCTCTCGATACTGAGCATGCCGGGCGCAAGAGCGTCGCGCGCGCGCATCTTGAGGACGACGGCCGGGTTCTCATCCACCGCCATTTCCTGATCGATGACCAGGGAAAAGAGCGGATGATCTTCGAGCTGCGGATGACGCGGAAATAGTTCTCCCACCTGTTTCACTGTAGAAGAACGCGTAGGTAAGGGTCGATTCGGACCTGTGAGCACCCGGCTTTGGACCAGGCGGCACGCCGCCGTGTACTCTTAGAGGTGTCCGCACCGTGACGCGCCGGACAGCGAGATAGCTTTGCATCGAAGAACTCTCCGGAAACTTGACGTAAGTTATTGATTTCCGGTTGGGCATTCTCCGTGTCGTGGTCTAGATGGGTTATGCTGCGACTAGCCGCATGCCGAGGTCGGCGGCTCGGCGTTGCAAGGCGATGAGCTCGCGCCCCTTGCGCTTGCGCTCATACTCGGCGCTGCCGCGATCGACCCACGCCTGTCCTTTGGTTAACAGCCGGTGGACTAAACAGGCCAGGTAGCGAGCCATGGCTTTGATGGCTTTAAGTCCGCCGAGGCGGCCCCTCAGGTGGCGGTAGCGGGCGCCCAAGTAGGACTCGCTACGGGATAGAGATTCCGCCGCCATGCGGAGGGCGTTGGCCACGCGATTCTTGACCCGCCGCGATTTCTGGGCGATCACCTTCCCGCCGCTGATGTCGCGCTGCGGCGCCAGCCCCAACCAGGCACTGAAGTGCGCTTCGCTAGGAAAGGCACTCAAATCCGGACCGATCTCGGAGAGGATGACCTGTGCCGTCATCACATTGATGCCGTCAATCGTCATCAGGTCCACGCCCATCGTCCGGCGCAGTTCCTGGGCTAAATCGAAACTCGGGGAACCTTTCGAGGGGCGCTTGGCCTTGGCCTTCCGGCCCTGGGGACGGGCCTCGACCGCGACCGAGGGGGAGGCAACCGGTTGGGTTCCGGGAACCTCTCGGCTGGGCAACGCCGCCAGGTACTTCTGTAACTCGAGGTCACAGGCGGCGATTTGGCGCTGCAGAAAATCGTAAGCCTCCACCACTTGCTGCAGCTCGAACAGCACATCCTCCCGCCAGTTCCCTTCCAGGCTGTGAGCAATCTCCTCTTCGCTGGCTCGGACGCGCCAGTCCCGCAACTTCGCCAATTGCCGCGGGTCCCGTTCCCCAGCCAGAATCGCCCGCAGGATGGCCAGCCCCGTCGTCCCGCCCAAATTGCTCAGGGCATTGGCCAGCTGGACATTCATGGTCGTCAGCGCCTTCTGCATGTGCTGCACCGCTCGCCCGGCTTCTTCCACGTGCCGCTCGCGCAGCCGCCACAGGGTCCGGACGCCGCGAATCTGCTCCGGCGGCCGGAACGAATTCCGCAGCAGGCCGTAAGTGTGCAGCTTGCGCAGCCACTGGCACTCCTGAACATCGCTCTTCCGTCCCGGCAGATTCTTGGTTCCCCGCGCGTTCACCAGGTAAACTTCGAAGCCCGCCTGCTCCAGGATTTCATACAGCGCGATCCAGTACACGCCGGTGGACTGCATTGCCACCGTCTTCACCCCCTGCGATTTCAGCCATTCCACCATCCGTCCCAAGTCCGCCGTCCACGATCCGAACTCTTGCACGGCTGGTTCACTTGCCCTCGGGCGGACCCCCACGAAATGACTTTCGTTCCCGACATCAATGCCGGCCGCGTTCGGATGCACAACCTGCAACTCCGCACCCTCAGCTTCCAGACATCTCTCCAACTCTCGGCGTTCGCGCCGGTTCAATTTCTTCCCCCTTCGCAATCGCTCAAAGGTAGACATCCTTCGCTTTGCCATGCCATACTCCCCTCGCTTGGAATGGGCCCAAGCTCGGCTCGGTTGGCAATCACTTCCCAGACTCTCCGGCGGGGTCGAGCTGGGCCTTCTGCAGGCCCACTCGCCACCAAGCATTGGATCGCCGCAACCGAAGTCATGCTCTGCGACGGGCACCAAGGCACCAAGGTATCAACGACCATAGCTTGCCGAGCTTAAACCTCCCGACATGCTACAGCCCACCTAAGCCTCGAGCCAAGTTTCCATCTCCCTTGGACCTTGGCCTCGGGCCAAGGCCCCTGCTCTGCGGCTTCTCGGTCTAATACGCTGAACGGAACCAGCTTGCCGATGCTTGGCGTGTTCATCCGTTGTTCGTCAGTCCTCCTGACCTTACGACGGTGGCCTCGCTTGGGCTCGGCGGCGGACGGTGCGGCGAAACACCTCCGCCGCCATCTTTGATTCACAAATCGTCACCACTGGCTCCACCCTCCCGGAATATGCGTGTCGTTGAGGCGGTCCGGGTCGAACGTCTCTTCCAGGCTGGCCACTGATCCGTCGTGCAGGTAGTGCCCGCGATACCAGACGCCCTTGAGCGAAGGCACCTTGTAATAGCCCGTCCCTTCGCGGGTCTTCAAGGCCAAGCCGGGATCGGTGCTAACCGATACGGGCAGGATGTCCAGATTCGCTGGCACGTCCGTGGGCGGAGTAAAGTCCGGGGCAAGGGTCAGCTTGTTGCTCGTGTAGAGCGGCGGCGTGTGACACATCGGGCAGCCTTCGCGCTCCAAGACACTCTGGCCCGCCTTGGCTCGGTCATCGAAGCGGTTGGGATTCGGCGGAGGCTTCAGCGAATAGATGTACAACGCGAGGGCGTACAGTGCCTCATCCGGCAGTCTCGCCTGAACTCTCGTCGTGTCCGGAGAGAGCATATGATACGGACCAAAATCGGTCGTTTCGGCAAAACTGACCGTAGCCGCATAACGCATCAGATGGGTGGCCGTATGGTCGAGGTACTTGCGCTCCTGGATGCCAATCAGATCCGGCGCTTTGGCCGCGTGATACAGGCTGCCGTTCCACCGAGGAACGCCGCCGCTCGAGACGAAGCCGGCATATAGCGCCCCGGCATCATCCAGCGTTATGGTCTTCAGCCTCTCGTGGATGTCGTCCTTTTTCCACGGGACTCCGAATGCCTGGTACAACCAGGCGCCAAGGGGCTGCGGGCCCATGAAAAACGGGGTTGCAGCGGGCACTACGCGGTTTGCAAACTGAATCTTGAGGATCAGAGGGTTGAGGTGTTTGAAGGGCTGCGTGCGAGTTACCTCAGCAAAAGTGGAAGCGCCGGGGACGCGGGCGCCATCCGGCAGGGTGAGCAGATGGCAATTCCTGCAGTTTGCAACCGAAAGGGCGACCCCCTGTTCCGTGGGTACCCACCGTATGGCGTCCACAGTTCCGTCCGGATACGGCCCCGTATGGGTCTGCTCGTAAGTCTCGCGGCTCCTGGCCAGAGCTATCAACTTCGGGTCGAAGGTGCGCAGGTGCAGATCGTCTGCTTCATCGAATACTCTCTTTCCGGCTTCAATCCAGTCGGCTTCCGTTTTCAGTTTGTCGGGTTCGATCAAAGGGCTCGGTCGCACATGCTGGAGCATTTCCCAGTAGCCTGCGGGCTCCCGGCCCGGAAGTCGTTCACGCTGGAAGTAGAACTCATCAGGCGCCTGAAAGATGAGCTTTCGTACATTGCCACGTTCATAGTGCCGACTCGCGCTCTGATTCGCCAGGTTACGTTTGACCTCGTCAGGCTCTTGCGTGACCACGATCTGCCGTCCGTTCGGATACTCTCATCGCCCACAGTGCCGGACGATATCGAACAGACCGCGAAGCTACTTTATGTCGTCACACAGGAACGGTTGGCGACGTTGCTGACCTCGGGCGATGGAAGATTGAAAATCGATGCCGTCATAGTGGATGAGGCGCATGAGATCGGCGAATCAGATTGTGGGCAAACCCTGGAGCGCGTGCTCGCGATGACGCTCAGTCGCTTTCCAGACGCCAGGCTGTTCTTTTCCAGCCCGCTCCGATCCAATCCGGAAGTGCTGCTTCACCTATTTGGGCGGCAACAGCAGGCGCAGCACTTCATTGAGCACCTTAGTCCTGTGACTCAGAACATTATTGACGTGCACCATGTTTCGGGGCGACCGCGTCGGGCGCGGATGGAGCTGGTAGTCGACGACCAGTCAGCGGCGCTCGGAGAGGTTGAACTCCCATTTGCGTTTCGAGGATCCTCGGCATCGTATATGGCGAAGTTCGCGGTTCACTTCACGAAGTCGGACGACACGTCGATTGTCTACTGCAGTGAAAGGGCGATCGCGGACAAAACGGCTTTGGAAATGGCCAATCAAATCGGCGCTGAGAGCGATGATCCAGAACTCTCGGACCTCGCTCACTTCCTGAGGGAAGAGGTCCACCACCAGTATCGCCTCGCAGCATTGGTTAGGAAAGGCGTTGCCTTTCACTACGGCAATATACCGCAGATTATTAGAGGAAGACTGGAAGAGTTGCTGCGAGAAAAGAAACTGCGGTTCGTGTGTTGCACGAGTACGCTGCTTCAGGGCATGAACCTGCCGGCTAAGAATATCTTTGTAGAGAACCCGCAGAGAGGCCGTGGGAAAGGCCCGATGGCAAAAGGCGACTTCTGGAATCTTGTTGGCCGGGCCGGGCGACTCTCCAAGGAGTTCCACGGTAACGTCTTCTGCATTCACGGAAAGGATTGGGAGCGGCCGGCGGCGACGGATCGGCTGGCGCCGATAGAGTCGGCGTTCGAAGTGAGCACAAGAGAACGCACGGCTGAGCTTCTCCAGGCTATCCAGGAGCCGCCGCAATCCGCGGAGTCAAGGGAGCTAGCCTGGGCAGAGATGACGTACGCAAGGATTTACGCAGAGTTTCTCGGTTCAGGCAGGCGGATGGCCGACTCTGCTGATGAAGCAACAAGAGAGCAGTTTGCCGTATTGACGAGCTTTCTGCGGACTTTAAGAGAACCTTACCGGACGAGGTCTTTACGAACAACTTCTACGTCCACCCGGCGCGACTGGAAGCCCTAGCTGTGCGTCTCCGTGCCGAACCCGACGTTCGAACATGGATTCCTGTTAACCCTTACGCCCAAGGCTCATGCGACCGGTTACTCCAGATTTTTGGCCTGTTCGAGGAATTGATGATTCGTTCGGAGACGTCGTCCTACAAGTACTACGCTTATTTGGCTAACCAGTGGATGCGGGGAACATCACTCAGGGAACTCGTCGCTAACAAGATCCAGTGGTCCAAGTCCGGGAGTGACGTCGGAAAGGTGAACGATGCGATACGTGACCTCTTCGCGGATCTGGAGGATCAGCTACGGTACAAATACGTAAAATACACGCGCCTCTACTCTGAGGTCCTGCGCGTCGTTCTGCTGGAACGTGGGCTGCTGTCGAGACGCTGCAGCCGCTGCACCTCTTCTTGGAATACGGGGCAGCGTCCCAGACCCTCATCAACCTGATGTCCGTTGGCCTGTCGCGGACGAGTGCTCTGCTTTTTAGCTCTTCATACAGCCTGCGGAGTGACCTCAGCATTTCGGAGTGCCAGGGCTATTTAGAACGAGTCAATCTCGACCGTTCCGGGCTGCCCGCCATCTGCAGGGCGGAGATCTTACGCTTGCGACGTTCCAAATAGAGCGACTCGCCAGGCAGGCTGGTGCAACACCTTCTGGCCTAAGTACCGCTTTCCCCTCAATCATTGTCATAAGGTCTGCCGCAGCCCGACAGATCCGACCGCTGGTAAGCGAACGCCGCCTTCAAGTCCGTGACGGTTCTTCGTAGAGGCTTGATGCCGTCCGTTGCTCTCGGGCTGCAGCTTTTCTTTCCCATAGCCGCTCGTGCCGTTGAAGGCCCGCGATTCACGGTCGCGCCGCCACCGACATCTGCGTGCTGGCCGGCGCATATCTGAAATGCCGATGCCGTGTCAATCGGTTTGTGCCCGACTGTCGCAGAGTCTTTCGCGTTATTTTCGGCTCCACGGCATACTCAGTCACCACCCTCCACCACCCCGCACAGCCCACAACAGCGGCACCACCCAACAAGCACAGCCGCCGCCACGGAACCCCGCCGCACCACCCCCCTGTTACCAACACAACCGTCACCGGCAGCAGCACGGCGACCAGCAGAAGAACCCCGCACGTCGCAAGCAGACGCAGCGAGAGATCATCATCATCATTGTCACTTTGAGAATATCCTTGCCGAAATGAAGCATATCTCTTCCGCGCTGACGCCCGGAACCCCTCTGTTTCCGCCGGAGGGACGTTCCCGGGGGAGAGACGCTAAGGCATAAACGTGCCGCGAGTCCGCTTTGTGGGGATATCGTTGCCACGAGTCCTTGAATTGGCGTTGGCCAGAGCGAGGCCACCGGGGAAGGGCCCTTCCGAGTGCATTGTATGTTGGGTACGATCTTGGTTATGACTGGGCGCGATCAACTGTCGCTGGTGGCAACGGACGACCTGACGGGTCTTCTGCACAGCGCGTTCGGTTTCTCCTCGTTCCGACCGAACCAGGAAGCCGTCTGCCGCGCGGCTTTCGAAGGTCAGGACGTGTTGCTGGTTATGCCGACCGGATCCGGCAAGTCACTGTGCTACCAATTGCCGGGCATCGCCCGCGGTGGTACCACGCTGGTCATCAGCCCGCTGATCGCTCTGATGGAGGATCAGGTCGCCAGGCTCAAAGAGCAGGGCTTCACTGTTGACCGCATCCATTCCGGCCGGCCGCGCACCGACTTGCGTCAGGCCTGTATAGATTACCTCATCGGCAAGCTGCAGTTCCTGTTCATCGCTCCGGAGCGGCTACGCGTAGCCGGTTTTCCGGAGATGCTTGCCAGAAGACCCCCGTCGCTCATCGCGATTGACGAGGCGCACTGCATCTCGCAATGGGGACATGATTTCCGGCCGGATTACCGGATGCTTGGCAAGCACGTGCCCCAATTGCGTCCGGCACCTCTGGTGGCACTCACCGCCACGGCAACACCCGTGGTTCAGAATGGGACCGGACGTTTTCTGAACACAGCTACGGGTTTCGCCCGGGCGGTCGGCTCATCAGGCGGTGGAACAGGCGCAGAAGTATATCGCTGAAGGCTATCGCTGGTGTGCGGACCTTGATCTGGAGAAATTCTTCGATCGGGTCTCGCACGACAAACTGATGGCCAAGATTGCCGAAAGGCTCAGCGACAAGCGCATGCTGAAGTTGATCCGGGCGTTTCTCACGGCAGGTGTGATGGAAAACGGGCTGGTGAGTCCGGTAGACGAGGGAACGCCGCAAGGCGGCCCCCTGTCGCCCTTGCTCAGTAATATCGTGGTCGACGAGTTCGACCGGGAGTTGGAGCGGAGAGGTCTTCGGTTCGCGCGCTATGCGGACGACAGCAATATCTATGTCCGCAGTCGACGGGCCGGAGAGCGGATGATGGGGAGCCTAACGCGATTCATCACCACGAAGCTCAAGCTCAAGGTGAACCAGCAGAAGAGTGCGGTAGCACGACCTTGGGAGCGGAAGTTTCTGGGCTTTAGCTTCACGTCGGGTCGGGTGCCCAAGCGGCGGATCGCGCCGAAAGCGGTGCTCCGATTCCAAGCGAAGGTCCGGGAACTGACGCAACGGACACGAGGCAGAAGCAGGGAACGAATGGCGACCGAACTAACCCAATATCGGCA
Source organism: Terriglobia bacterium (assembly GCA_035578005.1). GTDB lineage: Bacteria > Acidobacteriota > Terriglobia > UBA7540 > UBA7540 > Gp13-AA77. The sequence goes on from DATJYK010000132.1 coordinate 15,629, forward strand.
GGGTTGGATCGGCTATTTCGGGAAATGCCAGACACCTTCGGTGCTCGCAAGCCTTGAGGAGTGGGTCCGGCGCCGGCTCCGGTCGGCAATCTGGAAGCAGTGGAGACGAGGACCGGCGCGTTATGCCGAGTTGCGGAAGCGGGGTGTGGGCACGATCCTGGCCGCTCGAACGGCCGCGAGTGCCCATGGCCCGTGGCGGCTGGCTCACAGCCCGGCCCTCGCGGTGGCACTGCCCAATGCCTACTTCGACTCGCTTGGAATTCCGAGATTGACGGTCTGCTGATCGCCTCACCCGCCGAACCGCCGTATACGGACCCGTACGTACGGTGGTGTGACAGGGAAAGCTGGTGACAGCCTACCTATGTCAATCCGAAGGTCTCCGCCCCTTTCCCTTGCCTTCTCGTGCTCACCGAAGATCGCTTCACCACGCAATATGCGTCAACGGTACGTCAACCGGTTGGCTGTCCCCTAATATGTACCACACCGCTGCGCCGCCAACCCGCTTCCTGCCAGGCACAAGGGCGGCGAGGGAGACTGATATAGGATTGTCGAGACCTTCGGTCGGGCCGGTGGGCGCGGCATTATAGATGCGCTACCGGCTGTTCGGCGATTCATTCACGGGAATCCAAGGCGTCAGGCGAGGGATGAGGCGCGGGACGTTGCGGCAATACGTTTCGTACTCGGCGCCGAATCTCGCGCGTAGCGCAGGCTCTTCATAGAGAGCGACGAGAAGCGCCGAGCATATCCCGAAGGCCGCCGCATAGACAAGACCCACATTAACGGAGCCCAAAAAGCGTGGTCTCGCCGATCACGAACAGGATCGCCCCGAGGTACATCGGGTTCCGCACGTACCGGTAGAAACCCGAGATCACGAGCCTGCGCGGAGGATCGAAGGGCGCCGGCGTTCCCCAGCCGGTCCAGGCGAATGCGACGACGCATCGTAGCGCGACGTAGCCTCCGAGAAGCAGTGGAACAACTGCGAGCAGCCGCAGAGAACCGGTGCCTGCATAATTCACCGCTCGCCCTTTGATCGCCCAATCCCACGGGAGGTACAGGAGGAAGAAAGCCATAAACGTTGCTGCAAAAAGCGAGGTTCGTACAAGCGCCCAGATTCGTTTGGAAAGTGGCACTGCAGCCTCCTGAAGCCGTCAACAATGCGCGTTCCTGACGTGACTTCGGTCGGATTGGTATCGTTCACCAGCGGTTTCTGTCGCTCTCCCTGGTCGCGATCCGTTTCAGCTCGGGTCGAACACATATTGCGGATCGTCAGCGTGCCTGGCGTTCTTTCTGCGGCAGTGAATTGTTGATACCCCGGGCAAATTTCCACGATCCGTCCGGCTGCCGGCGCAGAATGCTCATTCCCTTGCCCTGCATCCGAGTCGGAGCAGCATCGGCCTGCGACACCAGCAGGAGGCTCTCCGATCCCCAGGTGAATGCCCAATCACCAACGACTTCGACCTCTTCAACCTCTGCCGATTGCTCGACGCTGATGAATTGCGGGAAGAAATGCCGATACATGGCTTCCACCGCCTCTTTTCCTCGGATGGGTGGGAACCCGGGTGGCAGGAATACCGCGTCCTCGGTTACCATATTGGTGAGACTTGCGATGTCCTTGTTGCGCATCGCCCAGAGCCACTGTTGGGTCAGGTCTTGAATGGCTTGCTTGTCGCCGGGCTGTGGCGGCGGCATCTGTGCTTCTCTTCGCTGTATCATTCGGGTAACTCCTCCTCAGCTTCAACAAAAATTGCTGCATATCATGGAAATGTTAGTAAAATTTACTGACAGGGTGAATACAGTTCGACAAGCATTGCGAGGACCAGATTGAATTCAACGGATGCACAACTTCTGAATCTCCTCCAGGAGGATTGTTCTCAATCTTTGGCCGAGCTCGGAAAACGGGTGGGCCTCTCGGTTTCGGCTGTGAACGAGCGCTTGAAGAAACTGCGCGCGCGGGGAGACGTCCGCGCTTACGTCGCCCTCATCAACCCGCTCACGGTAGGTTACACCACCTGCGCCTTCGTCCACGTGTTGGTGGAAGGCAAGGCAAACGAGCACGCGTTTGTCCGGTCCGTTCTGAAAATGCCGGAGGTTCAGGAGTGCCACCATGTGTCGGGTGAGTTTCCCTATTTGCTGAAGGTTTGGGCACGAGACCTCCCCCATCTGGAGCATCTGCTCAACCAAGAGATTAAGTCAAAGAACGGTGTGATTCGCACCGCGGCATCGATCGTCCTTTCCTCACCTAAAGACCATGTCACAGGTCTAACCGCCGGATAAATCGCTGATGGTCAGCCGGACGGACACGATCCGCCGCGGGTGGCGGTAGAGTGCTGAAGCTCGGAGCCAGGGCAAGGATGTGGAAACGCTGCTTCGCGGGTACGTGATGGAGCATGTTAGCCACTCCATTCAATCACCCGCACACCCTGAAGACTTAGAGAGAATGCTCGACGAGATCGTCGAGAGTCTGCCCGCTGGCATTCAAGTACTTTCCGATGAGGCGTTCAGCCGCGAAACACTTACGGGCGCGAAGACGCCTGGCAAATGGATTACCTCATTGATACCAACGTCCTGCTGCGCTCGATCCACCGAGGGTTTTCGCTCTATCAGGATGATGAAAAAAAGCATGGGCCGTGTCATTCTGAGGTCCCCATGGGCCTGCGGCCCACCGAAGGTGATGAAAAACACGGTCCTAAGTATCTCATTGATTCTAATAGGACTAGATCGTGCTTTTCGAGAGAGCGAAGCGAAGAATCCCTGTATTTTAGAATCAGTCGAATACAGAGATCCTTCGTCGCCTACGGCTCCTCTGCAGTAACTCCACGCGTAAGTCCTTTGAATTCTGTAAAACGGTCCTGCCGTCGAGTTGCTGCAAATTATGGGCAGCTCGTGGGCTGTGAACGCTCAGGATGACAGGCGGACGGCTTTTCATCATCGCCCGGTGGCGAACGCGTCACGCGCTTTTGGCTATGTATGCGACCGAGGCAGGCGCAAAGGGCGCCTGCATGCCAAACAACGGCACGTCGGCGCTACCCCTGCGGTAGCTAGGCGATCTCAAAGACAACGCGTGGCATGGTGTTGCCGGCAGTCCGCCAGACCTTTTCAACTTCGGACAGCGGAAACGTCTTAGTCTGGATTTCGAAGCCGCCGCGCACGGCAGCTTTCATCAATTCGTCGATGGACTGCACCATTCGGTCCAGCGGAACGCTGCCGATGCCGCTGCCCATAAGGGTAATGGCCGAGGAGCGCAGGGCGGCGCTGGGAAGCGTAATCTCCGGTGCGCTCATCGCGCCGGTATGTACGAACCGGATGGGCGCCGCGTCTTTTCCCGCCTTTGCCCCGGCAAAAATAATCCGCTGGGCGCTTTGCCCCCAGAGGTAATCCAAAACAATATCGATTCCAGCGCTGAACTGCTCCTTCAGGGCATCCTCGAAGGCATCGCCGGCGTCACCGAGCGGGATCGTTACATCAGCTCCCAAGGCAGCCACTGCTTTCATCGATTCCGTGTTTCTACCCGTCGCCACCACCTTGTTTGCTCCCATATATTTCGAGATCTGAACGGCCAGCCGGCCCGCCGCACCGGTTGCGCCGTTAACCAACACCGTTTCCCCTGCCACGAGTTTGGCCCGCTCTTTGAGCGCCGCCCATGCCGACATGCCGGGATTTGCGATGGCTGCGGCGGTTACATCGTCCAGATTATCGGGCAGATCGACACACTGAGAACGCGGAACCACCGCCCTCTGCGACATGCTTCCGAAGGGCGCTTTCGGAAGCACAAAATACACGCGGCGGCCGTCATCGAGGCGGCCCACGCCGTCAATCCCCGCCACAAAAGGAAGCTCTTCATGTGAACTGTAATGCCTGCCGGAGGCCCTGCCCTTAACGATGTTACTGAGCTCGGCGGCGCTGACAATCACCAGAATCTCGCCATCGGCGGGGAGCGGCTCCTTAAAATCTCCATAGACGGGCACAATGCAGAAAGAAATGCGCAAGGTTCACCGCGCGCTGGTTGACCTGGTGGGACTCATGAACAGGCCGCAACGCGACAGCGCATTACTTCGAGAAGCCGGCGTCGAGCTCGACCGGGCCTTGTTTCCGTTGCTGATCGCCGTCGAACACAAAGGCCCCGTTGGGGTGGTGGAACTGGGGGAATTAGTTGGAAGGGATTACACCACCGTAAGCCGGCAGATGGCTAAACTTGATAGCCTCGGCTTGATCGCCCGGCGCCCTTCACGGTCCGATAACCGGGTGCGCGAAGCGGTCATCACTGCCAAAGGCAGCGAAGTGACAGCCGCCATCGACGCGGCCCGCCAACGACTCGCGACCCAACTGTTCGCCAAGTGGAGCAAGCGTGACCTTCGCTATCTCGCCCGGCTGATGCGGCGGTTTGCAGATGATCTTGAGCCCTTTGCCAGTACGGGAGTAGCGATGAAACAGCCCAAATGTCGTTAACAGCGCGCTGCTTGCCCTCATTGAGCTGGCGCACCGCAGGGCTCGTTTCCCAAGCCCCGCGGCGTTTCCGTTTGCCTTCGCCGGCCCCTTCCTACCAAAGCGCCTGAAGCAGTACAAGGAGCCAAACGACCTGAAAAGCCGCAAGGCTGAAAGCGAGCCACTACGCTACATCCTCCGCTTCGGAGGCCGCGCGCGGCAGCAACGCGATCACGACCAGCGCTCCCAGATAAGCGGCGCAGGCGAGCACGATGACCATGCAGAAGCCGATCATCATGCCGAGCATCACGGCCAGCACGGTGCCGATGACGGTGAAGAACCCGTTTACGCCCCAGGCCCAGGAGCCGAGCGCCAGCGATTGCTGCATGGCGAGGCGTAATCCGAGGGGGACGGGCATGCCGAGCACGAACCCGAGCGGCGCCACCAGCAGCAGGGCGATGAGAATTCGCGCGGCCAGCGAAGCCCCCAGGAACAACCGGAACACCGGCGCAGTTACGAGGGCCGTGGCAAGCGTGACAACCAGAGCCACCGGCAGCAGGCGCCGGAGCGCGCGGCCAGGCTCGGCCGCGAATTTGCCCGCCGCCAGGGAACCGGCGCCAGTAAACACCAGCAGCCCGGCCAGAACCACCGCGTAGGTGTAAATCGGCTCGCCCAGAAAAAGGAGAAACCGCTGCAACAGCGCGATCTCGATCATGATGAATCCCAAGCCCAATGCGGCAAGGTAGCCAAGCCAGGCCCAGCGGCCCGGAGCGGCGAGTACGCGGCGGCTGAAAGCCGCAAGAGGCGCGAGGATACAGAGCCCCGCGATCACGACCGCCTGGAGCAGCAGGATCAGGAGCGTGACCTCCGCAATCGGCTCATCTTCGAGCGCCAGCCGGGCTCCCATCGGCTTCGCCTGCGAGAAGAGGTCCACGAGGGTGTTCCAGCGGATTCGAGACCAGCGCGTGTGCTGGTTGAAGAACGGCTTGTCATCCGTGGCAGGCACGAGTTGCACGTCGCTGCTTTCGTAAACCGCGCGGACGTCACGCGAGTTCACGATGCGTTCGTAGACGCTGCCGGGATGCGGATCGTCGGGCCGCTGCCGCCCGTTCGTCTGCTGCGGTTGTGATAAGATGCCTTTTAGCATGAGAGTGCTAAGAGCGCTAGTGTTGCTGGGGGTGATGCTCGCCACACCAGCGGGAGCGGTCGCGAGCTTGGTGTCTCCCGCTTCGCAGAGTGGTTGTTGCGCGTGCTGTGGTCCGATGTGCCCGATGCATGACCAGCAGAAATCTCAGCATGAGACCATGCCCTGCCACGGCTCGAACTCGTCGCACGACACGTGCATGTGCAGTTCAAACCAGACCGGGCCGACCTTCATCCGTCCGTTCGCACCCCAGGAAGTCGAAGCGGGTTATCAGGTTCTCGTTCCGTCCGCAGTATCTGATGAAAGGGAAGCGTTCAGCGAGCGGTTGATTCTCGCTCGATCGATCGCCCCTCCCGATCAGCCGCCTCGTTCGTAGCAAAACCCTCAACCCAAAAAGTCTCGAGACCTTTTGACGAGGAGGCTTTGTGTCTGTGTGTCGATCTGTGTGCGGCATCTTGAGGAATGCGTGTGGAAGCCGATCGGGGGTAATCGTTCGAAGCGGCCTGAGGATAAGCATTGGCCTTGTTCTGGCGGCCAACCTAGGCGGGCAGGAGATAGGCGGCACCGCAATCATCACTGGACAAGTGGTTGATCAGCGCGGGGGCGCACTCCCGAACGCTACCGCCATTCTGCTCGATAGTGCGGGCGTGCGCTTGCAACAGACAAGGACAGACGCAAGCGGGGCTTTTGCTTTTCGGAACCTTCGCCCGGGTGGGTACGTGGTGGACGTCGAGAGGTCCGGCTTCGTGGGGGCGCACAAAAGCGTCACCCTCGCCGGACAAGGCAAAGTGCAGGTCGCCATCGCATTGAAGGTGGCGGGGCCGGGCCAACAGGTAACGGTCACTGCGGAGGTGGGATCCTTCCGGCCGGATGAGTCTGCGACCGCAACAAAGACTAACATTCCACTCAATGAGATCCCGCAGGGGATTGGCGTGGCCAATCAGGCCCTCATTGAAAGCCAGCAGGACATCCGCTTTGCGGACGCAGCCGAAAACATTAGCGGCGTAAATCGCGACGTACTCGCCGCCGGGGATATCGGTAACGCCCTCACGATCCGCGGTCTTCCCCTCGGCGTGTTCAGCAACTACTACCGCGACGGGTTTGCCTTTGACGGGATGGTTCCTTCGGATACGACGGATGTCGATCGCGTCGAAATCCTCAAGGGGCCGGCATCGGTGCTGTACGGGCGAGCGGCGTCAGGCGGCATCGTGACTCTGATCACCAAGGAGCCCTTGCCCGTGGCGCACGGCGAGGTTTCCTTCCAGGTAGACCGCTTCGGGAGCATTCGTCCGACGTTCGACTTTACGGGACCAATCGGAAGCAGCGGAAAACTGCTCTACCGCCTGAACGGGGAGTTCACCAACTCATCGAACTTCCGCGACTACTTCCACGACCGGCGGTACTTTCTGGCACCGGCGCTAACCTGGAAGCCGACCGGCTCAACCACTGTCGGCTTTCTGATCGAGTATTTCCACGCCCGGACGACCACCGACTACGGGATTCCTGCGCTTGGGGACCGTCCCGCGCCTGTACCCATCAGCAATTACTATGGAGAGCCGTGGCAGTGGTCGAAGCTCCAGAGCGAGGTCGGCGGTGCCGACGTATCACACACGTTCGGCCAGCGGTGGGTGGCGCGCAGCCGATTTCGTGCGACGTTCGTCGATTGGAACTATCTTGATACGAGCGTGGGATACCTGGAGTCCGACAATCGAACCCTCGCGCGATTTTCAGAGGACGCCGCCTATCCGCTCCGGTTCTACGACTGGCAGACCGACTTGAGCGGTATCTTCAAGACGGGACCGGTCGAGCACAATTTCCTCGCGGGATTTGAACTGGGCCGCCAATCCGTCGTGCAGGATGCTATTTACGACGACGCGCCACCGATTGACCTGTACAACCCGGTTCCCTTTAGCGTGACCCTTCCCGATCAGGCTACACTCGCACAAGAGTTCTTCAACCCGGCCTCCCCCGATTATTTCCCGCTTGACGGGACCACGAAGCTCATGTCGCATGGCGTGTACCTGCAGGACCAGATTACTTTGGCGCGTGGCCTGAAGCTGGTTGCCGGGGCTCGTTTGGAAGACTTCACACAAAGATACGACGAGTTGGTGTATGACACCCACAACCGCCAGCACAATGTGGCCACGCTTCCGCGCATTGGCCTAACTTATCAGCCGGCTCAGCCGGTGACCTTCTATGCGAGCTGGAGCAAGAGCTTTAGTCCGACACTGGCCGCCCAGTTCACCGAGGGCGGGCTGCCCTTTCAACCGGAGCGCGGCCACCAGTACGAGGCCGGGGTTCGCACCACTGAACTTCATGGCAGGCTTTCCTCGTCGGTGGCGCTCTACCGCATTCGCGCCTCCAATCTCCTCATCACAAATCCCGGCGACCCCCTCGCGTCAATCCAGATCGGCACCACCGAGTCGAAGGGCATCGAGTTCGACGCCTCCGGACGGCTGCTGCCCGGGTGGGACTTCACGCTGGCTTATGCCTTCAACGAGGCGCGGATCGTCGCTGACCCGGTGTATCCGGTCGGAAACACCTTCCAAAATGCTCCCCGCCACAGCGGCAGCATCTGGACGGTCTACCAGCTTCAGCATGGGCCGCTGAGGGGCCTGAGTTTCGGAGGTGGCCTTCAGGCGCGCAGCTACCGCTACGTAGACCCGTCTGATGATGTCGTTTTGCCTGGCTATGGGCGCCTAGATGCGACAGTGAGTTACGCCTTTGGTGGCTCCCACGGCCATGAGAATCGCTATCGCATAGCGGTAAACATTCAGAACCTGACCGACCGGCGTTATTTCGAGTCCGGCAACACGCCTACAGTGATCTTCCCAGGTTCGCCGATCAACGTTTGGACGCAATTTCAGGTGCGCTTTTGAGAGACCAGCGCCAGTCGTTGCAGAACGGATGGCCAGTGATGGAAGACTCCGCCAAGTTTCTCCGGTTAGCCTTAATCGCCGCAACTGTACTCACCATCGCCATCTCCTGTGGCAGGTCTGTCCGCAGGCCGGCGTGCGTCTTTGAGGCACACCCCCGGCCGGTGCTCGAAACGGTGGGTTTAGCCTCCTCATGGGACCCACAGCTTGCGGTCGATACAGCCGGGACTTTGTACCTTTACGCCGTGTACGATCAGAATTCCAAGTCCCGGCTGGGACTGGTGATGTCTGAGGATGGAGGTGACACGTTCGGGCCCTCTGTTTTACCCATCAGCGGCGGAGATGCTTCTATTGTTTCTCACGGCCAACAGAGCCCCAAGGTAGTGATGACTCGGGCTGAAATCTACGCGCTCTGGCAGGAAATGCCGGAAGAGGGCCCGGGACGAATCATGTCGGCCCGGTCGTTCTCGTGGGGTAAGAGTTTTGATAAGCCCGTGCAAGTCTCCGACAAAGACGGTCGCGGTTATCGAGGCTTTGCATCGATCGGCGTCGGTCTGGATGGACATGTATACGTCGTTTGGCTGGACGAACGCGACAATTCCAACCCGGACCAGGATACCTCGTCCGTGTACCTTGCGAAGTCGATTGACCGAGGTGCCACGTTTGGCCGCAATGTGCGGGTGGCCCAAGAGGCTTGTCCCTGCTGCCGCCCAAGCCTTGCCTTTGGGCTTCACGGTGAAGTATTTGTGGCTTGGCGTCGCGTGTTTCCGGGAGAAATCCGCGATATAGTGGTCTCGATCTCGCGCGACGACGGCCAGACATTCGCGGAGCCCGTCCGAGTTCATGACGATGGCTGGAAATTGAACGGCTGCCCTGATTCCGGTCCCGCCCTCGCCGAAACGAACAGCGATCTGTACATTGCCTGGATGACGGAAGGCACTGACGCACGGCCACGGATACAGCTTGCCCGTTCGGTCGATGGCGCCCGGTCGTTCAGTGAGCCTCGCGACATCTCCAGAGACATCTTGGATCCCAACCATCCGGCGTTAGCGACTGGCAGCGATGGAACGGTGTGGCTTGTCTTCCAGGGGCGTGCGCCGAGCGCGAACGGCAATTGGAACAAGACTCAAGCCTACGTGGTTCAGATCGCTTCGGACGGGAGCTCGTCTTTGGCTGGGCCCATACCCGGCAGCGACAGTTCGATCAGTTATCCCACCCTTGCGCTTGGAAGTGGAGAGCGCATGTTTCTGGCCTGGACCCAACCAGAAGGGAATCAGCAAACCGTTACACTGTCCCGTGGCCGGACGAATTGATGGCTGCGGATCAGTGTTGAGCCAACAGCGAAGCTTCTTGAAATCCCGCCTCTGTCACTCGTTGTGGCTGGGCTGCGGCGCCGCAATGGGTGCCACAACGTAAACATATTCGAGGAGCTCGTTCCCCGTATTGGCAACGTTGTGGCGAGTGGCCCGAGGAATATAAACCATGGCTGGCGCAGCGAATGGCCGTGCTGGCTCGCCCTCAATCCTGGCTTCTCCGCGCCCACGCAGAATCACGAGCGCCTCTTCGTGCTGGGTAGTGCTGTGCCATCCCACCGTCTCTCCGGGCTTCAAGCGAACGAAGCCACTTCGCATCCCCGCCGTCTGCGGCGCGCCTTGGAGCAGAGGGCAATAGCCTGAGTCACATTCAAGAGACAGCGTCAGCGGTTTGGGCGATTGCGCCTGGGCGCAGGTCAGGTGCAGAAGAAGTAGACCGGCGATTCCTAACGCGACCGTCCCTAAGATCGGTCTCATGGTGGGGTTCCTCAATCTGCCCAGATTGAAAACCCGGGCTCGTGGTATAGGAGATTTCTTGCCCCGCCCCCTTTGTCAGCACCGGATCCGAAGGCCGCCACGTGCGATGCGGATGACAACTACTGTCGATGGCGGTCAACAGGAGCGGCCGAGCGCAATGGCGATAAAACGCTGTACATTGAGTACACGGTGACGGGCTCTCCTCCAGCTAGTCCGCCCTAAGCCTGCGATCGACGGCAAGAGCCCTTCGAGCGGCTCGGTAGACTGAAATCCGGACATGGCATCAAGCGAGAGACTCCTTGGGTCTGCAAACGATCGACGCGAATCAGAACCCGCCACATGGGCAGTCCTCATGCGTCAAATTCAAGCTCGTCGAATTGACGCCACTTATAGAAGGCGATTGACAGCATCCAACTCAGGATGAAGATTCCCACAATGAGGTAGCCGAGAGTTCCGAAATTCTCATTGAGTTCGGTTAGGGCATCCCACAACTTGCCCTGGAGATGAAAGTATCCGCCCAGCAAACCTAGTGCCTCGATGCCGCCCACGATGAGGGCCACAATAACGGACACACAGGTGATCGTGATGTTGTAGTAGAGCTTGCGAATGGGCTTGACGAACGCCCATCCATAAGCTCCCAGCATGAGAATATTATCGGTCGTATCGATGAGCGACATTCCGGCCGCGAAGAGTGCGGGAAAAACAAGGAGGGCAGAGAATGCCAGCCCTCGGGAGGCTTCGGCGGCGGAGATTCCCAGCAGGCCGATTTCGGTTGCCGTATCAAACCCCAGGCCAAAGAGGAAGCCAAGGGGATACATGTGCCAACTGCGCCGGATCAACCTGAACAGCGGACGGAAGAGGCGGGCAAGAAATCCGCGGCCTGCCAGGAGCATGTTGAATTGTTCTTCGAGGTAGGGTTCGCCACGCCGGACGCGTTGAAAGGCGTGAAAGACCGAGCGCAAGACAATTAGATTGACAATCGCGATCGCGAATAGAAAAAACGCCGAGACGAGCGTGCCAACCACTGCCCCGATGTTGCGCAAAGGATTCAAGCGATGTTGGAGAGCCAGCGCCGTACCGGCAATTGCCGCGGCTCCCAGGACAACCACGGTCGAGTGCCCCAACGAAAACATGAATCCAACGGCTACCGGGCGCTTGCCGTCTTGCATCAATTTCCGGGTGACGTTATCGATTGCCGCGATATGGTCGGCGTCGACCGCGTGCCGCAGCCCAAAACTGTAAGCGACCAGCGCGGTTCCCAGGAGCACGGGGTAATGATGAAAGGCAAACGCGGCCCACAGCCAAGCGCTAAGATTGATCCCGAACACGATTCCATAGATGGCGATGACCCGATGGCCAAGGCTGCCAGGCGAGTCGCCAAACAGAGTGCTCAGGCTGGTGTGCATGCTCAAGTGGCGTTGAAATTGAAATCGCATTTTGCTGCGAAACTCCAATGGAGACTTCCCAGTAACGCCTCCTTTTGAGATGGTAACATGCGTGGGAGGATCGTGCTACTGCCCCCAGGTCCTTGCGGAGGATGAGATGACGCCCAGTCTTCATTCGATGGTGGAGGTGGTGGATGGGAGAGTTAGCGCGAATCGGTGTTTCCCTGGAGAGTGACCTTCTCCATCAGTTTGACGATCTTATCAAGCAAAAGGGCTATGACAACCGCTCCGAGGCGATCCGCGACCTCATCCGGGATCGGTTACTGGGGGCGCAGATTGACCAAAACAGGGTGGTTGTGGGAACTCTCACCATTGTTTACGACCACCACCGGCCAAATCTCACCGAAAAGCTAGTTGAAGCGCAGCATCAATTCGGCGAGAAGGTACTCTCGGCGATGCATGTGCACCTGGACCACCATAACTGCCTGGAAGTAGTTGTGATCAAAGGCCGAAGCCGAGAAGTTCGGGATTTTGCCAACGGAATTCTGAGTCTTCGCGGGGTCAATCACGGCCAATTGGTGGTAACGAGCGCGGGAGCGCAGTAGCGCTGGCTCCCGCACCAACCCCTTCCTTGCTGTCTCACTCAAAGTACCAATCCAATCCGGCCACATTCTTCGTAGCATAAGTCATATACTCGTGTTACTATCGCAGGTCGTAACACTTTTCTGCGTAGTGTAACACTCAGGCTATGGAGGCTCATGGACGCGAGACCGGTTGGTGCGCCGCTGCTTCTGATAGCGATTCTGCTCACTTCAGTCTTGGCCGTCGCGCAGGAGAAGCCGCCAGTCGTCGCGAAGGATAAGACCTATCCGCCGCAGCTATCGGGGACTGTCGTTGATTCCTCTGCCGCGGTGATTGCCGGGGCTACCGTCCAGGTTCTAAGCGCGAACGGTACCGTACAAACGACGACAAAGTCGGACGAGAACGGCTCCTTCATTATTTCTGGACTCTCGGCGGGTAATTATCAACTCCTCGTGTCTAGTCCCGGTTTTGAAAACAAAGAAGTGTCCGTCACCTTAGGGACCACCGAGGCGCCGGCTCCACTGCGCATCTCGCTGGCTGTGAGCGCCGTGAGCACCACGATCAACGTGCAGGGCCGCGAGGACAGCCTCATTGGAGTTGCCGTTTCCGCCACCCAGGGAACGGTGGGCGCAACCGAAATCCAGGATCGCCCGATCCTTCGTTCTGGAGAAATTATGGAGACGATCCCCGGTCTCATCATCACTCAGCACGCTGGCGGGGGCAAGGCGAACCAGTATTTTCTTCGCGGCTTCAATCTTGACCACGGCACAGATTTCGCCACCTTCCTCGACGGCATGCCTCTTAACCTACCATCGCACGCGCACGGCGAGGGGTATTCGGACATGAACACCGTCGTCGACGAGTTTGTGCAGCGAGTGAATTTCCAGAAAGGCCCTTATTACGCTGATGTCGGCGACTATGGCTCGGCTGGAAATGCCGATCTAGTGTTCTTCAAGACCTTGCCCGAGAGCTTCTTCAAGGTCGAAGGCGGCATGTATGGCTATGGGCGGGCCGTTTTCGGCCTATCGCAAAAGCTTGGCTCGGGCAATTTGCTGGTTGGTGGCGAAGCATATCACGATGACGGCCCTTGGAAGCATCCGGATAACTATAACAAATTCAACAGCCTGCTAACCTACAGCCAGGGCGGAGATGCCAATGGTTTCAGCATCACGGCCCGCGCTTACCACGGAAAATGGAACTCCAGCGATCAAATCGCCGATAACGCCGTGCCCCTCGTCGGTTTCTTCGGCACCCTGAACCCAACTGACGGTGGCAATTCACAGCGGTATGGTTTGCAGGGTGAATGGCATCGCTACGGCGCAAGTTCCGTGACCCAAATCATGGCATACGGATTTTATTATGACCTCGATTTATTCTCTGATTTCACTTACTACCTGTATGACCCCATTAGGGGCGATCAGTTCGAACAGCAGGACAGGCGCTGGGTGGCTGGACTGGACGCACATCACACGATCTTGAGCAATTGGTTTGGCCGCAGGGTAGAAAATACGTTCGGCCTGCAGGTCCGCAACGATTGGGTTCACAACGGCCTTTACCGGACGGAAGGTCGGGTTCGCACTGACAAGAACGATATCAACGCCTGCAACGACGAACCCGTTCCCGCGTGCGCCACCAATCCGGATCTGGTCGCAGTGCTGCCCGCGGACACGGATGTGAATAAATTTACGGACACGCTGGTCGGCTTTTATGCCGAAAATAGAATCCAGTGGACGGCAAAATTCCGCTCGGTCCTGGCCTTCCGGGGCGACGACGCAACATATAATGTCACCAGCTTGACTCCCCCTTATGTCGCCACCGAGTTGCCTGGCAGTCCGGTGATCAACTTTGCGGAGCTCAATTCCGGCTCGGCCAAAAAGTTCCTGCCCGAACCAAAAGTAAGTTTAGTCTTCGGGCCGTGGTCCAAAACGGAGTTCTACGCACAGGGCGGATTCAGTTTTCACAGCAACGACGCGCGCGGCGCGACGCAAACGGTGGAACCGATTTCACCGGACTATCCTTTCCCAACGCCTGTTACCCCAATCGCCCCCCTGGTGTCAACCAAAGGCGCGGAAGTCGGGGTGCGCACTCTGGCCGTTCCGCATCTGCAAAGCACTGTTTCGCTATGGTATCTCCACAGCGAATCCGAACTGCAGCAGGACGGCGACACCGGAGGCACGGTTGCTTCACTGCAGCCCAGCAACCGCTATGGCGTCGAATGGGCGAACTACTGCACGCCACTGGAGCATTGGGCCTTTGATTTTGACATGGCGGACTCCCGCGCCCGATTTACCGAAATAGACCCGGATGATGCGGCGCCGGGCAGCCCGGGTGGCAGATGGGTGCCCGAAGCGGTTGGGCTGGTGATTTCATCGGGCGTCACACTGCACGATCACAAAGGCTTTTCCGCGAGTTTGCGGCTGCGCGACTTTGGCCCGCGTTATTTGACGTCCGACGCAATTTATCGCTCAAAGACAACGGCCTTGCTCAATGCGGGGGTCGGTTATAGAATTCACGAAAAATGGCGGGTTACGGCCGAATTTCTGAATTTGCTTAACCGCCGTGATCACGACATCGACTACGCCTATGAATCCCGAATAACGCAAACAGCCACGCCGAAATTCACAGACGTTTTCCACCCCGTCGAACCGTTTCAGGTGCGATTGGGGATTGAAAGAACCTTTTGACAAACCCCGTTGCCGGCCATATGACAGCTTTCAAAGGCCGCTGCTTCGGGGATTCGACACGGAAGGGAAATTGAACATCGTTGTTTGATGTCTTTATCTTCCGGAGTCAGCAGGGAAAGAAACCTGCGACAAGCTTCCGTGCACCGAGGGCCAATATGAATATGTGTGGAAGAAAGGTCGTGGGCAATGGGTGCAATGAAAACGACCCCAGTGACCTCGATTCCTATCGCTTCGGAGTACCTAACAAAGAGTTCAGGCTGGCGCTGGCGCGCGCATGTTTCGAGGAGAGTCAACATTGCCCTGAACATAATGATCGCCACAGGCCATACCGCCGGACCACGGAGAACCTCGCCACCAACTGCGTACTGTAGGCCGATTTCTCTTGCAAAGCGGCTCCTAACCAAGGTACCGAGGGAAAACTACGGGCGTACCCGCCGCGAGCGAGGTCGGTACGAACCACCACCACGGGTCCGCATTGCGCCAAGGATTGCTGGAGCGTACCCTCGAACTCCACAGGAAGGCTGCGGCCGTACTCCGCCCCCAAAGCTACCCACACCCTCTGCGAGCTGATGTTGCCGGCGGGTTCTCAGCACACTGCTCCGGTCCTGCCAATCCCAGAACCGGCGGGCGCGACGGCCGTGATCGTGCCCGTCGGGCCGCGGCTCTATTTTCCTGACATAAGCTCCTCAATGGTGTCCGCATCGCTCGGAAGGCGGTTGGTGAGAACTTCGTTGCCGTCCTGAGTGATCAGGATCATGTCCTCAATCCGCACACCAATCTTCTCGTCCGGTATGTAAATACCGGGCTCCATCGTCACCACCATGCCGGGTTCAAGCGGTTGGTCGCGATTCATCGGATCGTGCACGTTCAGTCCCACGGAGTGTCCGACGCCATGGATAAAGTACGGGCCGAGCGGCTTGTTGTGCGAATCCGTGCCGTGCGCGTTGATGTAGTCGTAGGCCGCCTCCTGCGGACTGTTCTTACCCCGGCCCAAGATGACGCCTGGCTTAGCAGCAGCAATAGCCGCCGCCTGTGCCCCGCGAACGATGTCGTAGATCTCCCGCTCACGGGCATTGAAATGGCCGCTCACGGGCAGCGTCCGAGTGATGTCGCTGGCGTATCCGCTATAAGAGCCGGCGACGTCCATCACCACCAGGTCGCCCGCCTGCATTTGGTGATCATCGGAATTGTAGTGCAGCACGGTGGAGTAGAAGCCTGAGCCCACGATGGGGGGGTAAGAAGGCCACTCGCATCCGCGACGCTGAAACTCATATTCCATCAGCGCGGCAATCTGGTATTCCCACGTGCCGGCGCGGACCGCTTTCATGGCGGCAAGGTGGGCATCAATCGAGTTCTCGACGGCCTTGCGGATGAGGCCAATCTCTCCTGCTGACTTCACAGCTCTCATCGAGGTGAGTGCAGGGCGCAGGTCATCGAAAGTGGCCAAAGGTGCGATCTGCCGCAGACTCGCAACCTCTCCCTGCTGGAGACTCTCCTCACCGCTTTCGGGTTGCGGCGTAAGTTCGGTGCAAATCCTCGGAAACTTCTTCAGCGCTTCCAACAGGTCGGTATGAAAGAGGCTGGTGCTGCGCACAGTGGCGAAACCTGTCTGCGCTGGGGCGTCAGGCGAGTCGGGTCCGAGGCGGGGCCCGTTCCACTTCTCGAGACGTAGGTTGCGCGGCGGGAGGTACAGGATCTCCTGGCCGACTTCGGCCGGTTCGCCGGCGCTTGCTTCTTTGGGAATGAGGAGCATGCTGGCGCCCGGCCCGTGCCAGCCCGTCAGGTAGTAGAACTCCTCGTTCTGCCGGAAACCAGTCACAGACGCAGCTATGTCGCGCTCGTTGTCGCCGAACAGAACCACAACGTCGTTGCCGATGCGGCGCACCACCTCGGCTCTCCGCGCATGGTAGTCATTAATGTCGCCACGATCCCATGCCAGCGCGGACCCGCTTCCGCCGATAAGGAATACAACCGCCAGGAATAATAAGGGCGATCGCCGCGTTTCATGTGAACGACTTCTTGACATTGTCTCCCTCCCCACGTCAGAAAAAGGCTGAACAAGAAGGTAGGAATGAGAATAGCTCATGTGGCAGCGGCGCAACAGGGTTGGTCCGTTGCCAATAACACCGATCGGTGGAGGTTTGTTGCCGGGACATCAACAGGCGAACCAGGGAGGTTGCTTCTTATGAAGAGGCTGACCGTTATCTGGTGCATTGCCGCCCTACCGGCCTTTGGCCAGACCAACAGCGGGGAGCTGCGTCTCAAAGTGACCGATCCCTCTGGCCTGGGCGTGAAGGCCACGGTTGAGATCATCAGCGAGGGGAATGATTATCGAAATGCTCTGACCACCACCGATGGCGGAGCCCTCGACGTGCAGCGCCTGCCTTATGGCATATACGACCTCAGAATCCAACAGCATGGTTTCGCCGATGTCTCCGATTCGGTCGAGATTCGCTCCTCCATTCCTAAGGAATACGTAATCCAACTCAAGCTGCCGACGGTGAGTCAATCCGTAACCGTGAGCGCCGCCGGTACGTTGATCGACCCCAATCAACCTGGCAACGTTAACGAGATCGGTACAGACTTCATCCAAAACCGGCTCAGCTCGATACCCGGTCGCTCTCTGCAGGACTTAGTGAATTCGCAACCCGGCTGGCTGTATGAGGGCAACGCGGTGTTGCACCCTCGCGGCTCGGAATACCAGACCCAGTTTGTGGTCGATGGCGTTCCTCTGACCGACAATCGCTCGCCAAGTTTCGGCCCTGAAATTGGGGCGGACGATGTGCAGTCAATAAGCATCTATACTGCTGGGTTTCCCGCGGAGTACGGCCGCAAGATGGGAGGCGTGGTCGAGGTCAATACCCTTCAAGATTCCCAGCCCGGGCTGCATGGCCAAGTCGTACTTTCGGGCGGCAGCTTTGACACTGCCGGCGCCTTCGCAGAAGCGCTCTACGGGTGGGGCAAGAATACCTTCAGCGGCAGCGCCAGCGGTGGGATGAGCAGCCACTATCTTAATCCCGTGGTTCCTGAGAACTTTACGAATACCGGCACTGTCGGCGACTTCTCCCTACACTATGAGCGCGATTTCACGCCTAAGGATCGCCTCCGGGTGAACGTCCGGCACGAACTCTCTCGCTACGAACTTCCCAATGAGTACATTCAGCAAACGTGGTGTCATGCGCCCGGACAAACTTCCGGTCCGCCGTGCCAACTCCAGAATGCGAGTAACTTCGAGACGATGGGAACCTTCTCCTATCAGCACATATTCTCGCCCAATGTCGTGGGCGATTTTGACGGGATGGTGCGTAACAATGCAAATCACTTTTGGTCCAACGCTCTCTCGACTCCCATCCTGGTTTTTCAACACAACTGGTTTAACGAAGCGTATTTCAAAGGGACCGTTACCGCCCACCACGGTCACCATGAATGGAAAGTGGGCGCGGAATCAGACAACATGTTCCTGAACGAGAACTTCAGATATAACATCCCGGATATCCCTATGGATACCGACCAATTTGATCCGAGCACACCGCTTAACTTCGCCTTTGCGGGGAACAAACCGGATCTCGAACAATCTGCGTTTGTTCAGGATCTCATCAGCTTACCGAATTGGACCATCAACGCCGGCGTCCGCTGGGACCATTACCAGCTCCTGTTGAACAAGCAGGCTGTGCAGCCACGCTTCTCGATAGCGCACTATTTCCGCTCCGCCGATACAGTGGTACATGTTTCCTACGACAGGGTCTTTCAGACACCTTCTTTCGAAAACATTCTGCTTTCGAGCTCAACGGCAGCCACCACTCTCAATCCGATCTCGCTTCAGTTGCCAGTGGAGCCTTCAGAAGGAAACTACTTTGAAGCAGGTCTTACCAAGGCCGTCTTCAACAAGCTCAAATTCACTGGCAACTATTTCTATCGGACCGTCAACAACTATGCCGATGACGATCAGATCGACAACACAACCATCAGCTTTCCGATTACGTTCCAGAAGAGCATCATCTATGGCGCAGAAGGAAAGATCGACCTGCCCGAGTGGAGGCGATTTTCGGGTTTTACGAGTTACACTTACACGGTCGGCAACGCATGGTTCCCGGTGACGGGTGGCCTCTTTCTTGGCGATGACACAGAGATCCCAGCTTCGGGCCATTTTCCCGACTCTCAGGACCAGCGCAACACCCTTCGCGCTCGACTCCGGTACCAAGCGACTCGCCGTTTCTGGCTGGCGGGAGGCGTTCAGTTTGACAGCGGCCTTCCCTTCGACTTCGAAGGAGACCCCGATCAGGCGCTCGCTGAGTATGGCCCGCAGGTTGTGAGCCGCGTTAACTTCGCGAGCGGCCGAATCGAACCTACCTTTCAGGTCAATGCCTCGGCGGGTGCAGATATCTACAAGTCGGACCGCTTCAACATGAGGTTCCAAATAGACGGACAAAACCTGACAAACGTCCTGTGGCTGATCGACTTCGGCGGCCTGTTCTCCGGCAATGCCATCGGGCCGTCGCGCAGCGTGGCGGCCCGGCTCACGACAAACTTTTAGATCGCCGGTGTAGCAGAGAGACGCGTTTTATGTCCTATTCCCCCCCAGACTGGGTGCTTGATTCCTACGTTCGAACTGCTGCTGATCAAGCCAAAGGTGATAGGATCGAGGAAAACGTCCTCCGTCTCTTCGACCAGTTTCGCAATCGACTCCTGCGCTATGTTCTCGCCCTGGGGCTGCCGATCGAAGAAGGCGAGGAAGTGGTACAGGAGGTCTTTCTTTCACTCTTCCGTCACCTGCAACAGGGGCGGCCCGCGCACAACCTCGGCGGGTGGCTTTTCCGGGTCGCCCACAACCTGGGTTTGAAGCAACGCTCCGCCAACCACAAGCTTCGGGATGTGATGGCGCCTGATGACGAGGCGGCGGTCGAGCCGCGTGATACCGCCCTCAGTCCTGAAGAAGGAATCATCCAGTACCAGAGACACCAGCGGCTGCTCGCCGTGGTCCGCGCGCTTCCCGAGCAGGATCGACTATGTCTACGATTGAGAGCTGAGGGCTTGAGATATCGCGAGATTGCGCAGACCCTCGGCATTTCTCTGGGATCCGTATCGAACTCGCTTACGCGGTCCCTGGCGCGTCTGGCACGCGCGGATGGGAGGTAAGCCATGACCCATAGCGACCGTCATCTATCGGACAAAGTTCTGGTGCGCCTTGCCGACGGCGAGCTGTCGGCGCGCGAAGCCAATGAGGGGCGTGCGCACCTGGCGGCGTGCTGGGATTGCCGCACGCGTTTCGTCGACCTAGAATCGGCCATCGGCGCGTTTGTCCACGCCTATCATGCCGGCCTGGATCCTCAGTTGCCGCCGGCCGACGGTCCTCGCGCCCTGCTCAGAGCGTGCCTGCAGGAGTGCGGACCGATTTCGCCCGGCAGACGTTGGCTTGCTATCACACGCTCAACGGTAACCGCAACGCCGTGGCGGTACGCATTCGCCGCGTTGTTGCTCGGCCTCGCGGCCCTCATGGGCAGCCGTTATCACCGGCGCCAGCAACGATACTCAGTGGCCGCGCTCACGGCAGGAGTCTTCCCCGACCGGGCTTTGACGCCGGGAGTGGTTCGGTCCGTCGAACAGAAGGATGTTTGCAGCGCGGATGACAACGATCCAGCGTGGTTGATCCCCGCCTCGGTCCAGCAGGATGTGCTTCGCGAATACGGCATCACGGGCTCCCGGGCAAGGGACTACCAGCTCGACTATCTGATCCCGCCCTCGCTTGGGGGCACGTCAGACCTTCAAAACGTTTGGCCGGAACCCTATTCCAATTCGGGGTGGAACGGGCACGTCAAAGACGAGCTTGAGAATCGCCTGCGGCAGCTCGTCTGCGAAGGAAGGGTAAGCCTCTCACAGGCTCAACGCGACATTTCGGGCGACTGGACCCAGGCGTACAATAAGTACTTTCACATCTCCCGGCCGGGGTCAGCCCTCTAGCAACATTCGCCTTCAGAACCTCAGCCAATGGCTCGGCTCGTCGGCGCGGACCTCGCCAGGGACTTCGGTCACCGTCACCTTGGTTTGGCCGCCCGCCACGTTGAGCTGAAGGCCCAACTTGGCAGTCGTGCCACCGGCGAGGGCGATCTCGGCCAGGTTCGCGTTCGTAAAGCCCTCTTTATGTGCTGTCGGCATCTATGATAAGTGCCGGCGATGGGAAGTCCGGCGAGCGCATAATCCCCCGATGCGTCAGTCTGGGTGGATCGTTCGAGACCCGTCAGCGGATTCTTTGCCCGTTATTCGACTCCGGCGATGGCGGCCGAACTCTGGTCCGTCACGCGTCCGGTGATGATGGCAGTATCCGGAGTCTGTGAAGAAGGCGCTGGCGCGCGAGCGGGCAAAGCTCCGTGAGATGACGAACGCGGACCAGAGTCACACGCTGCTGCCGCAGTTGATCGAGGGCTTGAATCGGCACCCGAAAGGATGGGCGAACTGCTTCGCTTACGGCCACGCCCGGCCGGCCTTCTACCAAATGGACAGCCACGTGCGCTGGCGGCTGACGTGGCACTTGCGTCGGCGCGAGCCAACGGCCTTTCCGGCCCCTGCGGGCATGACGATCGCGGACCAGGTTCAGCGTATGGGCCTGCTGTGGTTATATGCCCTGCTGACGGGCCGACCTGCGCATCCTTGATGCGACAGTCTCTGCGAGAGCAGGAAAATCTGCACGTCCGGTTCGACGAGGGGAGAGGAACCCATCTCCTGCTCCTCTCCTACTCTACCGGCCCAGGGGTTCTCGCTTCGATGGCCCAACAGGGCCAGTTGTCTCACACGGAATTGGCAGGATTTTCTTCCGTTGCGGTTAAGTGTCATCGTAGTCTTCAGTCAACGAACGCAGAAAGGCCACCAGAGCGTCGATATCGTCCTGGCTGATCGACATGTTCTGGAACTCGGGCGGCGGGTTCCGCAGCAGGCCCTCGCGGGCCAATTGAGAGCTGTTGATATAAAACTGGATCACGTCGCCAAACCGCAGCTTGCTTCCATTGTGGAAGTACGGCCCGGAATCTTCGAGGTCGCGTAGGGTCGGCGTCTTGAACTGCGCAACGCTTTTGCCCAAGCCTTGGTCGACCGAGCAATCCTGGTCTGCCCCGCACAGCAGCGCCTTCAGGCTCGCCTGTGGATTTGGCATGTCCGGATTCAAGTAGACGTTCCACACGCCCAGGTCCGCATAAAGCGGATGGCTGGCTTCAGCCCCGCGCCGGAAGGTCTCCGTGGCATTCGGATGATTTGGCGTAGCCGGCATGTATTTGTCGAAGTTCTCGTTTCGTTGGGCAAGAGACGGGATGCTCATGTTCATGAACGCTCCGGCCCCGTGCACATTGTCATATTCCTCTTGCGTGGCGCCGGTATTATGGAAAGCAAAGTCGGAGAAATTCGGCGCCGGGTGGCAGGCGGCACAGTTCCCGGCGTGCTGCGAGCCGTCGGTGGCGCTTGCCAGAAAGATCTTCAGACCCGTGAGTTCGGTGGCACCGAATTGAAAAGGCTGAGGGTGATACTTGAATGACCCGTCAGTTCCATCTACCCAAATGGGATTGGTCAAGCCATTCACGATCTGCAACAGGCGCTGATTGTACTGCGCCATGCTCTCGCCGGCGTTGGGCTGCACCGGCAGGTGATTGATGCGCAAAAAAACGTCGTAAGGCGACCCGATGTAGCGGCCAAATTCATCCTGCTGAAACAGCAAGTCGCCCATGTAGGTACTGATGCACTTGACCACGAGGTCGAGGATCTGCTCGTCAGTTGCAGTGTTGACGTCGATGCGGTCGGGGGCGGGAATGAGCAGATCGGGCGTAATTTGTGAATCTTGTCCCAGGAATAGGGTGCCGTAAGAAAGGCCTCCCGTCCGATCAGCGGCCAGTTGGCTTGATCCGTCGTCCTGGCGGACGACCAAAGCAATCTGCGCCAACGCCTGCTGATACTGATCGGGCGCCCACCCGAAGTTGCGTCCGGTTAGGGTGCCCTTCACCAAGTCTTCCGGACTAGCAAACTCGCCGTCAAAGTGCAGAAGAGTTGGTCCGGGGTGAGACTGCAATGACCCCACCATGTGCATGGCGTTGCGGGGCGTTTCGGCAAATCCGCCGATGGGCCGGGGAATCGGGCTGCGCGTGGTAAAGTCCGAATAGGTACGGTTGCCTGCACCCGGAACGCCTTGAAACTCAGTCACAAAATGGCAGGAGCGGCAGTTGATCGATTGCCCGGCGAAGGGACCGGGCAGAACGCCGCTTGTCGTCTCGACCTGCTGTACCGCGGGATCTCCAACGGGCAGCGGCTGGTTGACGCCGGTCATGTGAGCGGCAAAGTATTGCGCGAATCGAGTGTCGAGGAACAAGCGCTCGCCGATGGTGTCCTCCGGAGGAGTCACGTCCACATCGGTTTTGAATTGTGGGGCCTGTCCGGCGCTTTCGCAGCTCAGCATGACCGCCAGGACAAGAAAACCCAGCAGCGCGACGATCGTGACTTTGACACTCGTCATCGTTGCGTCCCTTCCGTCTCGCGAACCGGCTTGCTTGCGGGGCCGTCCCCAAGGCTCTTTATATAGGCTACTATCTGCCAGCGCGAAGGCTCCGGCAGGGAATTCCAGGAAGGCATGCCACGGCGCCGGTTTCCGTTCCTGAGCAACCAGAAGATCTCTCCATCGGTCGCCTGTTGTACCTCAGGGGAGCGCAGGCTCGGCCTTTTTCCCCTTCCCAGTGCCTCAGAACCGTGACACTGCGCGCAATAGTTCGCGTAGAGTCGTGACCCCGCTGCAATGGCTTCTGCCTGTCCGTCGTAAGGATTGGTCCTTACCCGGTCCGCTTCAGGTACCTTTCGGATCCAGGAGGGCTCCGCCGCTCCGCATGTAATCGCGACGCCCAGCACAATTCCGCAGCAGCACGTCTGCCAGCTCATTTCGCCCCGCGGGAGTGGAATATCTGCTGCACTTCGTACGACACGTCAAAGCGGTAGAGCACGCCTGCGCTGTTGGCATTCAAGCCGACATTCGGCGAGAAAGTAATGTTCGGGCCGTAAGGAATGCGTAACTGAATTGTGGGCCCCAAGTAGTGGGAGGTGGCTCTCAGGCCGAAGCCGTCCGTGGTGCCCAATCCGCCATACAACTCGGCGCCTGCCGCGAAATTCTCGGGGCAGAACACGCAGGCCTTCCCGCGCGCAGCCATCGCCAACGGACGGCTGACACCCATGGCATATCCGAATTCCCACGGCTCGCTTTCATTCAGGTCCTTTTCGGTGATGAAATTCTCCGAGATATCCCAGCCGCGGGCTTTGCTGGAAAGAATCAGCTTCATCTCCAGCGACCTCTCGACCTCTGAGCGGCCCTGAGCGTTGGTGAGGAGCAGGTCCGAAACGCTGTCATGGCCGGTAATTTCCAGCAGGCTCTTGTCGGCGAAGCTTACGTTTTCGTACTCGACGTAGAAGACCGGATTGATGAAATGTTCGCCCGGCAGCGGCCGGAAGCGGTTCTCCCAACGCCAGCCCGTGAAAATCGTGGAGTCATTCGAAGTGTGCTGGCCGGCAAGGTAAACCTCCGTCGTCCACCATCCCTTCACACCGTATTCCAGTTCGAGCGTCTGGCTAAGAAACGGATTTCCGTATTTTGGGGCGCCGCTTAGGCTCTTCAACGTAAAGTCCAAGTTCCCCGGCTCCTCCATGTAGTCAGAATAGGTGACGAAGTAGAGCGGCTCCTGCGCCAAACAGACGATCGGTATGAATAGCGCGGTCAGAAGCAGAACCATCCTGGCCGAGGCTCTGCCTACAACGGCAACCGGCTGAAAGATAGTCATCACACGCTCCATTACATGCGACCTAGTCGCATCCCTCTAGTGAAGTCTTTCACCTCAAAGCGACGAGCCCACGCCCCAACCGTCCCGCCCTCTCGGTCAGTGGCAACCGAATGCTGTCCCGAAGGGACCGGCCGTGAATAGCCCCAGGCTTTAACCTGCGGGTCAGGACGCCATCGTACTTGTTCTCAACCCCAAAGAGGGTGACCGAAAGTCAGAACTGGCGAAACGCCCAAGCCGGGCCGCGCTGTTGCTATATGCGACCGTGTCGCATCAATGATTGAAAAGCTGCCCGTCAGGCTATGAATGGGCCGCCTTCTGGCACGACGCACACAGGCCGCCGACTTCGAGGCGGACGGCACGGATGAGGAAACCGCTCTGCGCCGCGATCTCCTGCTTGAGTTTCTCGAACGACCGGCTGGCATACTCCAGGATGGCGCCGCACCGGAAGCAGGCAATGTGACAGTGATCCCGATTCGTCTTGGCCTCGTAGTAGTGTTTTTCACCCTCGATATGCATGAGGTCCAGCTCATCAATGAGCCCACGATCCTTGAGTAGAGCGATCGTTCGATAGACGGTGGCGCGGTCCAGGCGCGCGTCCTCCCGTTTTGCGATCTTGAGTAGTCCGGCGGCATCTAGATGCCGCGGTGAGTCCTGGATGATGCTGACCAACAGACGTCTCTGCCGCGTCATCCGCACCCCCCGCTTCACCAGTTCCTCCATTAAAGGTGAACGCGTGATCCCGGTGTCGTCTCCTCTTCGGCCGAGATGCGACTCTGTCGCAAGATATGCGTTCGCTCTCACCCTTTGTTCCTTCCTTAAGACCCCGCACTCTCTGGTATCGCGCTCAAGTCCGAAGCCACTGTGGACCAGCGCCAGAAATGGAACTCTACAGGAATTTAGACTTTCTTGTCAAGATTGGTACGGATCAAATTGCAGTTCTTCATCTGATTTTGTCGGCGGCGAACTGCCCCAGGGGAACTACTTCCGTGTCATCCACAGCTCGATCATCATGCGCTCCTGTCCTTTGTCATCGATCAGGAAATGGCGACGGACGAAGTGAACCGACGCCGATTTATCCGCTTTCCCGGTGACGATGCTGTGCTGGGAAGGAAATCCACGCCCCGCTTAGTTCAGCGACGATTACGCAAGCGTCAAACGGCGTACCGGGAGCAAATAACTCGCGAGCGGCGTCAGCAGCCGGATTACCATCGTCTGGCGCCTTCGGCCGCAACTCCGAGGTAAGACATCGCGAAATACGGGCTGAGCAACGCGCAAGGCGAATTTCTGCGTCGGCCGCAAACCTTGGCAATGCTGCCTGGCAGGATTCGACGGCAACCAGAAGACGTGTTCGTGTTCCCATTCCCGAGGGTAGGGTGGGAGGAATATGGATAACGGCCGAACTGGCGTCGTAGCGCCAGAACTGATGGAGTGTGATGCTATTGGGAAGAGGGTGTTACGGTCTCGATCGATTCCCCGGTTCGAGCTAAGCCGTTCACGGTCTCCGCGCTACTTGGCTCAACGGCAAGCCCTCTTCACCGCTGCGAATTGGGTCTCGAACCGCATTCTGCTGGACCGAAAACATTTCGGGCAACTACTTTCGCGTCATCCGCAGCTCGAAGATCATCCGCTCCCGCCCATTATCATCGATCAGAAAATGGCGATGGACGAGAACGCGGCCGTCGTCCTCAAGGTGGGCGCGCGCGACGCTCTTGTGCCCGGGACGCTCGGCATCGAGAGGTGTGCTCCACAGGACGATGTTTTTGCCGTCGAACATGCCGTGGCTTTGACGAATCGACATCGCCGTCCGCCGCGAGTCGTACCATGCGGTCGTGAAGCGATTTGTTTTGGAGTCGAAGCCTCAGATTCCAGTCCCGGTGCTCTTGGTTCCATCAGCATTGACGAACGTGAAATCCGACTGCAGAAACTTCCCGTCCATGATCATGTACTGCTTACACGTCCCTTTGGTGGCGATGGGGTTCCCCTTCATCGGGAAGAACGTCTGGACGAAGTCCCAGTCTCCCGCAAACTGCGCCAGCAGCTTCTGGCCCGCGCCCGACCCGTTCGGCGGCTCGTACTGATTGTGGGTTTGCTGCGCGGCCACCGCAGTGGTCATCAGCAATATCGCAATGATCCATTTCGTCACAGCTCGTATGGGACGCCATAATACCTGAGAGCCGGGTCTCTGGAAAAGGCCAACAACACGATGCGTTTTTCCTTCTGAAATCATATCGCCTCAGAACGTCAGCTTTGCTGACGATTGGAATTCGTGCGCGAGAAGCTGGTTGGTGATGCCGGGGAGCGTCTTACTAGACCCGCGGGCGCGTAGGGCCCTTGCTGTAGGTCCCGCTGTAGCCCACGAGGTTCGCGTGATTGAAGAAGTTGAACGCCTCGGCCCTGAAATTCAGAACCAAGCCTTCCTTCAAAGGGAAGGGCCGCTCAACAAACGGCTCCCACTCGTAGATCGGCCGGCCGCGGGCCGGCGTTCCTTGGAATCACCACACCGTGGATAACCGGGCGGTCGGTAGTATCTCCGATATCTCCGCTGTTGTTGGTTCCGGTCACGATGTTATAGGGCAATCCGCCGGCGAGTGTCGCGATGGGTGTAGTGTACACCCCGCTCAATACGAAACGGTGGTGCTGGTCGAAGATCGCATTGGTGACTTCGGCGGCCCGGTGAAACTCGGATCGTTCGGGTTCTGGCCGGGAATGTCGGGATCTACGTTATCGATGGGATACGACCAGGTGTATCTGGCCAGCATCGAAGCACCGTGGCCAAAGCGATGATTCAGGTTCACGTCCAGCGCGTTGTAATGCGCAAATCCGTCGTTCACGTCGCTCTGGATGAGTGCACACGGCGGCTGCGGAGTCATTGCCATCATGGGATTGCATGTCATGTCCTGTTGTTTGTACCACCATAACCAGTAGGGCCGGGCACAATTAGCTGCCTGGGCTGACCGAATCTGTCGCTGCGCCGTGCGGATAAGGGGCGCCGGCGGATCCACCTCCAGGGGCTCGTTGACCCTCGCAACGCCGGGCGTCAGACAGCGGTCGAGGCTTCCTTGTCCTTTCGTCAAGTCACGGACATATCAGTGGCCGATTGCAAGAGGCCGCGGATCACCAGCAAACGTCACGAGGCCTGAAGCGATCACTGGATGAAGGAGCTGGTGGAGATCGGCGGCTGTGACAATCTTGCGTTGCTGTATCGGCCCTCGCGCCGAATCGAGTGGAGCCGAGTCCTCGAGTACGGCCCGGAGATCATTGTCCTCACCTTCTGCGGATTCGAACCGGGGCGATGCGAGGAGGAGGACATGCTGCTGGCCAAGTTCGAAGGGCTGCACGATCTGCTGCCGGCGGCGAAGGAGGAAAGAATTTATCCGACGGACGGCTCCGCTTATTTCAGTCGGCTGGGGCCTCGAATCGTCGAAAGTCTGGAGATTATGGCGCATCTCATCAACCCCGAGATCTTCTCACCTCCACTCTTGGCAGATGCGTTCTCAGCCCTCAGGCTTACGCCTGAGGGGGGTGATTCACGCCTGAAGGGCAGGCGCGTCCAGAGGTGTGGACTGCGCCCGCTTGGTCGCCAACGACAAAGCTCGTTCCCGCTCGATTTAGCGGTCGCATAGTGATAGGTTGTGCCAAACTCCTATTTGTAGAGATCGCGAGGCTTGTTCCGATTGGCAAGGTCCTCACAGGCAAGCCTCACCGGTCGCCGGGTCGGTAACATTGCCAAATCGTCGACCAAAGGTCCAGAGACTGGACTCGCATGGGCAGCCACGAGTCGACAAAGCGATTGGGCAGAATTGGGTAGATGGAGAACCCCAGAAAGCCTCGGCTATTGAGGAACACCACGAGCAGAAAGGGCGTAGCTGGCCCCTAGTAAAGAGCTGAGCAAGCCCAGGACCGTAAAGGTCCTTAGACCCAGTTCTTTGTGGACCATTCTCTCTCAAGACTGATCACCGGCCCGATTCCAAGATAAACGGCGATCTTCTGAGCAACTTCGACCGGTGGAAAACGGGAGACCACTGACGCGGGGTGTAGTAAGAGGGCCAGTACACTCCAGTAAGATTCTGGTTCATTTGCTCAGAGTCAACCGGGCCTTTTGTGATCGGCCATCGATCGGCTCCGAGGCAGGCCAATGGACTCCGATAAGGTCCGCCAGTGTGGGCACAAGATCAGTCATCCGAATCCGGGCTCTAATTCGTTTGGCGCGAACTTGCCACCCGGCGATGACGAGGGGCATGTGGGTGTCATAGGGCCATGGGTCCCCATGTGAGGTCCCGGTCGGTCTCGAACTGAAGTAGGTTCATTTCTTGGTCAGGTAGTAGACGTCACCGCTGCGGTCCGGAAAGCAGCTGTTCCTCAAAATGCCGCGTACTCTCCTCAACTGAGACATGTCGTACAAGCCTTCGATACCCGGAACGTCCCGGACCTGTTCCGCCAGCGCCCGGCGCGCCGCCGCAATCTCGATATGGTGGCGCTCAAGCTCAGCGCTGTCGAAGTACAGCATCCCGTCCGGTCTGGCCGCAAACCACTTCATGTCGCCGGCGACGTGAAAGATTGCATCCAGTTGCTCCCTTGCCGAGTTAAGTACCTCAGAAAACGGGAGCCGCTCAGCCGCCGTATTATCATTGAACTCCCGTTCGGCCTCCGGCTCCGGCTCGGACCCGTGGTCGGCCGACAGTACCCACAACACATTCTGTTTCCCCATTTTCGAGTCGACAAACGTGATGAGCTGCCCCAGTGTTCGATCAAGCCGAATCTGCTCATCAGCAATCTCAGGGCTATCAGGGCCATAGGCGTGCCCCACAGCGTCATTCGAGGAGAAACTGACGTCAAGCAAGTCCGGAGTGTCTTGCCCGGTATCCGCTTCGCCCAGATCGGTTGCCGAAATTGTGGCCTCTGCAAAGCGCTCTAACAACTCGTCCCCGAAGGGTGAAGCATAAATACTCTCGTAGAGCTCGGGTCCTGGTTCGCCGGTATTGGATGGGGAAACTGACCCCTCACTTCGTGGATGTGATAGGCCGGCGAGCTCGGTCCCAGGAGTGGCGTCCACTCCCTGCCGACGTAGGAACCTGCCGGACAATTCTCATCAAAGGTCCCCACCCATTGCGGGAGCTGTTCAGCATAGTAGCGGCTCGTAAGAAATTGACTGGTTTCGTGGGAATACCAGAAGGCGCCTTGTGGGTGATGCCCACCCATCAGAATGGCCGCGCGATCTTTTAAGTAAATCGCATAAATGCGCGCGCCCGGATAGGAGACTTGCAACCGGTCGCTGAAGTTCTTTCCGATAAGATTTCGTGGCGATACCGGATTGCCAGTGCCTCCCAGGAGGGGCGAGCTCGAATCGTCGACGCAGTACACCATCTTTCCAGAGGCTCGATCGTACTATTCGTTGGCTACGATGCCTGTGCGATCGGGGTTCCGCCCGGAAAGCAAGACTGCATGTCCGACGCACGTCTTCGTCGGGGAGTGCTGATAATTGGCGTTGACGAAGTCCGCGCCTTCCGTGGCAAGGAAATGCAAGCCGCCCGTCTCATAAGGGGCGAATCGGTCAAGATAATCGGCTCGCATCTGGTCAACAACGATCACCACGATCAACTTTGGATGGGGCTGAGCCCACAGCGGGACGTTCAGCCCCAGGCAAATCAATACGAAAGCAGCAAGGATTAACGCCCGGCGCACGTAAGCTCCCTGCGCTGACAGCGACGACGATTGTGGCCTGAAGCGCACAGCCTTATGCTGTTCGAGAACGAAATGGGATATGCAGTCAACCCTACTCCTGGCACCCCACGAACCCGAAAGGCGCTGCAGGAGGAGAAAACGGTGGAAGCCGGCAAATAAACTGTGGCTTGCCGGCCCGTCACTCATGAGCCAATTGTGATTCTGCTGGTCGGAAGATTCCGTGCTCTTCTCGGTGGTCGACTGGCATTCGCTTTTCGGCAAAGATTTCTCCTGTACGGCAGCCATCCATCGAGATCAGGACAAAAGGCGTTTGCGAGCAGGGATTAGAACTCGACTCGCCGCAGTTCTCAAAACTGCAATTTCAACATGAATTGGAGCTGACGCGGCGTACCCATTCCGACCGGCGTTGTATTCAAAGGCAAATATATGATGCCGAAGTCGGAAGCCGAAATAAGGCCATCTGGGTTAGCAAACATCGCTCTGTTAAAAATGTTGAATGCTTCGGCTCGGAACTGAAGTTGAAACCGTTCTTTAATAGAAATGAGTTTGGAAAGCCCCAAATCCGCTTGCCAGGCTCCGGGACCTCGCAAGAAATTACGGGGGACATCGCCGAACCCTGCGACGCCGAGTCCTGGCGGGCAGACACCAGCCGGGTAAAGCGGGTCCGCAGTCCCGGGAGTGCAAAAAGCTGCAGGGTTCAAATTCCCGCCGGCCAAGTAACGCGGCTGGTCCGGAACCAGGTCAGGACGCTGCTCGTTGGTGTTTCCGTCCGGACCTGTAGCACTGGTCGTGAGGTTCACGGGAAAGCCGCCACGGGCGGTGAAGGTCGTGCTGACTGACCACGATCCAAATATGGCGCGCAACGTTCCAGGCTGATTCAGGAACGCCTTTCCCGGACCAAAAGGAAGGTCATAGATGGCGTTGGCATTGAACACCTGGCGGACGTCGAAGGCGCCACTCGAGTACTCACCGCATTTCGGCGCTCCGGTGGGCTGGCACGAAACATTCTGCGGCGTAATGGAGTCGCCGTCGCCGCTTCCGTTGGAACCGTCGTCGATCTCGTGGGACCACGTGTAGTTCGCCGATAGCGATAAGCCAAGAAAGAACGTACGCTTTAACGAAGCCACTAGCGCGTTATAATTGCTTTTGCCGATGGTGCCTCGCCAAGGAATCTGGGAAAAATCAGTGTAAGGACGAACCCCGGTGAGAGGGTCTTCGACGTTAACATAGGATTCCTGGAGCAGGTTCCGGCCTACGCTTCCCGCATAAGAGACCGTCGCGAGGAAACTGCTGGGCAGCGCATGCTCGACCGAAAGGCCCCATTGGGCTGCATACGTATCTTTGCGGTTTCGTTGTTCCGCGTTCGGTGAGTTTGTCCCGGCCGAGCAGGCGGGATTGCCGTCCGGGCCTACAGCGATGGGGAAGCCAAGGCCCGGGCAATTTTTCGGCGTCAGTCCGAAGCTCAACACCTCGTTCTTAACAGGGATGTTCTGATCGTCCAACTGGCCGTCCTCGTGATAGAGGCCAAAGCCGCCGCGAATGACGGTCCTCCCGCCGAACGCTGTCGGCGCCCAGGCAACGGCAATGCGCGGGTCGACGTCGCCATAATTCCCCGGGCCGAAGCTCGCGCCCACGCCGCAATACCCCGCAGGGCCGCAAGTGGCAAAATCGAAAGGATTGGGGCGGTCATATACTTCACGAAAGATACCGAAGATGGTATAGCGCACGCCCAAATTCAGAGTGAGATTCGGCCGCCATTTGAACTCGTCTTGGAAGTAGGTGAAAAGGTCCGTCTTTCGCAGGCCGTTAACGGGGTATGTGCCCGTGATGCTGGCCTTATAGGATTGGTTGGCCGCAAAGCTGGTGAGGGAGTTATAGCTGATCGTGCCGTAGGTACTACTCCCCTGGTTCATTTGCACCCGGCGGACCTCGACTCCGGCCTTGATCACATGTCTCCCCTTGACCCAGGTCAAATCGTCGATTCCGGCGAACGTATTGCCCACACCGGTGTTGACGCGACCGTTGTTCAAGGTCGTGAGGCCCGCCACTGAGATCGCGTATTGCGATCCAGTGGGATTGAGGTAGTGGGTGTTGGTGGTGCCGCGGTTGAAGCCAAACTTGGATTCGTTGATCAGCATCGGAGAAAAGACGTGCGACAGGCTGGCGACGATGTTAACTGGATAGGACTCAAGCTTCTCTTGTTCATCGAGATATTGCCCGGAGCTTGGGGAATACGGGAGAAGGTAGACCGCTTGGTCGGTGTTGGCGCGCACAAACAGACTGGTTGCTTCCGAGAAGCGATGATCCAAGCGCAACATCTCCGAGTCTTCCCGGCCCGCTTGCATGCCTTGCCCCACGAACTGGGAAATGTCCGGATTACTGGTAGAGTTTTGCCCTTGAGGATAGGCGTTGATAACAGGAGTAAGTTCTGGCGATTGCGCCAAGACTTGCGCGCTAAAGGTAGCGCTGGGTACATAACCGATAAGAGTCTGACCGAGGTCTTGCCGGTAGCCTTCGTAGGCGCCAAAGAAAAACGTCTTATCCTTCCGGATGGGTCCGCCGAAAGACCCTCCGAACTGATTCAAGCGGAAGGGCGGTCGGTGCGTCCGATCTAAAGCGTCAAGCGGATCCAGGGCATCGAAAACGTCGTTGCGCAAGTATTCGTAGGCGTCTCCATGGAATGCGTTCGTGCCAGTGGGTGAGGCCAGGGCCAACTGGGCCCCTGCTGTCGCGCCAGTCTGCGCCGTCGCCAGCATGGGGTCGACGCGGATCTCGTCGATGGTATCAAGCGGAACCGCCAGACGCACGAAATACAGCTGGGACTGATTGATAACATAGGTGGCGTCGATGCCGTCGTAAGTATAGTTGTTATCGTCGCGGCCCCTGCCGGCATAGCGAATCGAACGCTGGTTGCCGGCGCCGGGTCCGCCGGCGGTGTCAACTGCGGTTGGAACCACGGCGGTCAAGGTTGCCCAGTCCCGCCCGTTCAGGGGAAGTTCCTTAACCTGTTTGAGTTCAATATTCGTGCCCAAGGCGTTGGAGTTTTCCTCAAGTTGCTGCTTGCTGCCCACCACTTCCACCCGTTCGCTGGCGGAACTGGAAACCCTCAGCTCTACATTCAGCGTGGTGGTGTGCTCAAGCGCGATTTCCACATTCTCGAACTT
This sequence comes from Terriglobia bacterium, assembly GCA_035578005.1. Lineage (GTDB taxonomy): Bacteria > Acidobacteriota > Terriglobia > UBA7540 > UBA7540 > Gp13-AA77. Next base: position 49,152 of record DATJYK010000132.1, read on the forward strand.
CACAGTCTGGAAACCCTTTAAGGCCACCGTAACGGCATACACCCCAACCGGTAAGTCCGGGATGCTGTACGTGCCGCTGCTCGAACTGGCGGTGGTACGAGTTAATCCCGTGGCACCCAGTAATACTGCCACGCTTGCACTCGGAACCACCCCTCCGGAAGGGTCTGTGAGGGTTCCTGCCAAACTGCCGCGATCCGCTTGACCATACGCGTTAAGGCCTACGAAAAGAATAGCCCCCATCCACGATAGACGCCTGTGCATGTGAAACCCTCCGGAAGAAGTTAGGTGTGGTATTAAGAGGCCCTTTCGACGCAACTTGTGAATTCAATGGGGAGCGCGTTCCTAAGGTCTTCCCCTCCGGCTTGGTCGGAAAGTTGACGCGTCCTACTCGCAATCGGCCCGATATGATGAAACTAACTCCGGATTACATTCTTGTAAGAAATGTGTAAATTTAAGAAGAAGCGCCAGCCTAGTCTAGCTAGACTAGAGCGAAACGGCGGCTTGGTGGCATCAAGAAGCTGCGCGTCAAGGATGTCGTCCCGAAGGAATTTGAATACATCGCCGTGAAAATGTCCGTCTCGGAAGGCAAAGTCACCGCCATCTGAGCGCCTGCCGTCGCTCCAGTTTCGGCGGTGGCCCGCATGGACATCACGCGAATCCGTTCGGCAAGAAGTCAAAGGCGTCGCCATGCAACTCGTTGGTTCCAGAAGGTGAAGTTACTCTCATTTGGCCACCCGGGGGTCGCCCCGGCTTTGGGGCTGGCTAGCATTGACGCGGCTCGAAACCCATCGATCGTGTCCAATTGAATCGCGAGGCGGACGTCAAGCTGCTGGTGTTGTGGTTGGTGTCCACCGACAAAGGCGCAAGCGCGGTTAAGACCTGCCCAGTTACGGCCATTCAACGGCGATCCCTCAAGCTGTCTTCGCTCGATGCGTCGACCCATTAGCTATTAGACGAGGGAAGATATCCTTTTCTTCCTTAGAACCGGGCTTCGGGGCACGCGGTGACGCCCATCTTGAAGTCACGGTTTGCGGCCCACATCACGGGCTGTGCGCCAGCATCATCGCCGGATTCGGAGCCCAATTTCCATAATGTCCGCTGTGCATTGCTCGCGGGAATGAAGAACGAGGACGGGCGCGTGCTGGTGCCACATTTTTACGATGGAATTGCGCCGCTATCACCTACCGAGAAAGACGCGCTTGCGCGAGCTCCGGTCAATGATCAAATGCTCATGAATTCATTTTGGCTCGGTCATACCGATGGTGGCGGCGCCCACTTGCTTGAGCTTATCAATCGGCCGTCTCTCAACATCAACGGCTTCGCTGCTGGCCAAATCGGGCCACGCGCTACAAATGTAATCCCGCCCACAGCAACTGCCGATCTGGATCTTCGGCTCGTGGCAGGCATCGATTGGCGTGAGCAGCAGCAGCGGGTGATCGACTACATACGCTCCCGCGGCTATTTGGTGGTGGACGGCGAGCCAACGCGCGACATCCTAACCCAGCACGCAAAGGTCGCCCTGGTGAACCACGATGAAGCGGGCTATAAGGCCGTGCGCACTCCGATGGATTTGCCGATTGCGCGGGAGGTCATTCGTGCGGTCGAGAGCGCTCGAGGAGATGTCGTGTTGCTGCCGACCATGGGTGGAAGTGTCCCCTTGGGTGCGATGGAGCGTGCAGCCCAAACCCATACGATCACCGTGCCGATCGCCAACTATGACGATAATCAGCACGCTGCGAATGAGAATCTTCGCTTCCAGAATCTTTGGAATGGCGTGGAAACCATGGCTGCCCTGCTGGAGATGCAGTAATCGCCTGCACTTGAAAGGAACGGCAGCCGAAAGCAAAATGGACGACAATGCGGAACAGCAAATAAAGGTTCCCTTGCTGCGTCTCTTGATCGATCCAAGTTCTTCCGTAGATTTCCGAGTAAGGCGTTATACGGCCGGGTACGAAGACGCCCGTCCGTGAGGGAATCCGAATCGCAACGGGGACAAAGCGGCTTCCAGCTACGGCGCGATTCGGCTGACAGCTTTCTGGACGAGCGCACTGATCCCTGCCTGTTCGGCAGAGGTCAGCTCTTTCAGCACGAACACGGCCAGCCACATGTGGTCTTCGTCGAGGCTTGCCTTGCCGCTTAAGCTGAGTGTCGCGTACTCGTTTTGAAACTCTGCGTGCTTTGAAAGAAGCGGACGACCTCGCTGTCCGTGGGATACCCTGGCATCCCGTATCAGGTGTTCGGTGAGAGGGCTGGCGGCGCCGGGTTTGATGATCACGTGGAGCCTGTCGTCCGCCAAATCCGGAGATCCGGTGCTATCGAGACACTCGTTTATCGGTCCTTCGTGCTGCTCACTCACTGAAAGAAGGCTAGTCTCAATTCTTCACGCTCGGCCAGAATTGACGGAGAGGCTTCTCTAAACCCCGGCAGTAGTAGACGTCGAAATGTTCGTATGGCATGGAGTGGGGGTGGGAAACGTGCGCCACCTTACGTACGGACGCGAATAAGCGTTTTAGCTCATTCTCGTCGCCGTCCATGACGGCCACGATCTTCACCCATGTAATTACGGGGTCCCCATAGAAAGTAATTCTGGTGGCCGCTGATGGCCGGTGGCAATCCGTGGGCCGGACCGAAGAGGTCGATGGCGCCGGCTTGCCCGTAGTTCTGTCCAAAGATGGCGGTCTGGGCGCGCAGATCGGTCGACGGGCCATTATTGATGTTCGCATAATATAGTTCACCCGAGAGGTAGGCATAGGCGGGATTGTTGCGAGCATGCCACCAGGATGCGCGGGCGACGCCGCATACGTTTCAGGGCCCGTCGTGCGCGATTATCCAACTCCCAGTAACTCTGAGGGCAGACGTTGGGCAGTTCGTGTTGTTTCCAGTAGCCCCACAGGTATTCCACCGGGTTGAGCTCCGGGGCATAGGCCGGCAGATACTCGGTGCGAATCCAACCCTCCCGCTCCTCGATCCATTGCTGTGGGTCATCCGGCTCTTATGGGCCTGCAGGCGGCCCGAGGCCAACTAGTACTACTACGTTAAGTAAGTGTTGACTTCTACGATCCGTGCGTCGTAAGCTCTGAAGGCATGAATGCCAGAGAACTGCAAGCCAGCGCGGATCGGCTGGAAAAGTTTTTGATGACCATGCTGGCCAGTGTGAGGCGCTCGGAGCGCCGTGATCACGGCTCGCTTTATGTACAAGGGTTGCTGCTGGATGGGGAGCGCAAGTCGATTGAACCTCTGGCTGGGCGTGTGCCCGGGGGCAACGTCCAAGCCTTGCAGCAATTCGTGGGACAAAGCCCTTGGGCCTGGGAACCTGTCCGCCGCTTGCTGGCCCAGCACTTGGAGGAAGCGTTGGTGCCGGCGGCGGGATGGATTATCGATGATACCGGTTTTCCCAAGCAAGGCAAGGAATCGGTGGGCGTGGCCCGACAGTATTCGGGAACCCTGGGTAAAGTGGGCAACTGCCAGGTCGCGGTCGGGGTGCACCTGACGACCGAGGCGGAGAGCATGCCGCTGGACTGGGCGCTCTACCTGCCGCAGAGTTGGACGGAAGATGCGGAACGCTGCCGCAAGGCGGGGATTCCCGGCCCCCCACCCTTCCGGACCAAGAGCGAGCTGGCCCTGGAGTTGATCGATCGTCTGTTGGCTTGGGGCCTGAGCCGCCAGCCGGTACTGGCGGACGCCGGCTACGGTAACAGCGCCGATTTTCGACAAGGATTGGCTGACCGCCGACTGCACTATGTGGTGGGCGTGGAGTCGAGCACGGCGGTTTGGGAGAAGCCGACTCAACGCGTGCAGCCGCGGCGGCGAGTTGGCCGTGGCCGACCCCGGCGTCCCTACTATCGTGGGCAGCCCACGGCCTTGCGCGAATTGGCATCGACTCTGTCGCCGGAGGCCTGGCGCCAAGTCACCTGGAGACAAGGCACTCCAGGTCCGCAACGCAGCCGATTCGCTGCCTGCCGAGTGCAACCCGCGCATGGTCACGTTCGGGATGAGCCCGAGTTGGAGCCGGTTTGGCTGCTGATCGAGTGGCCGCTGGAAGCGGAAGCTCCCAGCAAGTATTGGTTCTCGAACCTGCCCCAGGGAGTCTCGTTGCGGCGTCTGGTGCGATTGGCCAAACTCCACTGGCGGGTGGAACAAAACTACCAGCAGCTGAAAGAGGAGCTGGGACTCGATCATTATGAGGGCCGTGGCTGGCAAGGCTGGCATCATCATGTCACCTTGGTCGGCTTGGCGTATGCCTTCCTCCTGCTGGAGCGACAACGCCTTAAAAAAAACTCCAGTTCCGACGCTGCCTGAAGCACGCCGTTGTCTACAGATAGTGCTGATTTGCATATTCGGGATCTGCCCTACTTGCCGACGTTCGACGGCTCGAGGCTCGTGAACATACTTAACGTAGTAGTACTAGGCAGTCTCTGCCGGACAACAAAAAAACAAACCTACTCTGGCCCGCGGCGCCCACCTAGGAGCTTAGCTTTGCGCGCCAGCCACGAAACGGCTGCGGTAGTGGGTAGGCGCAACGCCGAAGCGTTGCGTGAACGCACGGCGAAAACTGTCGGGATCGTGAAAGCCAACCGAGTCGGCGATGCTCTCCACGGTACCGCCAGGGTCAGATAGCCGCTTGCGCGCCTCGTCAAGCCGAAGGCGCTGCACAAAAGCGGCCGGACTGCTATTGAACTCCAACCTGAATCGGCGGGAGAACTGCCGCGGGCAGAGATTGATATGCTCTGCCATTGCTTCAACGGAAAGGTCTTTGTTGAGGCGTCCCAGTATCCATGCCGCCAGATCGGCGAAGCGGCTAGTGGTAGCAACTTGAAACTTCAACGGCTCGGAAAACTGCTCTTGCCCTCCAGGTCGCTTCATGTAGACCACCAGTTCGCGCGCCACCGCAAGCGCGACTCGGGGTCCGAAGTCTTCTTCAATTAATGCCAAGGAAAGATCGATCCCGGCGGTGACACCCGCCGAGGTGTAGAACTTGCCGTCCCGAATGTAGAGCGCATTGGCGTCAACCTTCAATGCAGGAAAGCGGCTGGCCAATTGGCCGGCGAACTTCCAATGGGTGGTCACCCGCCGTCCGTCGAGCAGTCCGGTGGGCGCTATCGCGTAAACGCCCGTGCATACCGAGGCAATCCGGCGAATGCCGCTGGCCCGGCGGCTGATCCAATCCGCCAGCTTAGGGGCAGCGGGGGAGAGGCGGATGCCAGGGCCGCCGGGAATGACCAGCGTGTCGATGTGGCGCAAAGAACTCAGGGAGCAGGAGGCGGTCATACGCAACCCGGACACCGAGCGAAAGGTCTTTGCGTTCAACGCGGCAATCGTAACCTTGTAGCAGGGCTGTGGACTGCTGCTCGAGTCCTCAAGGAATGCACTACTGAAAGCCTCTAGCGGCCCCGACAAGTCGAGGGAAGTGAGGTCGTCGTACCCTACAATAACGATATGTTTGGGTCTCACGTTGTTCGCCTCATTAGAATAGTGCAACAGGTGCACGTCTGGAACGACATTCATCCGGCTATTTGGGACTTCGCCCGCTCTACCAAAATGTCCTGAAGTGCCGGACGAATGTCATTTAGGCCGTTGCCTTTTGGGGTTATCCTCTCACCTATCGACAGCAATTTCTCAGGAGGATCGTGTGCGAAAGAAAGGTAAGGGACTCTGGCTCGCCGCTGCAATCGTGGGAATTCTGGACTTGATGGTCCCCGCGATTCACGCGCAAGCGCCCAACAAACCACCAACTTCCACGCAACAGGCCGGCTCACTGAGGCCGCCCGCAACGGGCAAGATCAACGTAGCGTTCCTGATTTCGCAAGGCGCGGACGTCATGGACATCGCGGGCCCTTGGGAGGCCCTCCACGGCGCGATGCTGACAACCGAAGGCAAGCCATGGCATGAATCGGACTGGGATGACATGGTGATGCCGATCAACGTGTATACCGTTTCCGATTCGCTGAAGCCGGTGGATGCAAATGGATTGACTATCGTCCCAAACTACACGTTTGACAATGCGCCTAAGCCGCAAATTATCGTGATTCCCGCGCAGACCGGACGCAGCGCTGCCCAGAAGGCGTGGCTGCTGGCCAATTCGGCCACCGCCGATGAAACCATGTCAGTGTGCACCGGTGCTGCGGTGTTGGCGGACTATGGGCTGCTCGACGGCCAAACTGCTACGACGCATCATTACTTTCTACAGCGCATGCAGAAGCAATATCCCGCTGTGCAGTTCGTCAGTGGAACCCGCTACGTGGAGAATGGCAAAATCGCCACCGCGGGCGGCTTGACCTCGGGCATCGATCTGGCACTACACGTCGTTGCGAAATACTACGGCGACGAGGTGGCGCAGGTTACCTCTGATATTCTGGAGCATCGCAGCGCGCTATGGAGAAATCCGGAATACGAGCAAGTGAAGCCGGTTGTCGCGTCGAAGTGATCTTGCATATTGCACGAACGGTGGCTGCATTTTTCGATACGGCTACAATTCGAAAGTCAATTTCTTCACACGTTCCTGTCTCCGTGTTTCCCCACGTTCAACTATTTGCAGTACGCGTTGGCTGCTGGCTGGTTTGAGCGGGAACGCGTCTTATCCACCGGACAACCCGCCCCTGCTGCCAGAGCCACAGCCCGCTCACGGCTATGACGGGTATCACTACTGTCTGGGCGACTCTAGTCGCGCCAGCGTCAGCATGGAATTTGTACACATAGCCAACTATAAAAATCCCAGCGGCAATGTGAATCCAGCGGAGAGCAGTTCTTACGTGAGCTTGGTTGACCATGGAATCCTCCCCATGTTTCCGTGCGATCTTGGTTTCTATTCGTGCGCAGTGCGCTGGCGAAACCCCAGCCACGCCACAACGAACGCGGCAAGTGCGCTCAGCGCACGGACGTGGTTCCCCAACAGCCACGTGGATAGCATGTGTGGCAGTTCAGGGGGTGGCTGGGTCGCGGCGATGATTGCGTTATTGATGCCAACCTCTACGGTGAACGTGGTACCGATGACCCCGATTAGGTACAGCAGCGCGAAGCTCAAGCACCAAACTCTGAGCCGAGAACGCCACGCTACTGCTGCACAAGTGAGTACCAGCACCGCCGTGCCGAACGCCGTCCCCGCGAAGAGCGGATTACGCACCGTTGAGTTGATCCCTTTCCACGCGGCAAGCGTTTGCGGAGGCGATAAGGCACTGAGCGCGGGGGCGGTCACCACGGACATGTTGAACAGAAACCCAGCCATGAGCGCCAGCCCGATAGCGGTGGACAACTCCAGCGCAAGAGGCAATCTGCGGGCTTTACGGCGTTCGTTAGCAGGATCACTTGCGACGGTCTCGCTGACTGTGTTGGGGGTTCGATCACTCATCGCCATCTTTCCCTCCGTTCCGCAATTTGATCTAGCGCACGCAAACACCCGCAACCGCCACCTTCTGGAATAAGTGCGGGGAGGCCACAGCCGAGGACGGATAGCCCGATAGCTTTGCCCGGAATTCCGGATTGGTGAATGCCTCCCGGAAATGAGCGGTCGTCTCCCAGACCGCGTAGTTGAGATACGTCGGACTGTCACCGATGGCACGATGCAGTTGCGTGGAAATGAAACCCGGCTGCTGTTTCATAAACAGCGCGTCGTCTTGCCAAGTGCGAAGGAACTCGTGCTCGTCTGCCTTGTCGAGCGTGAAAAGGTTGACCAAAACCACGGGACTTGCCTCAAGCACGATCTGACGTTCAATGGGGAAGGTGGGGTCTAGGGCGCGGAGCGGCGACATAAGAAATCTTCTTCTCGGTTGCATAATGTCGATGTGGTGTTATAGAAACAACCGAGGACAGGGAAAATAGCAGCTTGACACTATCATGTCAAGAACATAATATCGTGACGAATGGGAATAGAGTATAAAGGCAAGCGAACGGCTGCTGGGGAAGCTCTGACCAGTTTGATCCTTGACTTATTCAGGCTTAACAGCCTGCTGGTCACGGCAGGGGATCGGTTGGTCGCAAGGCTGGGGCTTACAAGCGCCCGGTGGCAGATTCTTGGGGTCGTGGCTGCCTCAGAACGTCCCCAGCCCGTAGCGTGGCTAGCTCGCGACATGGGTGCCAACCGCCAGAACGTGCAACGGATTATCAACGACCTGCGCAAGCAGGGGCTAGTCGCATTCGAAACCAACCCACATCATCGGCGAGCACAGCTTGTTGTTCTGACGGACAAGGGGAAGCAGACTTTTGACGCCGCTATGCGTTTGCAAGCCCCTTGGATCAACCGCCTTTCGGAAGGACTCTCGACCAAGGATATTCAGGCAGTCGAGCACGTCATCACGGCGCTGCGGCAAAAATTGGAAAGCAACGGATCAGAATGAAGTTGATCGCGGAATGGGGACGTTCCGCCTGTGCCCGAGTTTCCCTAACCCCGTTCGTTGACTTTGCCTTCTGCTCGTCCCTACTATCTCAACCTGAGGTGCGATCCATGATCGGTCAGACCATATTCCATTACCGCATCATCGAGAAGATGGGCGGCGGCGACTGATTCAGGGAGGACAAAGATGCGCTACTTCATCTGTCTTTTCGTTGCAGTCTGCCTATCTTGCAGCATGATCTGTGCTCAAGATCAGCCGAACTTCTCACCCGCCCAACAGGAAGTGCTCAAAGTCCGCAACGCACTAAGGGAAACCGCTCTTAGGCGGGATATGAAGGCTTGGTCTCGCTACGTCGCGGATGACTGCATCTTCAGCACCGATGATGGACAACTCAACACAAAGGCTCAAGCTATAGAACATGTAGGGAAACTGCCTCCCGAGTACGACCACTCGGTGAATCCGCGTGACTACGTCGTCCACGTGTACGGCGATACAGTGGTAATTAACTTCCGGCACTTCTCGCTCCTGCTTCCTAAGCCTTTCCTAAGACTTCTCACGAAATCCAAGACCTCAGATTTCCCAATGAAACTGGCAAAACGGTTTTCGGCAAATTCGCTCGTTGACGACAAAGGATTTAGGTTTTACCATCGCCACTGAGAATTTCTTAGGGTGCTCGGACAGAATCCCTCCTCCTCCGCCACTGCTCAAATTGACTACTCCCTGGTGAAAAAGATAATCCGCTGGAAGCGCAAGTGTGTCGCGGCTCACATCCGTCGTTAGGCTCGGCGGGCGCTTTTCTGCGTCTCCAGCCTCCTCAAAGATACCTTGACACTGATGAATTCCTGTGGTATTACATTAGCAGGAAAGTAATGGTAAATCTATGGAATCTGCGATCACTGTAAAAGGTCAAGCGACCATCCCGAAAGCCATTCGCGAGTATCTACGGTTAAAACCAGGGGATCGGGTCAAGTTCTTTGTGCACCCCGATGGCAGCGTGGTTCTCCTACCGAAACTCCCCGCGAAGGCTCTACGAGGTATTGTCAAATCCCGCCGTCGACGGCCTGTGACAATCGAAGAGATGACTGCAGCCGCTGCTGAAGGCGCTGCTGGTGTTGTGGCACACGTCGGACGTCGATGATCGGGCTCGACACGAACATTCTCATCCGCTACCTCGCCCAAGACGACCCAACGCAGTCGCCGAAGGCAACCGAGATAATCCTGCGGCGGCTAACTGAGGAAAAGCCCGGCTTCGTCAGCATTGTGGCGATGGTCGAGACCGTGTGGGTACTTGAGCGTGCCTATGGACTAACACCTCTTGAAATTGTCCGAGCTGTAGAGCGAATCCTGCAGACAGATGTGCTCGTTGTGGAGGATGAGCAGGAGGTATTCACGGCCATGATCGCACTCAAGAATGGACAGGGCTCATTCGCCGACGCTGTGATCGCAGCGCTAGGCGTCAAAAAAGGATGTTCCCAGACCCT
>DATJYK010000133.1:0-6446 GCA_035578005.1 Terriglobia bacterium
AACTCCGAGACTGATGTAATCGGTAATGCGACTTCCTTTCGGGAGCTCAGCAATCGTACGGGCCATCGGCGGTCCTCCTCTCAAGTTAATGAGAGCAGAATACCGCACAAACCGTTAAGTGAACAGTATTGGGCTTCAGCCGTGCCGCCCAGCACCGGTACTTCTTTCCGTTACCCTCGGCAGGCGCCTCAGCGTGAGCTGAGGCGTCTGTCGAGGATAGCAAAAGCGCCGAAGGGCACTCTCCGGCACGGCACGGCTGAAGCCGTGCTCTTATGGGCTGCACCCTGTGCCATCACTTCATGCGTCCTCGATCGTCCCTCACGGCAGTTGCCAGTCTAGGCTATAAATGTCCATCGTGCCGGCGTCGCGCACGAACAGCGGCTCATCCTGCGGGCTCAATCCCATCCAGTCTCCGAGCAATCCGGCGGGCTGATGAAAATCGCCCAGCGCGGTTACGGTTTCGAGTTTTCGGTCGGCAAGCCTGAACCGGTGAAGAACATCCGTGCTTGAGACCGTGCCCATGAAGTAGAGGAAATCACCCTTCCATGACCACTGAGGATAGGCGATGGCGGTTGCCGCCACCTCCGACCACGTGTGCGCGGCGAAATCGTAGAGCTTGAGCTGCTGAGCGTTGTTGGTCATGGCGGCAAGGTATCGTCCGTCCGGCGACCAGCGCGGCGACCACATGCCTTCCGAACCGGGAATGATGGTCTCGCTGCGGGTAGCGAGATCGACGACGCGAATCACGTTCTCGCGGGCTCGATCCTCAGATAACGACTGGCCCCCGTACACCAATTGATGCCCGTCGGGCGACCAACCGGGGTCGCCTTGGTCACGGTCGCTGGGCGCCACCCGCTCGGGCGTGCCGCCGTCTGCGGCAATCAGGTACACTTGCCACGGTTTGCCCGGCACCTCCCCCATGAAAGCGATTTGGGCTCCATCCGGAGACCAGCGCGGCATGTAAGCTACCAAGGGCGCGCTTGTTAGCTGCACGCGCTCGGTACCGTCAGGTCGTGAACGCCACAGGGTGCCGTCCGGGTAGGCGCTGTAAGCCAACCCCTGGCCGTCTCTAGAGTAGCTTAGCCCAGTAGCCGAGATGCCATTGAGATAAGGTACAAAGCCGTGTGTGGAAGGCTCATACCGTGTCAATTCGCCGCGCGCCTGCACCGTCGTGACGAAAAGGTGCTTGCCGCCGGCGCCGGGCAAGGGATTCGACGTGCTCGCGGCGCCTACGGTCAACTGCACAGGCTCCCGAAGGGGCTTGTGAGACCATGTTCCCGCTTCCTGGGCTGCCCAGATATTCTGCGTCCCGCCCGCGGCGGAGACGAAGACGTAGTAGCTCCCGTCCGGCGTCCAGTTCCCGCAGCACTCCGAAGGGGGATGATCCAAGACAAACGGCAGCCGCCGCAGATGGGTGCTATCCGCGCGCACTTCCCAAAGAGTACTGGAGCGCGTCGCGGAAGCGGTGGCCGTGAACCTTAACCAGCGGCCGTCGGGCGACCAGCGCACAGCCGAGATGGCGCCAGTGCTCGCGCTGCTAATCCGGGTGCCGCTGGAGCCATCAGCTTCGGCAATGTAGAGGCCGTCAGCGGCTGCATAAGCCAGCTTCAGCCCGTCTGCTGACCAGGCCGCGTCGTGCGCCCTCAAACTGCCCAGGCGGCGCCCCGCGCCACCCAGCGTGGGAACCGTCCAGACATCGCAGTCCTCAGCGTAGACAAGGCAACTCAGCACCAGTAACTGCGAATGGTCCGGCGAGATGTCAGCAATCGAGACGTTCTCTAAGGAAGTCGGCAGAGGCTGAGCGTCGCCACCGCCCGCCGGCACCTGATAGAGCTTGCCGTCCTCAGTGAAGAAAATACGGGTGCCGTCGGTGGCCATCGCTCCCTTCACGGCGCCGTCATGGGTCACCCTCAGTGAGCCAGTGACGCGAGGCGGTGGCAAGACTGGACGGAAAACATAGGCCAGAACCGCTGCCGCGAGCACGACCGCGGACGCGAGCGGAACAAGCCACCGAACTCGTGCCGGGCGCGCTGCCGGAACCTCGGCCGTGCGGCCTGAATCCGTGTCGCGCTTCAATCGCTTGAGGTCCGCGCGCAAGTCAGCCGCGGTCTGGTAGCGAAGGCCAGGGTCTTTCTCCAGCGCTCGATGGATGATGGTCAAAAGCTGCTCGGGCAAGCCGGCTGTGAGCGGCGCGGACGGCATGGGACCGGCGTCGAGCAAGGCGTGAAAGATCACGGCGGTGGTATTGCCCGAGAACCTCTGCTGCCCGGTCGCCATCTCGTAAAGCACAGCGCCGAAGCTGAAAATGTCTGAGCGAGCGTCCACCTCCTCACCCCGCGCCTGCTCCGGCGACATATAAGAGGCGGTGCCCACGGCGGCGCCCGTGGTGGTGAGGTTGTTGAGATCGAGCGATCGCGTCAGCTCGTCGGAGGGCCGCTTCGACTCGCCGCCCGCCGCGGTCGCTCCGTGAGTTTGCCCATCCGCCTCGGGCGCTGCGAGCTTCGCCACTCCAAAGTCCAAAATCTTCGCCTGGCCGCGCGAGGTGAGGAAGACATTTGAGGGCTTGATGTCGCGGTGAATGATTCCTTTCGAATGCGCGGCGTCGAGCGCGTCGGCAACCTCCACAGCGATCTGCAGCAATTCCTCGGCGTCAAACGGGCCCGCCTCAATGCGGTGCTTCAGCGTCCGCCCTTCCAGCAGCTCCATCACCAGGAACGGCTGGCCGTCAGCCTCGCCGATGTCGTAAAGGGTGCAGATGTTAGGATGGTTTAGGGCCGAGGCAGCCTGGGCCTCTCGGCGGAAGCGCTCCAGCGCCACCGGGCCTCGAGTGAGCGCGTCAGGCAGAAGCTTGAGCGCCACCTGCCGCCCCAGACGAAGGTCTTCGGCCCGGTACACCACGCCCATGCCGCCGCCAGCAAGTTTTTCGACAATCCGGTAATGCGAGATTGCCTCACCAGCTACAATTTGAAGATTGGGAGCCACTTCGCATAAGGATATCATAGCGCTCGCGAGACACTAATAGGCGACGCAGTTGATGACAATCCAGACAGCAATGGCGGCCATCAGCTATCAGCCATCAGCAATCAGCTCTTAGCGCGGCTGACAGCTGATTGCTGAAAGCTGATGGCTTTATTCGTACCTCAGCGCCACCATAGGATCCACTTTGCTTGCGCGGCGCGCCGGGAGATAGGCTGCGAGCAGAGCCACTACGACCAACAGAACCGCGACCCCGCCGAACGTGGCAGGATCTGCCGGCCTAACGCCATACAAGAGGCTCGCGAGCAGCCGCGTGAGGCCAAGTGCCGCAATCACTCCGCCGGCCACACCGATCAGCGTCAGTAACAGCCCTTCTCCCACGACGAGCTGCAAAATGTCCCTTCTCGTAGCTCCCAGCGCGGCCCGGATGCCGATTTCGTGCGTCCGCCTGCTCACCGCATACGAGAGCACCCCGAAGATGCCCACCGCCGAAAGCATCAGGGCGATGCTTGCGAAAACGCCCAGCACTGACGCGGAAAAGCGCTGTTGCCAGAGCGAATCCGAAATCACGCCTTCCATGGTTCGCATTTCGATCGCGGGCTGATCAGGATCGACTTCCCATATGGCGCGGCGTACGGGGCCGGCGAGGCCAATAGGGCTGCCGTGGGTGCGGATGACAAATGTGATGAGAAAGGTGGCAAACCCGGCGTGCTGGGCGTAAGGCTCAAACAATTCGGGCTCTGGTTGCGAATCAACCGTGTTCTGTTTCGAGTCCGCAACGATACCCACGATCAGCGCCGGCGCATTCTTCGGACACGCGCCATAGAGCTCTTTGCCCAGAGCGGTCTCTCCGGACCAATATTGGCCCGCCATCGCCTGGTTGATGATTCGCACGCAGCGGGCGCCTGGCTCGTAGTCAGCCGGCGTGAATTCGCGTCCTGCCCGTAGGGGGATCCCCAAGGCTTGAAAATACCCGGCGCTTACCGTGCGCTCGGTGACGCCGATGGTGCGGCCCGGTTCTGCCGGCGTGCTTCCCGGGAGTGGAAGAACCACGGTGGTGTGAAATCCGGTAAAAGGAAGGTTGTTGGCCATCCCTACGGACTCTACTCCCGGGAGCGCCCGAATGCGCTGCAGAACCTCTTGGTAGAACCGCGTGGATTGAACGCCCGGCGCGTACTTGTACTTGAGAAGGGGCACCCGCACGGTGAGGGTATGATCGGGCACGAAGCCGGTCGGAGCGCGCGTCAGCCGCTCGAAGCTCTGGACCAGCAAGCCTGCGCCAACCAGCAGAACCAGCGCCAGCGCCACTTCGCAGGCCACCAGCGCGCCTTGCAGGCGAGAGCCTCGGGCGCTTGTGCCTCCCATTCGCGCGTTCCCTTTAAGAGATTCATTCAAATCCAAGCTTGATGCGCGCAGAGCCGGCAGCAGACCCACCGCGAGTCCCGTCAACAGCGAAAACGCGACGGCGAAGGCCAGGACGGGAAGATTGATCCCGATGCGCTCAAGAGCGTGTGGGTCAACAATAGTGTGCTCCGGCACCAGCCTCGTGATCAGCCTGAGGCCCAACCACGCTAGTCCCACCCCGGCAACGCTGGCGGCGCCAGCCAAGGAAACGCTCTCGATAACGAGTTGACGAATCAGTCTCCAACGGCCGGCACCCAGAGCGGCCCGGATGCCCATTTCCGTCTGCCGCGTGGCGCCGCGCGCCAGCAGCATGCTGGCTACGTTGGTGCATACAATCAACAGCACAAAGACGACCGCACCCAGCAAGGCGAAGGTGCCTGCGCGAAGTACGCCGCCCACTCGGGGAGCCTCGAACGGTGTGACGGGGGCAGTGAAGCCGGCATTGGTCTTGGGATGCTGAAGGGCCAGCCGGCGAGCTACTACGTCCATGGCAGCCTGGGCTTGTGCGAGGGCTACCGCAGGCTTCAAACGCGCGATAACGTTGAATGATTCTTGCTCGTGATCCGCTTTCTCAGCAGCGGTGAGGGTCAATGGGGTCCACATTTGAATGCGTGGGTCCGGAAACCCAAAGCCTTCAGGCGCTACACCGATAACCGCGTATGGCTGGCCGTCGAGTTCGAGTTTGGCGCCGATCACTCGCTTGTCAGAAGCAAAGTGGCTGCGCCAGTATTCGCGGCTCACGACCACGGTGCTCGTCTCGTTTGAGGCGAAAGTACGCCCAAGGCTGGCATTGACGCCCAGAAGCTGAAAGAGATTCGTTGAGACCGGTGACACCCAGACCTCATCGGGGTCGCCAGCCCCGGTGAGGGTACGAAATTCGTTCCGCTGGTAAGCGGCCAATCCCTGAAAAGCCTGGTTCTGTTGCTGCCAATCGTTGAAGTCACCGGCAGGGACCAGTTCGCTTTCCCCTTGCGGGTTCCGGTTGCCGATCTCCACCAGTTGGGCAGGATTCTGATAAGGCGTATTGTGCAGGAGCACCGCGTCAACGATGCTGAAGATGGCAGTGGTTGCTCCGAGACCCAGCGCGAGAGTGAATACCGTGGTAGCCGTGAAACCGGGACTACGCCCGAGCTGGCGCAAGCCGTAACGAATATCCTGCAGTAGCGTCTCAACGAAACTTAACATTTCCCCGCTCCTCTCTTGAGCCTTTTGGCCGCCAAGTTTCAGCCATTTAGTATAGACACCAGAAGGAGGCAGAAGCGTAGGGCCGGGGCTTGCCCCGGCCTTTCGAACGGGCCAACCCTCCCAAGGCCGAACCAAGCGAGTCCCATCGGCCAAGGCTTGGGCCTTTCGCCCTGAAAGGGCGCGCTAACCCAGCCCAGGCCGAAAGGCCTGGGCACAAAGCCCTTCGGGTTTGTCTGTGAGGCCCTGAAAGAGCGCGCCCTTTCAGGGCTCTCTCTGTTTCCGATGGGGTGCTGCTTCCAAGCCCATGCCTTCGAAGCTGTGAAAAAATCCTGGGAGCGCGGGCGTCCCGTCCGCTCTCAATGCTAAGTCCTTGAGAGGAGGCCTCACGGGCGGGCGAGACGCCCGCGCTCCCAGGATTTTTTCACAGCTTCTTCGGCCTCGGCTGAGATAGAACGCCCTTCGGGGGCTTCAAACTTTCAAACTCCGGAGGTAGTCCACCAGCGCGATCCTCAAGGATTGTGACAACGTATTACTCCTTGTATAGCGGAAGCCAGAAGCAAGAAGTCAGAGGCCAGAAGTCAGAAGCAAGAAGAAAGAAGAAAGAAGCCAGGAGCCAGGAGTCAGAATCGAGGACTCGTAAGTTCGTGCCTACCTCTTGTAGCTTCTGTCCCTGCTTCTGGATTCCTTGGCTCCTTGCTTCTGGCTTCTGACTTCTTGCCTCATCCGTCCTCGGCGGCTGCCTGCCGGTTGAACTCGGCGAAGTAGAGATCGAAAAACTCGATGCTACCCTGCTCAAAACGGTCGTCACGGTACACCAACTGCTCCTCCCATTCCGGCCGCCGCCCGAAGCGCTCCACCGCGATGTCGTGCAGCGCCAGGCG
>DATJYK010000134.1:0-1406 GCA_035578005.1 Terriglobia bacterium
TATACCCCGATTCTGTGAAAATCCGCCGCCTACTTGCCATCGACCGTGGGATTGATTCTTATTGGCGGCATGAAGCGGCAAGGTTTCCTGGATGATGCATCACGGCGCGACCTGATCGAGTTGGCGCAGGACGGCTCAGCCGCGCATCGCTTGGCTCGGCGTGCGAACGCGCTGGTTTTGCTTGATAAGGGTATGAGTTACGCGGCGGTCGCCAAGGTTCTGCTGCTGGACGACGATACGATCCGTACATGGCGTCTGCTGTATGAGGAGGACGGGATCGAGGGGTTGGCGAGCTTCGGCTATGAGGGCAGTGCTTGTCGCCTGAGCGATGAACAGCAGGCCCAGCTGATCGACTGGATCACCGAGACCCTGCCGCGCTCGACGCGTGCGATTGGCGCCTGGATCGCGACCGAATTTGGCATTGAGTACCAGAGCCGCTCTGGCCTGATCGCGCTGCTGCACCGACTGGGTATGGAGCATCGCAAGCCGAAGGCGATATCGCGCAAGCTTGATCCGCAGAAGCAGGCGGCGTTTATCCAGGCGTATGAAAATCTGCTGAACCAGCTTGCTGCTGATGAAACGGTGATCTTTGCTGACGCTGTGCATCCGACCCATACGGTGCGGCCGGTTGGCTGTTGGGCCCCGAAAGAAGTTCCGGTCGCGGTGGAACAGAGTAGCGGCCGTGACCGCATGAACATCCATGGCGCCATTGACCTTGAGACCGGCCAGACCATCATGAAGGATGTGCTGACGGTGGATGCCACAAGCACAATCTTGCTGCTGACGGCGATCGAAGCGATGTATCCCAGAATGCGGCTGATCCACGTCTTTCTGGACAATGCGAGATACCACCATGCAAAATTGCTCCAACCCTGGCTGGCGCGGCCTGATTGTCGGGTGAAACTCCATTTCATCCCTGCCTACTGCCCACACCTCAATCCGATTGAACGATTGTGGGGACTCATGCACAGACACATCACCCACAACAAATGCTACGCAAGCTTCAAGGATTTCAGCACCGCAATGCTGAACTTCTTGCACAAAGAAGTGCCTGAAAACTGGGCGAATTGGTGCGACGAGGTTTCGGATAATTTCCGCATCATAAACCCCGCGAACTTCCGGATTCTCGCGTGAGCGGAGTATATTTTCCCCGGCATGGCGCTGGGAATTTTGGTTGTGGGCGCACAGCGAGTTACGGAGGCGATGTTCATGGCGGCCGGCAAGGCGGTCGCCGCCGCGTCACCCACATTGGCAGACCCGAAAGGAAAGCTCTTGCCACCCGTGAGCCAGCTACGGGACGTGGCATTCTCCGTCGCACGAGCCGTTGCCCGGCAAGCCCAACTGGACGGCGTCGCCACGTTTCACGACGATTCGGCTATCGAAGCGCGCATAGCGGAATATATGTG
>DATJYK010000135.1:0-1321 GCA_035578005.1 Terriglobia bacterium
CTTGATCCCATGATGCGATCCCCGGAAGTCGAACAATTTGAGGGAGATTTGCGCGGACGCGTTGTCGGACAAGACCGGGCGATTCGGCAATTGGCGCGGGTCTACCAAGTCTACCGGGCTGGCCTTGCCGCTCCTGGTCGGCCCCTAGCCAACATGCTCCTGCTGGGCCCCACGGGTTCGGGCAAGACGCGACTTGTTGAGGCAGTTGCCGAAGTGCTGTTCGGGACGCCGACCGCCGTTCTGAAGATCGACTGCGCCGAATTTCAGCACAGTCACGAGATCGCCAAGCTGATTGGGTCGCCTCCTGGATATCTGGGCCACCGTGAAACTCAACCCCTAATTACGCAGGAGGCGCTCGAGCAGTACCACACGGAGAAGGTCAAGATTTCGCTGGTTCTCTTTGACGAGATTGAAAAGGCGAGTGACGCGCTCTGGCAGTTGTTGTTGGGCATTCTGGACAAGGGAACCTTGACGCTTGGCGACAACCGCCGCGTTGATCTTTCCCACGCCATGATCTTCATGACTTCGAACCTGGGCTCGGCCGAAGTGAACAAGCTCATGACCGGCAGCCTGGGATTCTCTTCCGGCCCGTTCGAGAATGACGACGCCCTTGACCAGAAAATCTACCGCGTGGCAAGCGAAGCCGCCAAACGCAAGTTTTCGCCGGAGTTCATGAATCGCATCGACAAGGTCATTGTCTTCCGCTCCCTCAAGGATGAGCATCTGGAACAGATTCTGGATATTGAGCTCAGCCGCGTCCAGGAACGGATCGTCACCTCCATCGGTGAGCGCCAGTTTGTCTTCACATGCACGCGTGCGGCGCGAGAGTTCTTATTGCGCGAAGGCATCGACATGAAGTTTGGTGCGCGCCACCTTAAGCGTTCTATCGAGCGGCACTTGGTGTTTCCATTGTCGAACGTACTGGCCACCGGGCAGATCGAGCTGGGCGACCTGGTCACGATCGACTTCGATGCCGAGCGCTCTAAGCTGGCGTTCATGAAAGAGAACCGCGGGGCTGTGGTTGGAGCTGGCGCGAGATCTGACGAAGAAGCCACTTTGAGAAGGCTTGCCTTCCCGGTTTGGGGGCCCTCAGGGCTCGCCCCGGCCGCCGTGGCTTAGCCCACGCTTACGAGAGATTCAGGACGGGAGAATGCATATGTATGCGGCTGCGGAGTGTACGATGCTTTTCGCTTTGACTGCACTCGTTGGCAGCTTGCTTTTAGGGGCTGGTGTGGTCTTCATCGCGGTTCAAGAAGGCGTCGCTTCGGTCTGGAGGATGTCACGAAAGATCGCTACCAGCCGAAGCCGCTGA
The DNA here is from genome assembly GCA_035578005.1 of Terriglobia bacterium. Lineage (GTDB taxonomy): Bacteria > Acidobacteriota > Terriglobia > UBA7540 > UBA7540 > Gp13-AA77. The sequence goes on from DATJYK010000135.1 coordinate 1,313, forward strand.
GCGCTGTTG
>DATJYK010000136.1:0-20257 GCA_035578005.1 Terriglobia bacterium
GCCCGCATCCTTACGGCTGCTGGCGCATGACTCGGGGTCAGGGTGGATCGCTACTCCTTTCCTGTGAGGCTCTTTCATCCTCAACTCCAGGTCGGTTTATCCCGGCGCTTTCTTTAGGTTCGTTTTAGGTTCGTTTTTTCGTGCTTTTGTTGATTCTACAACACTTCTCGGGTTCGTTTTTTGCAAATAAGGCATACCCCCCGGGGGGGTGTCCCAAAATGGGCCCAAAATCGGCCCACCCCCAATGCGGCGGACCGAAACGGCGTACTCATCAAGCCCCCGCCGCAACCATCTCCTGAAGTCGCGAGAGCAATTCGACCTGCGCCGGATTGATCTTAAGCTTGGCCTCATCGATGCAAAAGAATGCAGCGCGATCCACCTCGGGAAATGCCTGCTGCTTACCGGACCGCGGCGGCCACTCGATTGTGAACGAATTGCTTTTGATCTGCGCCGGGTCGCAGTCGCCTTCGAACGCCCAGGCCTGCACCACCTTGCCCGCTTTTTGCGTAATCGTGCCCAAGGGGATGAAGTCGCCGCCAGGCGAAAATCCCAATTCCTCGTGAAACTCACGCCGGGCGGCAGCGAGTTGATCTTCTTCGGCTTCGACTTCTCCCTTTGGGATCGACCACGCTCCGGACTCCTTGTGGGCCCAGAACGGGCCGCCGGGATGCACGAGCAGCACCTGCAAGCTTCTGTCCCGCACCCGATACAGCAGCAGTCCGGCACTTGATTTCGGCATACGCAAGTATAACGCGCGAGGGCTCGCGACCGACTTCCTTATGGTATCCGCCCTCTGCAGCCTGCGTGCCGTTGGCAAAGGGTTGCTGATTATGACCTACTCCCCGTCAGTCTGTAGTAGAGTGGAGAAAACCAATCAGCCGCAGTGTTGGACGAGGATTGATGCACGCGCGCTTTGAGGATCTGAATCACAGCTTGAGACAGCTCGGAAAAAGTCCCGGGCTCGCCGTAGTGGCGGGAGTGGCGCTGGCTCTTGGGATCAGCGGCAGCACCGCCATTTTCAGCGTGGTCAACGGCGTGCTGCTGCGGCCTCTGCCTTATCCGGAGCCTGAGCAACTCATGACGCTTTACGAGCGCACGCCGGAGTTCAGCCGCGCCGACGTGTCCTATCCAAACTTCCAGGACTGGCGGCGATACAACCAGTCGTTCTCAGACATGGCGGCCCTTCGTGGCGGCGACTTTGTTCTGACTGGAATGGGTGAGTCTGAGCGCCTTTTGGGCGAATGGACTTCAGCAAGCCTCTTCTCAGTGCTGGACGTGCGGCCGCAGCTCGGCGTCAGCTTCCCGCCGGGCTCCGATGTTCCAGGCGCCGCGCCGGTGGTGCTGCTGAGTTACGCGCTCTGGCAGCGCCGGTTTGGCTCCGATCCCAAGCTCGTCGGGAAGGCGCTAACCCTCAACGGCAAAAGCTATACGGTGTTGGGAATTCTCCCAGCAGACTTTGGCTTTCGCCCGCGGGCTGACCTCTACGTCCCCATCGGTCACTGGGACAACGCCGTTCTCAACAACCGCGAGATCCGCTCCGGGCTTCGAGTGGTGGGACGCTTGAAGCCGGGTGTGTCGCCGGCCGCAGCGCAGGCCGAGATGGACGCGATCGCCCGCCGGCTGGCCACCGAATTCCCAAAGGCTGACGGCGGCCGCGGAATAACCGTGGTGCCCATGAGGGATGACATCACCGGAAACGTCAGGCCCACGCTGCTTCTGCTGTTCGGGGCGGTTGGGTTCGTGCTGTTGATCGCCTGCGCCAATGTCGCCAACCTGCTGCTGGCCCGCTCGACGGCGCGCCGGCGCGAGTTCGCCATTCGAACGGCGCTCGGGGCCAGCCGATGGCGCGTGGTGCGGCAACTGCTGACGGAGAGCGTGTTGCTGGCGTTGACCGCAGGCGGCGCCGGACTGCTGCTGGCGGTTTGGGGAACGCACCTGGTGCTCGCCGCCCTCCCGGCCAGCTTGCCGCGCCGGCAGGAAGTGGGTCTCGACTTGAACGTGCTCCTCTTCACCCTCCTGGTTTCCATCGTCACCGGCATTTTGTTCGGGCTCGCCCCGGCGTTCCAAGGCTCACGGGTGAATCCTCAGGAAGCCCTCAAGGAAGGCGCCAGGGGTGCGGCAGGAGGGCGTCACCGGGCGGAACGCGTCTTCGTGGCGTTGCAAGTGGGCTTGGCTCTGGTGTTGCTGGAGGGCGCGGGCCTCATGATGCAGAGCATTTGGCGGCTCTGGCGTGTAGACCCGGGCTTTGATCCCCACAATATTTTGACGATGCAGATTGCCCTCTCGCCAGATGTTGTCGGTGATCCTCCCGAGGTGCGCATTGCATACAGGGGATTACTCGAACGTGTTCGAGCGACACCGGGAGTGCAGGCCGCGGCGATCACACAACTGCTGCCTTTGAGCGAGAGTGACAGCGAGGTGGCCCTATGGCCCGGCCGCGGCCCTGAACCGCCGCCGGAGCAAGTGCTGCAGTCCCTATGCTATTTCGTCACCCCGGACTATCCCCGCGTTATGAGCCTGCCTCTGTTGCGCGGGCGATTCTTCGACGATCGCGATAATACCTCTCGGCCGCATGCCGTGGTGATTGACAGCGTGCTGGCGCACGATTTGCTTCCGGGTGAGGAACCGCTCGGCCGGCAAATCACAATGGAATTCCTGGGCCAAGCCCAGATTATCGGAGTGGTCGGGCACGTGAAGCATTGGGGCCTCGATACGGATGACACCGCCAAAGTGAGAAACGAGCTCTACTTTCCTTTCTGGCAGGTGTCTGACGAATGGATTCGGCTTGCCGGAGCGGGGCTGACCCTGGCGCTTCGGACGGCGCCGGACCCCAGGAGCCTGACTTCCGCGGTGCGTCACCAAGTGGGTGGGACTGTGCAGGATCAGCCGGCCTATAACGTCCAAACGATGGATGAGATGATCGCCCGCTCGGTGGCAGAACGTCGGTTCGCGTTGCTCTTGCTCAGCATCTTTGCATCGACGGCGCTGATTCTGGCTGCGGTTGGCGTCTACGGCGTGATGTCATATTCAGTGACCCGGCGTACGCAGGAGTTAGGTGTGCGGATGGCCTTGGGCGCGACCAGCAGCAATGTGCTGAAGCTCGTGGTGAAGGAGGGCATGACCGTGGCCCTGGTAGGAATGGCGATGGGCGGCGCGGCGGCGGCGGGTCTGGCGCGACTCATGTCGAGCTTGCTTTACGGCGTGCACCCGGCCGATCCCCTCACTTTGACGACCATCGCCGTTGCCCTCGCCGCCGTTTGCTGGCTGGCCACATACTTTCCCGCACGGCGAGCAACGCGAGTGGATCCGTTGGTGGCTCTACGCTGCGAGTAAATGCATCGTTACAGTTGCGAGTCACTCATCAATTGGCATTTACCGGTACTCGGGTTTCCGGCACAGCGCTTATCCCGGGCATCGTAATCGCTGACTGGCCCGCGGCAGGGGGCGCCGCCAGGCCGTCCGTGAGCAAGTAGCCCTGGATGGCAATCGCAGACTCCCATTCACGCACAAGCGCCTGGGTGTACTCCACGCGGAGCTGAAGGAGCGTCCGTTGGGCTATCAAGACTTGCGGATACGCAGCCGCCATTTGGCGATACTTGCCAAGATAGAGGTCGTAGGCTTTCTGCGCGTCGGGCAGCATCTGATCGCGATATTGGTGCAGAGCGTCGTGGGCGTCAGCATAGTCGCGAAATAAGCTCGCGAATCGAGCCCGCAGTGCGAGCTTCACGCGCTCAAGCTCCTGCCGGGCACGCTCCAACTCGGCATCCGCCGCCTGAGTGTTGCCTTGGTTGCGGTTGAAGATTGGAATCTGCAGGCCCACTTGGGCCTCGCCCTCCCAACCGACGGGACTGCCCATGACGTTGAGCAGTTCGCGGTTGTAAGCGAGTCCGCCGCGAAGCTCAATGTCGGGAAATTTTGCGGCCTGCGCGCGCTTCAAGCCGGCCTCAGCGCGAGTAACGGCCGCAGTGGCTGCCTGAATCTCGGGACTGCTATTGAGGGTTTGCGCCAGCGCCTGGTTCCGATCGATCTCGGGCAGACCGTCATCAAGCTTACCCGCGAGCGCTGCGACCGGTAGAGAGGGGTCGCCAACCGATGCCACCAGTTCCTGCCAAGCGCGTTCCTGCTCAGTACGCGCAGCCATGAGTTCGAGATGAGCCCGCCCGGCTTCGACGCGGGCCTGCAGGACATCGGGCTGATCGGCTTGGCCCACATTCGCAAGCTGGCCGGCCGTAGCGGCAGCGCCATGCGCGAGATCCTCCAGCTCTCCCTTCAACTCCACCCGCTGCTGCGCCCCGAGCACACGGTAGTAGGCGATGCGTACGGCATTGATGACACGATCGCGCTGGATGGCTGCGGCTGACTTTGCCTGGTCTTCTTCTGCCGCCGACACCTGACGATTCAGACCCAGCTTGCCTGCCGTGACAATGGGCTGCTCGATGAAAAAGCCGTGCTCACCCCACCGGTAAATTGGGTTCCCGTTAATCTCGCGCCCCGCGTAGCCGACGGTTGGATTGGGATAGAGGTGCGACTGCACCTTGCGTCCCTCGGAAACCCGCACGCCGGCCTGAGCCTCTGCCAATGTGGGGTTGTGAGCAAGGGCCATTTTCTCGAGATCATCGAGGGTAAGCGCGGCAGGATTCTCTTGAGGAGTCGAACTAGGGCCTTCGGGGGCCATCTTCACTTGCTGCCCCGCGAGGCGGCCACCTCCACAAATGAGGCATGCCAATACGGGAAGCAGGGTCTTCTGGAGTTGCGCACTTCTTGTAAGTAACATGTCACCACCTCATGAGTTCGTCCTGCTGTCACATTCGTCAGCTTGAAGTTTCTGTCGCTCGTCGCTGGCCGCAGGCCACTTGTCACTCGTCACTTGTCACTTTTCACTTGTCGCGGCCACAAGTCACACTGCAGTCCTGAGCCGGCTAACCTCTGGACCCGGAGGCACGGTCGCGCACTCGTGCCATCACCTGTTCGTACAAATCGGGAGGCAGCACTCGAACCAGCGTCATCATGCCATTCACCCCGCTGCTCCATCCGGGCGCGAGACCGAAGGTCTCTGGCTTGGCTACGGCACTATCCATCGAGGTCATCATCATGTCTTGCGGGTACCCGGGCACCTGCCCAGCGTTTGCCGCACCATGCAAATGCGGCATGCCTTGCATGTTCCCCATGCCGTTCGCTGAGGGGAGAGGCATGTTGGTGGTGGGCCGCTCAAGCTCGGCGCCCAGACCGATCGACCGGCCGAGGCTCGGGCCGTTCTCTTGGGAGAGCGGAGCGCCTTGTTGCATCATCCCCATCCCTTCTGGCATACCCGCGCCAGCCGGCATACCGCGAGCCTCCAACATGGGTCCCACCATCGAGGCCATGTGGTTCATCATGTGGTGCGGCATGTGGCAATGCAGCATCCAGTCGCCGGGATTGTTGGCCTCGAATTCGACGTCGCGCGCCTGGGCAACACCCACCAACACGGTGTTGGCCGGCGTCCAGGCGGCTGGTGGCACACGGCCGGCTTCGGTGCCCGTCACGTAAAACGTGTTGCCGTGGAGATGAATCGGATGGTGGTCCATGCCAAGATTCACGAATCGGATGCGAACGCGTTCGCCAAGCTTGACGACTAGCGGCGTTGTGGCCGGGCCGCACCTGCCGTTCATCGTGAGCCAGTTGAACTCCATCGAGAGCGTGTTAGGCACACTGCTGTTCGGGAGAATCGCCCATTCCTGAAGAATGATTCCGAAGTCCTTGTCCACGGGCGGCGTGTAGGCTTCCCGCGGATGCATAATGAACAGGCCGATGAGGCCCATCATTTCCTGCATGGCCATGTGCGAGTGATAGAAGAAGGTGCCCGCCTGACGGAGCGTAAACTCGTATACGAATCGACCGCCCGGCGGAATCAACGGCTGCGAGATGCCCGGCATGCCGTCCATCGCAATCGGGATTTCAAATCCGTGCCAGTGCATGGACGTGGCCTCAGGTAAATGGTTGTCGACGATAATCCGGACATGATCGCCTTGAAACACTTCGATGGTGGGTCCGGGCGCGTTGCCGTTGTAACCCCAGGCGTCTACCAGTGCCCCCGGTAGGAACGCGCGCTTCACGGGCTCAGCTACAAGGTTGAACACCTTCACGCCGTTGTCTACCGTCCAGGCCAGCTTGGGAACGTCGGGTGTTTCCACCGGCTTGAACGTAGCGGCCGGACTGGTAGGGGCGCCGTCGGTGGACGATCGCTCGCGAACCTGTCCGCTCGACGCCGAAGTGGCTGCAAGGCCGGCTCGGCCCACAACTAAGCTGGCGCCAAACGAGCTGAAAAACTGCCGTCTGCCATTCAACATGAATTTCGCCCTCCTTCAGGAACGATAGGGATCCTCTACCTAAAAACGAGTGCACTTCAAAGCAGAGTCTCCGTGAACTCCGTGTTGAGAAACTTCTAGGCACAGAGGGCGCCCAGGCCTTCGGTTTGGTGGTGGCCAGGCCGCGCCAGGGTGAAGCTTTCTTCTCAGGTTGAGAAGAAAGTGGGCTTGGCTAAATGCGGAAAAGAGATTCTTGCTTGCAGATGGAACGGCCGCTGGTGCACGGCGGAGAGTGGGAGAAACCGCGTCGGACCGAAAATTGCGGATCCAGGTAGAGTGGCGTCGAGGGGCTCCATGGACCCAGCGGTGCGCCGGTTCCTGGCCCTCGCCCGGCAGGCAGAGTGACGGCTAGAGTCAAGGCGGCCTGCAGAGTTGATACTGAATGCTGGCCGGGGCAATTCCGGCTGGGGCAGTCGGGCGTGCGTCCCGGGCTGTGCGAAGCGGGAACGGAAACAGGTCGGCGGTGAGGGTTGCTGTGGCAGGATGGGGTTGAGGTTGCGCCGCCTGCGCAGTCTGAGGTGCCGGCGGCGGCCACAGCGCACAAGTTCGCGCAATTGACGACTGAAGTCAATGAGGACACCAACACCGCGGTGGCGGCGAGAAGACTGAAAGCGCGGCGGGCCCGTGGCAAGTTTCTGAAGCTCCACTCGTGATCTATGGTGACGCAGGTGTTTCAATTTCCGCAAGCAGCCGGGTGACGTGTTGCTCGATCATGTCTCGCGCGCTCCGATAATCGTCGAGCGCGGCCCCGTAGGGATCGGGAATTTCCCATTCTACCAGGCGTCCCTTGAATCCTTCCGGCAAAGGACAGGTTACTTCCCGGCCCATCTCCACCACGATGTCCATGTCTTCGATTTTCACGTCTTTCAGACTTTTTGACGATTGTCCGTCGAGGAAGAATGCGTTCTCCTCCATCACGATGTGCGTGCCCGAAGCGATCCACCCGAGCGGATATAAGCCCGCGCTCCAGGCGCGCACGTTTCCCTTGCCTAGTTTCCTGGCCATCGCCTCCGCCATCTGACTGCGGCACGAGTTGCCGATGCACACGAACAGGATGTTGGCAACCGGCCGGGCTGACGGTTGAGGCATCGTGCTCATCGCGGAATGACCGGCAGGGTGATTTCGGAAGGATGATCACGGTCATCGTAAATCGTGTTCGTGGCAGTCGCCAGACGGCGATTCGCATTCAGCGGTTCACCGGTATTGGGATTGACGTCAAATCGCGGGAAATTGCTGCTCGAGATGTCGAGACGGATGCGATGACCCTTAGCGAATACGTTCGAAGTCGGATAAAGATGAATCGTGAACGAGTAGATGGTCCCCGGCTTCATCAGTTCGGCCTTCTCCAGGGAATTCCTGAAACGCGCCCGAATGATCCCGTCTTCCAGGTTCATGTCGATACCGCCGGGAAAATCACGATTGGGTGGATGCACGTCAATCAGCTTGGCGGTGAAGTCCGTGTCCGGAGCGGAGGAGGAAGCCCACAGTCTCACGTCGATCGGTCCCGTCACCTCCGTGTCCTGTGTTAGCGGCGGGGTCATGAACACAAGAACGTCGCGCCGCGCTGAGAGCGGCAAAGCATCGTGGCAATTCCACACCGCATCGCTGCAACGCTGGTCCCAGGCGCCTTGAAGCATAATACCGTTGGCGGACGAGATGTTGCCGCCAATGGTTGGGACCGGATTACGCGAATCAAATTCGTAACTGACGCTGCTTTCCGCTTCCGTGGGCTTGTCGGTGGATAGCGTTCCGTCAGCGTGCAGATAGTACGGCGTCCAACGGGTGCGGGCCAGCGGCCACTCCTGTTCGTCCCTCCACACGCCGCCGTGCAGGTGACGGCCGTCCGCCGTTTTCTCTTCGCTGCCGCCGCCCATTACAAAGATTTTCACCGGCGCATCGCGCTCCACGCCATTGTCCACGCCCTTCAGCCAATGGTCGTACCAGCGAAGGTGAAATGCCTCATCGTCGATGGCCGCATCGGAGCCGAACTCCACCTGCCCGTTGGCGTGATGCATCTGCTCGCCGTGAATCCACGGGCCCAAAATCATCTTGATGGGGCCGTGCTTGGCGCGGCTCAGAGCCGTGTAGCTCATGGTGGTCTGTAGCGCCCACGAATCGTACCAGCCGCCGATGAGATAAACGGGCACGTCGGCGTACCGCGACACCTGATCCGTGACGCCGAATCCCGGCTGCTTCCAGTAGGCATCGTTTTCGCCGTGACCCATCGCATAAGTCAGCCACTGCTCGTACTCGGGCGCCAGGCGCAAAGGAGTGGTTCCTGCGCGCAGCGGCAGCGCTTCGAGATATTCGCGGCGGTGATTCTCCATCTCCTCCAACACGGCACGAGTGGCCGGGTCGCGCGCCTCGCGGCTGCCCATGGGCGCGCCGAAAGTGAAAATCCAGTTGAAGAAGCGTAGCTCAAAGGCGCCGCCGTTGCGCATGCCGTAATAGCCCGCGTCGGCCACGGCGCACACCGGGACAATGGCCTTCAACCCGGGCGGGTTCGATTCCGCCATGGCGTGCTGCGTGCCGCCGGGATATGAGGTCCCGATCATGGCAAACCCGCCGTCGCTCCAAGGCTGCCGGACGAGCCATTGGGCGGTATCGTAGCCGTCGTTCACGTCGTCGGTCATCATGTGCCAGACACCTTCGGAACCGTAGCGGCCACGCGTGTCCTGAATCACCACGACATAACCGTGGGTGATGTAAGGAAGGAGGTAGCCGAAGGACTGATCCTTGTTGTACGGAGTTCGCTCCAGAATCGCCGAAAACTTGCCTTGCTCCTGCACGCCATCCGTAGCCGGAAAATAAACGTCCGTCGCCAGGCGCACGCCGTCGCGCATCGGGACCATCACATTCTTGGCGACAACGAAGGCTCCACTTGTTTGAGGCTGCTGCGCCCAGGCTTGCGGCAAGTTGAGCGACGCGACGGCTGCACAGAGTACTGCAAAAACAAATGAAGACTTAGCCGGCACGCACGCCATTCCAACAGCGAAGCCGGATTGCCTCATGTGCTTTCCTTCAGAGCGAGATTTCTCGCTGCGCTCGGAATGACAGGCCGGGAATTCTTTCAGCAAACCGCTCAATCGCCGACGGGTCACACTTCCTCCCCTTTTGGTTCCATGGGCGCGCTGGGCGCAGGTTTGTATATCTCAGGATCGTAGATTTCCATAAGGCGGTCGGGAAACTTGGGTGGAGCGAAACCGTACTGGCTGTAAAGACCGTGAGCGTCCTTCGTTCCCAAACTCCATCGCCGCAAGCCCTGAAGGTCCGGGTGAGCCATAATCACTTGCATCATCCACTTGGAGAGCCCTCTGCCGCGATGAGTTTCCAGAATGAAGACGTCAGCGAGGTAAGCGAAGGTGGCACGATCGCTGATGATGCGCGCGAAGCCCACTTGCCGGCCCTCCGCGTACACCCCGAAGCACAATGAATTCCGGATGCCGCGCTCGAGAGTCTGGCGGGGAATACCCTCGCACCAGTAAGCTCGGGACAGGAATTCATGAATCACGTCCAAGTCCAACTTCGCCGCGTCCGTTGAGATCATGTAACCGTCGCGATGCTCTTCGATCACGCCGTCCTTATCGCTCGCCACTCGAACGTCCTCCTGCCCCGACCAGCACTTTTCCCGCAAAATAGCGGTGGACCCTCTCGTCATCCGTCAGCTCCGGGTGAAAGGTCGCCGCCAGAACATTGCCCTGCTCCACCAAGACCGGCGTGCCGTCGGCGCGGCCGAGCACTCGCACGCCCTCGCCGACGCGTCGAATGATGGGAGCACGAATAAAGACCATGCCCACCGGCCGCTCTTCGGTGCTGCCGTCGCCGGTGAATTCGGAAAATGTTACCGGGCGGACGGCGCTATCGATCTGCCGGCCGTAAGCATTGCGCTCCACGGTGATATCGATCAGGCCGAGATGCGCCTGAGGCGAGTTTAGAACTTTCTTCGCCAACAGGATCGCTCCGGCGCAGGTTCCAAAGATGGGCCTCCCGAGCGCGGCGAAGTCCAGAATGGCGGCTTGCAGTCCTTCGCTTTCGAAGAACTTGAGCATGGTGGTGCTCTCGCCACCCGGCATAATCAGGCCCGACACGGCATCAAGGTCTGACGCGTGCTTGATGAGCAGCCACGGGACGCCGATGCGGTTGAGCATCTTGGCGTGGAGGGCAAAGTCACCTTGAATGGCAAGGATGCCGATCGTCTCTTGCCCTGTGGGATCGGCAGAACTCACACCCTTCCTAGTGCCCAAAAGATCCAGCGCTACCTCCAATGAGAGTCTCCAATCCCGTTAGATTTGTTGTGCCCAATCCGAGCGCTGCCGGTGCGATGAAGCGCATGGCTTAACCAGGATTATTCACCAACGTTGGGAAAGGACGGGAAGGGCACGGTTTTAACCGTGCCGTAAGACGCGATCCCTGCAACCCTGTCGCTTTTGACCGGCGAGCAGCGTGGCGAAGACGCGCCGCTCGCCGGTCAAAGCCAAGAAACAAGCTAATGTCGGCGTCTCTCGGCGGGGTTAAAACCCCGCCCTTCCGCGAAGTGTCGTGAATAGTTCGGCTTACGAAGCCGCGCTGGCGGCCCCCACAAGGGTCGCCTGCAGGTTGATCGGCGTCGCCGAAAGGGCCCTCGACACCGGGCAATTCTTCTTAGCGCTCTCCGCCAGCTCCTGGAACTTAGCCGCGTCAATACCTGGGACTTCTCCTTCTGTCTTCAGGTCGATACTGGTGATGCTGAACCCCTCGCCCACCTTATCAAAGTGCACCGCGGCTTGGGTGTGCACGCGCTTGGGCGAATATCCAGCCTTGGCCAGGGTCGCTGACAGGGCCATGGAGAAGCAGCCGGAGTGGGCGGCGGCGATGAGCTCCTCGGGATTCGTCCCCGGCCCCGTCTCCATGCGGGACTTGAACGTGTACGCACCCTCGTAAGCGCCGCTGCCCAGCTTCATGCGGCCCTGGCCTTCGATTAGATTTCCCTTCCATTCTGCTTCTGCATTACGAATTGGCATGATTGCCTCCTTTCGGTTGTTGGTGATCGGTTGTCGGCGATCGGTTACCGGTTGTCGGTTTTCGGTTTCGACTCCTCGGTCGTGGCACGAACGCGCATTCCTCTAACCACTAACCACTTGCCACTAACCACTGCCTTACTGCCATCCCATTCTTTCTCGCAATGAGGTGATGTGCCCCACGTGATGGCGGCCGTGCCATGCGTAAAGGGCCACCATGCGATCGAGCGTGACCGGTCCCATCTCGGGATGATTCAAGGTGCGGGCAAAGTCGGCCGGCGACATTGATCGCAGCAAGTTCACCCAGCGTTCGTGAAGTGCATCCAGAAGCGCCAAAGAGGTCTCGACAGACGTGGACTTCGAGTCGGCGAGGTTGGCCCAAGCTTCCTGGTCGTACGTCTTGATGGTCGGCTGGTTCTCGGTGAGCGCCAGCTTGAAACGCACGTAAGAATTCAAATGGCTGTCAGGCACGTGGTGCACGACCTGCCGCACGGTCCAGCCGTCGGGACGATAGGGCGTGTCAAGCTGCTCGGGCGTCAAACCTTTGACGGCCTGGCGCAATCGCGCCGGAGTCTCGGCGATCTGACTGAGCAGCTCAGCGCGTTCGGTCGCGTTCAGATCACCCTTCCAATGAAACTTGCCGACAGGGTAACGCAGGTCCTGCGCTGCTTGAGTCGCTTCCATATGTTCACTTCCTCCTGGAGAAATTTCCTCCGGCTGTAACAGCGCCCCATTGAAGGTGCTTATTATCATTTGATTAACATCTGTCACAATCCTTGTGCGTTTCGTCAGTCTCGCTGTCCCAATCCTTGATTCTAAAGGACATTCCAGCTTTGTTCGAAATCCAAGTTCACCGAGCGACCCTCGGCGAAACACCCAAGACATCCGAACGAACTGCGGCGGTGGCTCACCCCATGACGGTTCTCACACATGTACGAATCCATGAAGGAGAAGCGCTCAGGAATTGGGTCGCCATGTTCACGCAAGCTCTCCAAGTGCAGAGGCATGGCCACCCGCCCAAGCTTAGCGGGGTTGCGGAAGAAACCCGGTGGCACGGCCACTCTTGGCTGTGCGTCACAAGTAGGTGCGACAGAACAGCACAGGCAGGGGTGCCTGTGCCACTGTCGTTCGACGTTCCGCAACCTGCTAGCGCATTCTTGCGCGCCAGGGCTTCCGACTTTTTGAGACCCGTGGATTCCCGCCTTCGCGGGAATGACCCTGCCCGCCGCCTGCAGCCCACGCCTGCTGCCTGCTGCCTTCTACCTACTGCCAACTGCTCTCCTACCACCCTCTCGTCTGCAGCAACTCTTCCGGCTTGAGCTTCGCTACATCGAGGCCGCGCATCGCTTCTCCGAGTTCTTCGGAGCACTCGGCCACCACCTGCGGCTCGTTGTAGTGCGTCGTGGCCCGCACGATCGCCTTGGCGCGCTGCGCCGGGTCAGCGGACTTGAAGATGCCGGAGCCCACGAACACCGCTTCGGCACCGAGTTGCATCACCAGGGAGGCGTCGGCAGGGGTGGCGATGCCGCCGGCGGAAAAATTCGGCACCGGAAGCTTGCCGTTCTTGGCCACGTACTTCACAAGCTCGAATGGCGCTCCCAAGTCCTTCGACTTCGCCATTAGTTCCTCGTCGCGCAGTATGGTGAGTTCGCGAATCTCGCCTGTGATGGCGCGCATATGGCGTACGGCTTCCACGATATTGCCGGAGCCTGCTTCGCCCTTGGTGCGAATCATGGCCGCTCCTTCTCCGATGCGCCGCAGTGCCTCGCCCAGATTGCGCGCGCCGCACACAAAAGGCGCCTTGAAGTGCCACTTATCGATGTGGTGGGCTTCGTCTGCCGGAGTCAGCACTTCGCTTTCATCGATGTAGTCCACGCCGAGCACCTCGAGCACCTGAGCCTCAGCGAAGTGGCCGATGCGCGCTTTGGCCATCACGGGGATGGAGACCGCGCCCATAATGTCCTTGATAATTCGCGCCGACGCCATGCGGGCTACGCCGCCTTCCTTGCGAATGTCGGCCGGCACCCGCTCCAAGGCCATTACGGCGCAGGCACCGGCGTCCTCGGCGATTTTGGCCTGGTCGACGGTGGTGACGTCCATGATGACGCCGCCCTTGAGCATCTCAGCGAGCCCTACTTTCAACTTCATTTGCTCGTCATATTCCCACATACAAACCTCCGCAAAATCTCTCGCTTGCAACGTCCATTCCCTTTCCAGGCCACGAGGAATTTCGCCTTGTGCCTGGAACAACCCGAATGTCGTTCGTGTGTCTCCGCGCTCTCTGTGCTCCAAAGCCTTCAACAGTAGAGAACTCCGTGTTGAACGGCTGTCAGGCCCAGAGGGCTCCGACGCCTTCGGTTTGGTTGCGACCAAGGGCCTCGCCAGGTTAATGCGCGTGCTATCCAACACTCGATCCAACCGTCACGCTCAGCTCCGCCGGCCTCAGATCTCGATCGACTTCGCGTCCCAGGCGAGCCACTAAGCCCGCCACAGCTTCCGCGTCCGCCGCGGTAGAATGCAAGTTCACCACACAGGCCCGCAGCACGAACTGGCCACCGATCACGGCGTTGGTGAGAAACGCCTCTCCGCTTCGCTGGATGCGGTTGAGCAGTTCTTCATTCAGCTTGTTTAGATACTCAGCCACGGCCGGTGATTCGCTCTGGGCGCTGAGATCGACCGGCACATATCGGAAAGTGGTGATGCTCAGCGCCTGCGTCTTGGTCTCCAGCTCAGGGTGGGCCGTCGCGGCGCGGTAAAGAGCCTGCGCCACATGGATATTCTGCGCAACCATGCGCGCGCAGCCCTCGCGCCCCGCCTGGCGCAGTCCAAGCCACACTTTCAAAGCGCGAAAGCCACGTGAGTTCTGAAATCCATACTCAAAGTAATTCACACGTTCATCCCCAGGGTCGCCCTCATCAAAATGGTAATAGGGCGGACGATGGCTGAAGGTCTCACGAAGCAAGGCACGATCTCGCACCAAGGCACAGCCGGCTTCGAGCGGGGCGTAGAGCCACTTGTGAGGGTCCACAGCCACAGAGTCTGCCTCGCTGAGGGCCCTGAGGTCGGCCATCGCCTCGGGATCAACCTCACGTGAACCCTTGGGCAGCACGGCGGCAACGGCACCATAGGCTCCATCCACATGAAACCAGAGGTGCCGCTCGCGGCAAAGGGCAGCGATCTCGCGCAGCGGATCGACCGCTCCCGTGCTCACCGAACCGGCCTGCCCGACCACCAGAAACGGCAGATCGTCGGCGGCATCGTCCCGCTCAATCTCGCGGCGCAAGGAGCCGATGTCCATGCGCTGGTCCTCATCAACCGGAATCCAGCGGATCGAGTCCGTGCCTAGCCCAAACAGGTCGGCCGCCTTGTGAATCCAGGTGTGGGTTTCCGCCGAGACGTAAACCCGTAGCGGGAGCCCGCTCCGCAGACCCTCACTGTGCACGGGCCAACTTAGCTCAATCGCCTTCGCGCGCCGGGCGGCGAGGAAGGGGACGAAGTTGGCCATATTGCCGCCGCTCACCAGCAGTCCTCCGCAGTCGGAAGGGTAGCCGATCAATTCGGCAATCCAGCGGATGGTCTGCCGCTCAATTTCGCTGGCCATCGGAGCCAGGATCCAGCCTCCCACATTGGGACTGACGGCCGCCGCCAGCAGGTCCGCCAGCGCTCCGATGGGCGCAGGCGAAGAATTGATGTAGCCCCAAAAGCGCGGATGCGCGCTCAGCAACGAATTCTCGAATAGCAATCGGGTGGCTTCCTCGATCAACTCACCGGCCGGGGCGCCGTGCTCCGGCAGTCCGTCCGCTGGAAGCAACTTATTCAAACTGGCCGGCGTCGCGGTTGGAACGACCGGCCGCCGCGGGATCGATTCTAGAAACTCGGCAATGCTATCCACAAGGCGATAGCCGGCGGTGCGGAACTCCTCGGGAGTCATTTCGAGGGCGCCACTCGTTTCGATTTGCTGAGGGGCAACTGACGAGTCCATCTCAAGCTCCATGAGAACTGCCGAATACGAGTCGTTAGACGCCGAAGCCACTACTACCCAATTTACGGCCCTTGCGAGACAGAGTAAAGGTCATTCAGAGGCTGGTAACGGGTCAGTTTGACGTAGGGGCGGCCTTGGTGGCCGCCCAAATTACAACGGCTTCAAAAAGGGCGGCCACACACAAGGGCCACCCCTACGTCAAACTGACCCGTTACCCGAGCGGCACAAGGCGGAGAGACGGCAGCCTTGAAGGAAACCGTGCCGGGTTAGGCGGTGTCTACACGTTGAGAGCGTCCGGCGCAGCGGAAATGCCAGCGCTCCGCAACTCTGGTATTCTATCGTTAATGAGGCACAAATCTTCTTTCCGCAGTCCGCTTCTTGTTTGGTTGCTCGCCGGCGTCTCGATCCTGGGCGTTCGGGTAGCGCGCGCTCAAGAAAAGCCTACCGTGGTGACCATTGTTCCCAGTTTTGATTGGCAGCTCGAAAGCTCTGCCACCGTCGATCCTTCGGTGCTGGCGCGCTGGGGAGGCGACGCGGCGATCGAACGCGAGTATGGAGTGAAGACGCTCACCGCCCGCACTTACCGCTTCGGGGGACACACGGCGGACGTGCTGATGGAAGAAGCCTCAGATCCGTCGGCCGCTTACGGTCTGTGGACTTTCTACCGGACGCCGGAGATGTCACCTGTCCGCGGAGCGCTGTTGACTGTTGCCGGCACTGGAAAGGTGTTGCTCGTCCGCGGGCCGATGTTCATTCGGATTTCGCTTCGCGCTCAAGAGACCTTGCCCGAGGCCGAGGACCGCGCTTTGCTCAAGAGTGTTGGGGGACCGCTGCCGTCAGCGCGTGCCTTCGATCAATTGCCGCCGTCGCTGCCGTCGCACGAGTTGATTCGCGGAACCGAGAAGTACATCCTGGGCCCGGTCGCGGCGGCTCGCGAGCTGCCATCCTTCCCCACCAACCTGTTTGGTTTCGACGAAGGCGCTGAAGTGCAATCGGCGCGGTACACCGTGGGAGGAACTGGCGCTCTGACGCTCGCGGCCATCAATTATCCAACGCCGCAAATCGCCAGCGACGCGCTTGACACAATCACCAAGGCTCTGGGCCAAGACAGTGGCTCCAAAATATCCGTGCGCCGCCGGGATACCTACGTTCTTATGGTGGCGAATGCGCCTTCGCGTAATGTAGCTGATCGCTTCTTGGGTCAGTTCAAGGTTGAAAAAGTGATCAGCACAGACCCCACCGTGGCAGACGCAGGCAATGATGTGACCGCTTTGATGAAGCTTCTGATTGCGAACGGAATCTTCATCATTGTCCTCTCCGGACTTTCGCTCGCGGGTGGGGTAGTAGTGTTTGTCTCCAAGCGATTGGCAAGAAAGTGGTTCGCCGATTCGGTCCTGGTTCAAGGAGAGCAGGGCGGAATTATTGTTCTGAATTTGAGATGAGCCTAAATTACTGAAATCAAAGCATTAATCAAAGAGTGGGTGAGATTAGGCGGGTCGCAAGTCAATTCGCGCGGCAAGGTATCCCGCCGCTGGCATGGCAACCTCAAGCTATTGATTACAAGTATTTTACATGACAAAAAATATTTCGAAAATCTTCTTGACACGTTTACTTGCTTCACCATAGAGTGGGTTCGAGTTTAGGGGGCGGGGCGCGTCCGCTACTCTATTCTCCTCTCAAATGCTCACCCGCGGGTCTGGCGGGAACGCCGGGCTTGCTGGGTGAGCATTTTCGTTCAAGCCGGCGTAGCTCAGTCGGTAGAGCAACGGTTTCGTAAACCGTAGGTCGGCAGTTCGATTCTGCCCGCCGGCTCCAGCCTCTCAACAAGATACGGATTCCAAAACGGACCGAAGGTGAGCAAAGGTGAGCAAAACTCCGGCTCACCAGATCATCTCTACATTTAGTGCCAGTAACGTGACGTGCTTGCGTCGCCACAGGATCCTAGTCTGTGCTCGGGTTATGCCGGGGTAGGTGTGATCGAACGCCCGAGAGCACGCTGGGTACCGCGTCCTCCAACCTCACTTAAGAAACCAACCACCGAGCGGCCATTCGAAGATTATTCTCGGGTACCACCTTCGGAGATGTCAGGTAGGCTCACAATTCGTTCCAGCAATCGCATTGCGTTAAGAGCGTCCGGGGTCGCTGTCTTTATATACGATTGCTGCGTGACACTGACGTTGGCGTGGCGCAAGATCTGTTGTATGTCTTTGTCGGGAACTCCAAGACGGTGCAATGTCGTCGAGAGGCCGCGGCGAAACGCGTGCCATCCGTGCCAATTATCAACGAAGGGCTTGATGTGTCGGCCATCGAAGTTCTCGACGTCCAGGGGCCCCGAGCCAAACATCCAGCCGGAATCGGGATTTCCCGTAGTCCCGCGCCAGCGCTCAAGGATTTTCGCCAACGGAGCAATAACAGGAACCGGCGACTTGGACTTGTTTGTCTTCGGGCCGCTCATGTGCGTACGCCATTTCGACTTCTCGACGTAAAGCAATCCTTCTCGATATTGCTCCCACATTAGTGCCGAGATTTCTCCCTTGCGCAAACCAGTGAACGCGGCTACGCAGACAACAGCAGCTGAGCGAAGTGGAAGCCGCATCAACATTGCTGTCACCTCTTCGAGCGTATATGCGTACGTGTCTTCGGCCTCTCTCGCACTTGGCAGCGAGACGTCAATCATCGGGTTCGGCGAATCCAGAACCCCGGTTCGCCGCGCGTGCTTGAAGACAGCACTGAGGAATGATTTGACATTCTTGAGTGTGTTTCTGGCGACGTCCTTGGCAGCGTGGATACGTTCGAGCGTCCGGTTCCCGTCTAGGGTCCGGAACCCTCGCAATTCCAGTTCCGGCCAGAATTGCCTATAATCTTTCCACAATCGCTTGTAATTGTGTACTGTCGATGGCCTGAGTCTCTTCTCAATGTGCGGAAAGTAGTGGTGCTCCACGAAATCAGCCAGGGGCATGCAGCTTTCCGGGTTCTGAATCGCCGCAATGATTTTTCGCATCTCCAAATCCGCTGTGCGGCGAGCCTCAGACTTCGTACGAAAATAACCAAGGGACTTCGAGGGCTGGACGATCTTCACGCTGCCATTAGCTTGCGCCTTCTCCTCGCGCCACCGAAGCATGTAGATGGCGCCCTTTTTGTATACCCACCCCCGTTGCCCTTTGGGTCGACCCATACGACGCATGTTAACATGACCTCCCGAACGGCCCTAGGCTCACAAGTCTCTAAGCCGCATATCGCCTGCGGGCGAACCACTGCTCAAGGGCAGGGCTCCCCCACTCAAAGCGCACGTACTTTCCCAGGCGAACATGCGGGATGGGGTCGTCGGTCCTCTCCGGACGCGTATACTCTCTGATCCACGACACGGGCACTTGCCAACGGCTAGCAAGTTCCTTCGCGTCAAGGATCTCGGCAACCGCATGAGAACGCGGCTGGCCCTCAACTGTCAGTAACTGACTCATAGCTACCTCTTCCGATAAACTCCGAGAAATGACCGCCGTGAGGCAAACCGACCTTCTGGGTGGTGCTCACCAGGCTTGAGAGTGTTTCTCGAACGTGCGATGAAGTGGACTCGAAGCAGCCCTCGCCGCGAGGGTAGCTCGCCTTAAAGGGCGGAATCTCCAAGGCGTTACACACATCGAGCTCTTTCTGGAACGACCTCGTCAGCGACTGGCTTCATCCCACGCACAATCGTCGACGGGCGGGAACTCTATGTCAAATTTCACCGATCCTGATCCGTTGGAGTGGGCAAGGTGAGCAGTGAGGTGCGGGAACCGCCGTCCCGGAGCTTCGCAGTAGCGACTGGGGACGGAAGGCTCGCTGCTCCTAACCTCTTGACCCTACAGGGCCTTGGGTCGGAACTTGTCTGCAGCCAGGACCTCCTTTGCATCGGTCAGGGACAGCGAAGTCGGGGGGGTACCGTGTCGGCAGCCGCTGGAATCTCAGTCACAAGGTTTCCGGGCAGAGCTTTTTTCTCATCATAGAAAACTCATCTTTTGGTCGGGCGCCGTGTGGCGCGGTGCCGTCAGAATAGACGAGTGCGGTTCCTTCGGATTGCCACCAAGCGTTATTGTCACTGTCTCTCCGAGTTTCTGCACCGTCTTCCGAATTGAATACGGCGCTTACACAAAACCGAAGGGCCTGGAGGGAATTTTCCACGTACCGCTGGGGGAATTGTCCTTACGCGTCGAGACAAGTATCGACCGCGTAAAGAGACTAGTGGTTCCCGTGGGCAGGATCCGCCTCGTTAGTGACAGTTTTCAGAGACCCAGAATAGTATTGATGCCAGAAGATCGTGCGAAAAATCATTCATGTCGACATGGACGCGTTTTACGCTTCCGTCGAGCAGCGTGATGATCCGCAACTGCGCGGCAAGCCCGTAATCGTCGCTTGGCGAGGTAACCGCTCTGTCGTCTGCGCTGCTTCGTATGAGGCCAGGAGCTTCGGCGTACGTTCGGCCATGCCAGCAGCACGAGCGGAACGCTTGTGTCCCGAGGCCATCTTCGTGGCGCCGGATTTCACACGCTATCGGGCAGTCTCGCGCAGCGTGAGGGAGATCCTTAAACGTCACACAGACCTGATCGAGCCACTGGCGCTCGACGAAGCCTACCTCGACGTCACCCACAACAAAACCGGCCTACCGACCGCCACCCTCGTGGCACGCGCGATCCGTGAGCAAATCCGTCAGGAACTGGAGCTGACTGCCTCCGCCGGCGTAGCGCCCAACAAGTTTTTGGCGAAACTCGCCTCTGACTGCCGCAAACCTGACGGGCTGTTTGTCATCCAGCCCGAGAACATCGATGCGTTTCTTTTACCGGTGCCGGTTGGGCGCCTGCCGGGAGTTGGCAGAGTTACAGGAGAGAAGCTGGGGAAACTTGGAATACAGACTGTGAGAGATTTGCGAAGCGCGGATTTGCCGGTGCTCGAACACCACT
>DATJYK010000137.1:0-17061 GCA_035578005.1 Terriglobia bacterium
GCCCGCATCCTTACGGCTGCTGGCGCATGACTCGGGGTCAGGGTGGATCGCTACTCCTTTCCTGTGAGGCTCTTTCATCCTCAACTCCAGGTCGGTTTATCCCGGCGCTTTCTTTAGGTTCGTTTTAGGTTCGTTTTTTCGAGGTTTCGTTGATTATAAAACACTTCTCGGGTTCGTTTTTGCATTTAGGCCATACCCCGGGGGGGGTGCCTCATTTTTGACCCCTGCTGGGTGGTCTGCTGGATTCTGCGCAACGCCTCGCTACCCCTCACGCGAAACCGGTTAAAACCCTCCCTTACCACGGTGACGGCCGCGCTGAAGTGGAAAAACGGCCAAAATCGATCTCTCAACACCATACTTAGCCCACTTCATCTTCGCTTTCTAGCCTCCACGGACGCTTGTCCGTAAGTCGAGTGGTAGCGGTCATACCATTTCTTTACTTCCGCGGGCGGCAGCGGCTTCGGCTCGCCGAGCTGCAGCGCCAGGAGACAAGTCCGGGCAACGTCTTCCACCATTACGGCGGCCTTGAAGGCGGCGGCAACCGTCGGCCCGAAGGCGAACACGCCGTGATGCCCCAGCAACACCACGGGCGAGCGTCCAGCGGCGGCGATCACAGCCTCGCCAATGTGGTCCCCGACGTTATCCACGTAAGGCGCGCACGGAATCTCGTCGCCGAACTCGTCGGCGATGGCGGTAAGGTACGCAGGGATGGAGCGCTCGAGCAGGGCGAAGCTGGTTGCGTAGTTCGAATGCGTGTGAATAATTCCGCCAACGTCCGGCCGGTGCTTGTAAATGAAGAGATGATGCGGCAGATCAACCGAAGGCTTCCATTTCCCACGCACCTTCTTGCCGTTGAGGTTCGTCGCGACGAGGTCCCCCGGCTTCATCTTGTCGTAGTCCATGCCGCTCGGCTTGATGAACACGAGACCGCGCTTGCGATCGATGCCACTGGCGTTGCCGCTGTGCATGGTTACGAGACCCGCGCGGTAGATGCCGTGGTTCGCTTCCCAAACTTGCTTGCGAAGTTGTTTGAGATTTCCCATCTGCTCCGTCTCAAGTTGTGAGGATATTCGATCGGATCACACGTCAACCGCCACCCGTCGCTTCAACTCCTTCAACCGCTTCATCACATCATTGGCTCCGCGGCCGAAGTAATCATGCAGTGTCTGATATTCCTTGAACAGCTCATTGTAAATATCATGACGCTGGGCGTTGGGCCGATACGTCTTGCGCTGAACGTGAGCCATGCGTTTCGCAGCCTCAAAGATCGTCTCGTAGCCGCCGGCCGCTGCGCCAGCCGCTACGGCGCCGTGCATGGCCGCTCCGAGGGCGGAGCAGGTCATCAAGGGATCTGCAAGTCTGATTTCAAGGCCTGTCACGTCCGCGTAAATCTGCATCAAGAGTGGGTTGCGTTCCGGCAATCCCCCGCAGGCCACGAGGCTCTTGACCGGCACACCCTTGGAGTTGAAAGCCTCAATGATGGTGCGGGTGCCGTAAGCCGTGGCCTCAATCAGCGCCCGGTATATTTCTTCTGCGCGCGTGGCCAGCGTCATGCCCAGCAGTACACCCGTGAGGTCAACATCCACCAGCACGGAACGGTTGCCGTTCCACCAGTCGAGCGCGACCAGGCCCGAAGCGCCTGGCTTGAGAGCCGCCGCCCGTTTTTCCAGCACCTCGGTAACAGGCAATTTTAACTTGCGCGCCTCGCGCCCGATGTAGTCTGGAACGCCGTTGTCAAAGAACCAGCCGAAGATATCGCCGACGGCAGACTGTCCCGCCTCATAACCCCAAAGGCCGGGAACCACGCCGCCGTCCACCACTCCGCACATGCCTTCCACCATCTGCCGCTCGGTTCCCAGCAGCAGATGACAGATGGACGTGCCCATGATCATCACCAAGGCCCCAGGCTCGACAACCGTGCATGCCGGCACCGCCACGTGAGCGTCAACGTTGCCGATGGATACGGGCGTACCGGCTTGCAAGCCGCTCTTGCGAGCCCACTCAGGGGTGAGCCCTGCGGCGCGGGCCCCGAGCGGATAATAAGTGTCGGTCACCTTCTCAAACACGGTTTCAAAGCCCGGCTTCACCGCCCGGAAAAACTCCGGCGAGGGAAAGCCCGGGCCCTTCACCCACATTGCCTTGTAGCCGGCTGTGCAGGTGTTGCGCTTCTCTTCGCCCGTCAGTTGCCACACAATCCAGTCGGCCGCCTCGATAAAGCGCTCGGTGGCCTCATACACGGCGGGGGCTTCATTGAGAATCTGCAGCAGCTTCGAGAAGAACCACTCCGAGGAATACTTGCCTCCGTAAATGCGGATGAACTCTTCGTCGCGCCCGCGGCCCACCTCGTTGATGCGATTGGCTTCGGCCTGCGCAGCGTGATGCTTCCAGAGCTTCACCCAGGCGTGAGGCTGTTTCCGATACTTGGGCACAAAGCACAGTGGAGTGCCGTCGCGAAGGGTAGGCATGGGCGACGAAGCCGTAAAGTCCGTGCCGATCCCAATGACCTGTTCGGCGCGAACCCCAGCGTCTTTGAGGGCGCGCGGCACGGCCTTCTCCACAACCACCAGATAATCGCGCGGATTCTGCAAAGCCCAATCGGGCTCGAGGAAGGGTCCTCCCCCGGGAAGCCGCTCGTCAATGACGCCGTCGGGATAAGGAACAACCGACTGGCCGACGATTTCGCCGTCTCGGGTACGAACCACCACAACCCGGCCCGATTCAGTGCCGTAGTCGATTCCGATAGCAAATTTGTCTTTGGGCATAGTTAGCTGTTACTGGGAGCCGCCCCGCCTGGTTCGAGATGGAGCGTGGCTACCACAACAAAGGGATTTTTGAGATCCGTGTTGATGACCTGAAGCGTCTGGCCGCAACATGGTAAGGCCAGGGACGCTCCGCTTCTTGCCCTTGCAGCTTAACATTCCCCAGCGAATCGCTCAAGATGGATCAGGACTCCGCCGTGTTGCCGTGCTAAATTAAGGAAGCCGGCCCGAACTCAGTCCGGTTATCCACCATTCTGACATGCCTGAGGTGCCCGCTTTGTCCAGCCAGCTTGAGAGCCGCGTCGATCCGGGCTCTCCCGAGTCCGAGGAAAACACCCGCCGGATGGTCGAGCGGATGGGCGACGTCAAAAATCAGGAGGAGAGGATTCGGCAGGGCGGCGGAGCCAAAGCGATCGAATCCCAGCACAAGAAAGGACGACTGACTGCCCGCGAACGAATCGCAGCGCTGATCGACCCCGGTACCCAGTTCTTTGAGCTCGGCCTTTACGCGGCCTGGGAGATGTACGAAGAGTGGGGAGGCGCTCCCGCGGCCGGTACGGTGACCGGACTCGCCGAAGTGTGCGGCCGCCTGGTGATGGTGATCGCCAACGACGCCACCGTGAAGGCGGGAGCGTTCTTCCCCATGACCGCCAAAAAGGTGATCCGGGCGCAGAACATTGCCATTGACAATCGCATCCCGACTATCTATCTGGTGGACTCGGCCGGAGTTTTCCTGCCGCTGCAGGAAGACGTGTTTCCTGACACGGATGATTTCGGTCGTGTCTTCCGCAATAACGCCGTGATGAGCGCCATGGGGATTCCGCAGATCACCGCCATCATGGGCATGTGCGTGGCCGGCGGCGCCTATTTGCCCGTAATGTGCGACCACATCCTGATGACCGAAGGTAGCGGGCTCTTCCTGGCCGGTCCGGCGCTGGTGCAGGCAGCCATTGGACAGAAGACGTCGGCCGAGGACCTGGGCGGGGCTAAAATGCACGCGCAGGTGAGCGGCACCGTGGACTTCCGGGAGCCCGACGATTCTCGCTGCCTGGAGCGCGTTCGCGCGCTAGTTGACAAAATGGGACCTCCGCCGGCTGCGGCCTTTGACCACAAGCCTTCCGAGCCCCCGCGCTATGCCGCCGAGGAAATCTACGGCATATTCTCCAGTGAACCGGCCAAGCAGTTTGATATGCGCGAGATTATCGCCAGGATCGTCGATCGCTCAGAATTCGAGGAGTATCGCGCTGAGTATGGCCAGACGGTGTTGTGCGGATACGCGCGCCTCGACGGCTGGGCGGTGGGCATCGTTGCCAACCAGAAGAAACATATGCCCGTGAGCGCCCATGGGTCGGGTGCGAAGCGCATCCACTTCGGCGGCGTAATCTACACCGAATCGGCGGAGAAGGCTGCACGGTTCATCATGGACTGCAATCAGAACCGCGTGCCGCTGATCTTCCTGCATGACGTCAACGGCTTCATGGTGGGCAAGGAAGCCGAATGGAGCGGCATTATCCGCGCCGGAGCCAAGATGGTGAACGCCGTCTCCAACAGCGTGGTGCCCAAGATCGCAGTGATCTTCGGCGGCAGCTTCGGCGCCGGCCACTATGCGATGTGCGGCAAGGCGTATGATCCCCGGTTTATCTTCGCCTGGCCCACTGCGCGCTACGCGGTGATGAGCGGTGACTCGGCGGCGGGAACGCTGGTGGAAATCAAGATCAAGCAGCTCGAGCGTGAAGGCAAGAAGCTGAGCGAACAGGAAAAGGAGGAACTGTACGAGTCCGTACGCGCCACTTACGAACATCAGACCGACCCCCGTTACGGCGCGGCGCGCTTGTGGGTAGATGCCATCATCGACCCTGCTGAAACCCGTCAGGCGCTCGCCTGGGCGCTGGGGGCCGCGGCGCTGAATCCGGAGGTTAAGGAGTTTAGGACGGGAGTGTTGCAGACTTAAGAAGAGGTTGAAGAGTCGAAGGTTAAAGAGTTCAAAAGTTAGAGGCCCAAGGTATGCAGCGCTTCACCGACTTGGCAGTATGGCAGCGAAGTCATCAGTTGGTACTGAAACTCTACAAGTTGACCGCAGCATTTCCGTCAGATGAGCGGTTTGGCCTCATCTCACAACTGCGTCGTGCAGTAGCGTCCGTGCCTACCAACATCGCCGAGGGTTCAAAGAGGCAAAGCCGTGCGGAATACGCCAGGTTTCTAAACGTTGCGGAGGCGTCCCTGGCAGAAACGGAGTACTTGCTCATGCTGAGCAGGGACCTAGGATTTTTGGCACCCAAGACATTCGCTGAGACCGTCGACGAGATCGCTGCGATCGCACGAATGCTGCACGCTCTTCGCTTGAAAGTCGAGCGACCAAGGCCAGCATGTTAGCATTTGAACTCTTCGACTCTTCAACTTTTTAACTGCTTAGCCGCTCTATGCAAACCGTCAAAATTGTGGAATGCCCCCGCGATGCTTGGCAAGGCCTGCCGCACATTATTCCCACCGAGGCCAAGGTGGCCTACCTGCGCAAGCTGATCGAGGCCGGCTTTCGTCACCTTGATGCCGTCAGCTTTGTCGCGCCCAAATACGTTCCACAAATGGCCGATAGCGAACACGTGCTGGCGGGCCTGCGCGAGAGTGGAGTCTTCGTCCCGAAGCCGAACGGGAAGGCGGCTCGCTTTGAGTCGTGTCCCGAGATCATCGGCATCGTCGTGAATGAAGCCGGCCTTCAACGCGCTTTGGGCGCGCGTGGAGTCACCACGCTGGGTTACCCCTACTCCGTTTCCGCCAATTTCCGGCGAGCGAACGCCAACATGTCGAAGGCGGAGTCGCAAGCGTTGGTCGAGAAGATGCAGAGCGCGGTGAGCGCGACGAACGCGCCCGTGCACCAACTTGTGGTCTACATCTCCATGGCGTTCGGTAACAATTACAATGAGCCTTGGGGACCGGAAATTGTGATTGAGGCCGTGGACTGGCTCAAGAAAGTAGGCGTCCGGCAGGTCTCGCTAGCGGATACCATCGGCGCCGCATCGCCTCAGGAAGTCGGCGATCTTTACCGCGCTGTTCACCAAGCCGTGGCGGACTCCGTATACGGTTCCGCTCCCAGCACTGTGCCTCAATTTGAACTCGGCGTCCACCTGCACAGCCGTCCCGAAGGCGCAGCGGAGAAGGTGCTCGCCGCTTACGAGGCCGGCTGCCGCCGGTTTGATTGCGCCCTTACGGGACTCGGCGGATGCCTCTTTGCCGGTGACGATCTGGTGGGCAACATCCCGACTGAGATCGTGGTCTCGACCCTGTCCGCGAAGGGCGAGGACACTGGCATCGAGCCCTGGGCGCTGCTTTCCGCAGTGAAGGCGACGAAGCAGCTTCGGGAAAAGTATGCGCAGGAGTGACCGCCGATGACAGTAAAGACTGCTTGAGCCGCGCCTTTCAAAGAGAAGACGTTGCCGCTCGAGCGTGCCGTCAGGTCTGTAGTCAGCGGAGATAAACAGTGTCCTACATTGCCCTCACCGTTCGATACGAGGCCGACCTTGCCATCCTCACTTTCAATCGCCCCGAGAAACGTAACGCTGTCTCGCCGGAGATGATCGTAGAATTGCTGACGGCGCTAGATGAGATCGAGCACAGTCAGGTGCGCGTAGGGATACTGACGGGCGCCGGCAAGACCTTCTGCTCAGGGATGGACCTCGATGCGCTGAAGGATCTGGCCGCGCAGGCGCGCAACACTGCGGTAAGCACCGAAGCCGAGGTGCAGGCGCCGGCCACCGCAGGTTTGATGGATGTGGCGGTTCGGGTGCTCAAAGGCCAAGTTGAGGAACGGGCGCCCTTAAGCCCGATGACGGAGCCTACAGAGCTAGCTCTCGAAAGCTCGCGCACGATGGCGCGCATGTTTCGGCGCATTTACGATTTTCCGAAACCCCTGATCGCCGCTGTCAACGGCGCCGCTATCGCCGGCGGTTGCGGCATCGCCACGCTGTGTGATTTCACTCTCGCGGTGCCGGAAGCGAAGTTTGGTTACACCGAGGTGCGCATTGGATTCGTGCCCGCCATCGTCTCGGTGTTCCTGATTCGCCAAATCGGCGAAAAGCGCGCGCGCGACCTGCTGCTGACCGGGCGCATCATCGACGCCGAAGAGGCCTATCGCCTCGGTCTGGCTTCCGAAATTGTCACGCCTGAGAGGCTGATGGACCGGACCCGTGAGTTGGCTGGCCAGCTTCTCGAAAACAGCCCGACGAGCCTCTCGTTCACCAAGCAAGTGCTCACTAACCTGAGCCAACATGATATCGACCGCGGCCTGGAACTGGCGATCGAAGCCAACGCTGGCATCCGCTCCACCCCTGACTTCCGTGAAGGCGTCTCGGCGTTTCTCGAAAAGCGCAAGCCCGTCTGGCATTCCAAATGAAAGGTCAACGCCGCTCGACTTTGCCTTGAATCGTTCGCAAACTGCGAAAAAAAGCCAGTTTCACGCAAAGGCGCCAAGACGCAAAGTTAAAACCCTCGAGGCTCTTCTTATCCGCGCAGTGTGCCAAAGGCCTATGCCAGCCGCGCTGACTTTGCGTCTTTGCGCCTTAGCGTGAAACGCTTTCGTTTCGGACTGCGTCATTCTCAACCCCGGTGAAGTTTCGCACTTCTCACCTTCCCGATGGCGCCGGGCCCGCGGGTGGCGCCGCCGGTGCGAGCTTCCTGATCGCCAGCGGCACGCGCGCAAAAGCTACCTGGTCCACTGCCGGGTCAAGCACGTTCACCTGCATCCAGTAGCGCCCCGACGGAAACTTTGCCAACGGAATTTTCACGAAATAGCGCACGGCACCGCCAGATGACTTCTCTGGCTGGCCTGGAAAGGGACCGGCCTCAGAAATCTTTGCGCTACCCCGGAAGAAAACCAGAGCGACCGACGACGGCGGCGAACCACCAGGGGCGGAAGAGGATGCTGCCGCAGTGTTTCCTGAGTTTGCGGCGCCGGACTTCGCGCTGCCGGTGGGCGCATAGGATTCCAAGTAGGCGTAGAGGTTCTGATCAGTCCGGAACACCCGAGTGACACTGGGCAGCACATTCTGATCGCCAACTTGCAAGGGATGCCCGGCCGGTGCCTGCGCCGCCCTATTCTTGCGGCCCTTGGAGGTCACACTTGTTGACGAGTTCTGAACCTGGTTCGAGACCACCACCGAGCTCACAGCCAGCAGCGGGCTCTTCAAGGGCGGCAGCACCAGCGGCTCCTCAAAGGCTCCCATTTTGCCACTCAGGTTTTCGCGGACCACCGCTTTAAGCTTGTAGTCGCCCGGTGGGAGCACAAATCCGCCTTCGTAAAGAAAGTTGCTTCCCAATACCTGCGTGTAATTGTCCGGACTCAACTTCACGGGCAAGGTATCGCGCAACTGCGCGGCAATGTGGCCGGCATTGTCGGTGGCGCGCCAGGCAAAATCGAACTCCGTCTGGTGGCTGGTGGACTTGTTCAGAAACGAGATGGCTGAGCCGGGGATCTTCGCGGCCAGCATCACGTAGTACTGCTGGCCAGGCCGCCGGAAATAGGCCGTCTCCACAGCCATGGGCAGGTCCACAAAGGGCTCGTCGAGCTGCATCGCCTGCTCGAGCTGCAGCTCTTTGTCTTCGGCGGTGAACTGCCGGAAATTCTTGGGTGCGTAGTAGCCGGGTCGCGCCTGCACCTTAACGCCAGGGCGGTTCACCTGCACCCGGATGCGGCGGAAGCGCCCATCTGATCGCGTATCCGACGGAGTGTAGCCCAGCAGGTAGTAGGTGGAATTGTCCGCCTGAATGTCGGTGAAGGCCGGGGCGAAATCATTCATGTCGTAAAACGTGCGGCCGCCGGTATCAGCCGCCAGCGCTGCCAGCGTTTCCCGGCCGCCCTCCAGATTCGAGAACTGCGAGGAAACCGCAGAGCCCGTGAACAGCGCCGTGCCGCTAGGGCTGGCGCTGGTCGCATCGCCTCCAGGAGGCAATCCCACCAGGCCGGTGGCGTCTACGGTATAGAACGACACGTTGGCACGATTGGCCGCGTCCGTGGTGGCTTGCAATTGCGCTTGATTCTCCACTCCGGTGCGCTGTACGCCGCTCGAAAAATGAATCACGGATTTTCGTCCCGGAATGCCGCGTAACAGATCGGCGAGCGATTCCAGGGCTGCCAGCTTTTCATCGGTATTGAAGATGTTGAATTCGGTCTCGTCCGGCGTGAAAGCTTCAGAGGTATCCTGCGTCACCACTTCTTCGCCGTTGGCATTCGTGCCGCCGGCCGCGCCGATTTCTCCCTGCGCCGCCAGCGACGCGGATTCGCCCACCCGAATACCCTCAAGCGCCTTGTGCAGCTCGTCGCGATCATTGGTGAAGTTCTGCACCACCCGCAGATCAGAACTGTAGGTGGCAATCGCCACCAGGTCAGCAGGCGTCATCTGTTTGCGCTCGAAATTCTCGGCCGCCTTCACCGCCCGTAAAAGGTCATCGACTTGCATCGAGGAAAGATCAAAGAAGAGCACGATCAGCCGATGGTCTTGCACCATACGGTGCACCTGGGCCGGACTCGCGATGGTGGGCAGCTTGCTGAGATCGACGATGGCTGGCGCACCGTTCTCGCCGGTGGCGCTCGCGAGCTCGCCGACGTTCTCCAGGCTGAAAGAGCTGATCTTCTGCGCGACGCCGTCTTCGAACACGCGGAAGTCGTCCTGGGTCAAATTCGTCACTGGATTGCCGTGCCGGTCTGTAACCCGGACGTCCACCAGCACCACGTTGGTCTGCACGCGCAGCACAAAGCCGTTGCCCTGCCGGGCGACCTGACCGGCCGAAGTGGCCGGTGGTGTCAATTGGGCGGTCTGGGCTCGCGTAATTGACGGCAGGAGGCAGAAGGCAGAAGCCAGAAGCCAGAAGGCAGGAGTCAGAAGCCGGATGCCAGAAGGCAGAAGGCGCAGACTCGTTGTGGCCCGGCACCTTGGTAACTCCCTCTGTCGCATTGCTCGTGTTCTCTTATCTCGCTTGTTCACCGGCACAATCACGCCCAGCCCGAAATATCGCTTTACAAATCGCGCCTCAAACGCTGGCTTTGTGTAAATTTTACATACTAAGCTCTGGCTGATTCCAAAGGACTTCTTGGCTTTGTGTAAAATTTACACAAAGCCACCAAGTTATTGACTGCACGTACTTTCTTGGCTTTGGCACAGACGCCAAAGCCACTAACATGCTCATTCTTAAGGGCCCCGTGGCTTTGGCTAGTATCTTTTTTTTCAGAGCCCCTCTGATTACCAGTTGTATAACTCCTCCTGGCACCCCCTCCGTCACCGTTCCAGGCGCTCAATAACCTGCCGCGGTCACCCATCCCCAATCTGGACTCGACCCTCGCCGTCATCTGTCTAAGCCAGTCGCGCATCGCCTTCCCTCACCCCGGAGCCCGGTGGCTGATTCGTCCGCCGGATAATTCAAGATGAATGTCAAGCAGCCGCCCCTCTGCGGAAGAGTTTTCCGCCGGGCCAGCCCACCCGCAACAACGTCTTGGGCAATTCCAACGGCGGCAATGATGAGCGGCCAGCTCAGAGGACATGGGAACACCTCGGAAGTCACTGACCGTCAGCCTAACACAAGCCTAGAACTGTTGTCAAGTATGCTAGGCTTCCGCTAGCCTAGGCTAGGCCGGCGGGCCCGTTGGCGCCGCGAAAAGGTACACAAGGAAAATTTTCCGGCTACCCGAGAACTGCTTGCGGAGTCCCAGATAGTGCTTCACCAATTGCGCTGCATCGAGATACGCTTCTTCTTGAGAGTCACGTAATTGCTCGAGGGGATTCCACCAGCATTCTTCGCACTGTGGCAATCTGTTTCGCGAATCGCTTGGCGAGAAGTGCGGCTTGGTGCGTTTTAGTGGTTCCAGCAGCTTGGATTCGATTCCGATGACGGCGTCAGGTGACTGAACCAGCGCATCGAGATTAGGGGGAGTTCCTCGGAGTCCCGTCCGGCATTGGGCCTCAAGCTTCAGTTCGGTGAAGCCTGACATATCCCAAATCTTGAGCTTGGAAGGGTCGCTCTTCCACCGACCAAAGGTATTTGCGGCCAAGGCTGCCGAAGAATGGATAGCCTTGAATTTCTCTGACCATTCCCGCCCGCTTCCCTCAAGGTAGTCATCGGCGATCATTTCCGGCGTCACGCCGGAGACCAGATTCAGGCTCGCGTCGTCGACATAACCTTTGTCGTCGTGCGGCAAGCCTGACCTCTTCCACAACGCTTGTTTGGCCCTCTCCACCGTCGTCATTGCCGGTTAGAACCTCAGCCTGAACGAAAACGTTATCGATCGCATGCTCCCTACACCCGTCACCCGTCCGAAATTGACCGAATTCACCACGGTCCCTAGGCCGCTAAAATTGGGTGTGTTGAACACGTTGTTGGCCGCAACGCGAAAATCACCGTTAATGCCCTTCTCGCGGTTAAACACAATCTGACGGTCAAGCGACATGTTGAGGTTGTACATCGGCGGGCCGGGAATTGTGTCCACCCCGGCGTTGCCGAGTTCGCCTGCCGGCGGCAGCATAAAGGCCGCGGTATTGAAATATTCCAGCGTGGTGCGTTGGGATCCCGGCAAGCTCACGAGCTGGCCCGAAGCGTCGGCACGGAGTGAGTAGTAAGCGCCGGTGCGTCCGTTGGAAGCCACGTTTCCTTGCACGTACGCCGTAGAGGGAGTGCCGGTCTCGAGGGTGGCGACGCCACCCCACTGCCAGTTCCCGAATATATGCTCCAGCGGGCCGCCGTGGTTCAGGAAGCGCTTGCGGTCGCCAAAAGGCAGTTCGACGTTGTAATTCAGCAGAAACTGGTGGCGACGGTCAAAGCTGGAAAGGCCGTAATCGGCGACAGGATCGAGGTAATTCTGGGCCACCACACTGCCCGCACCGCCGATGCTGCTGGCGTCATCGAGCGCCTTCGAGTAGGTATAGCGTCCCCAAATCGAGAGGCCGCGGTGAAACTGGCGACGGAGGCTGATTTGAAGCGCGTTGTAATTGGAGTCCGCGCCCGCAGTCTCGTAAGTATATTGGAGCGCGTTGGGCGTGTTGTTGGAGCCGGCCGGGTTCGGACCCAGCAGCAGATCGAGATGCCGGCCCACCGTACCGAGGTAGCTCACATCCAGAATCACGTTGCGGAAGATTTCATTCTGCAAGGTGAAGTTCCAGGTTTGAGCGTACGGGGTGTGGTAGCCCGGATCGACGGCGTAAGAGTTGGTGAGGATGTTCGGGCCGACTGCCGGAAATCCATTTTGCAGCGTCAGGGGCTGCGCCGGCGAGGTTACCAGGGTCGATGACGTGGCAAAGGGCGGTTGGCTAACCAGGTTGCCTGTCGCCAGGCGCTGGTAGATCGATTCATCGTAGAACATGCCGTAGCCGGCGCGAATCACGAAATGACTTTTGGTCCAGGGCCGGTAAGCGATCCCGACGCGCGGGGTGAAGTTGGTGCTTTGTCCGCGCAAGAGCGAGGGCGGCAATCCGTTTGGGTTCTGGCCGGTTACCACGGTGGCTGAGGAAAAGTCCGGCCCCAATTCAAGGTCGGAAAGGTGCCCATACTTTTCGGTGAAAGGCTGAAAGTATTCGTAACGCAGGCCGGCCAGGATGGTGAACTTCGAATTCACCCGCCAGTCATCCTGCGCGAACCCCGCGCCGTACCAGGCGCGAAGATAATTGGCGCTGGTTCCGTAGCGCACGGAAGTGGAATAGGGCAGGCCCAAAAGAAAATCAGCGAAATCGAACCCCGTGCCGGCCACCGGCTGACCCGTCAGGGTATAGTCGCTGGTGGTATAGCCGGTGAAGGTGAAGGTGCCGCGGGCGTCGGGATCGGTGAGAGTGTTTACCTGCACGCGGCGCACCTCGCCGCCAAAGCGGAAATTGTTCTTGCCGTGATTGACCATCATGGTGTCAACCGCGCGAATGGTCTGATTTCGCGTGAGGCTGGGAATGGCAAGGTTGAGTGCACCGAAATTCGTGAAGCTGACGGCAGGCACCCCCCAGTTCAACGGATCTTCGGAGATGCCGGTAATGCCAAGCTCGGCGGCGACGTTTTCCGTGTTGGCGAAAGGATTGGAGAGAAACGTCCGCGAGCGATTGAAATTGAACAGCACCGTGTTCACCACCTGCGGCGTGAACGTGTGCGACTCATTTAAGTTGAAGTTCTGCTGGCGCACGGAGGTGTTGCTGGTGAATTCGGGGAAGCTTGAGACGCTGTCCGTGTGAGTGGAGTTGAGGTAGTACATCCCGCTCAAGCTGTCTTTCTTTCCGATCTGGTGCCCGATGCGGGCCATCAGCCGCTGATTCGTCCTGGGCAGCGATTCTTGCAGGTGGAAGTTCTGAACCGTGGAGTTCACGTTCGGCAGCGGTATGTACTGAAGCAGGCCCACGGCGGCCGGATTGAGCATCGACGAGGGAATGGTGTTGTTTGGAAAAGGTGTGCGCGGCCCCAGCGCACCCGCTTGGGGCTCGTAGATGGCCGGCGTTCCGCCTGCACCTGCGCCGGCCGGAATCACCGTCTCCGAAAAGTTCCCCGCCCTTTCCAGCGCGCTCGGCACCGTCGAATAGCTGTCAACGGCGCTCTTGCTGTGCTGCAAGTTGTAGTTCACGAAAAAGTTTGTGTTGCCTTTGCTGCTGACGATGTGCGGAATGACGAGCGGCCCTCCGATGCTGATCCCGGTCTGCGTGGTGTAAGCGGGGATGCGCGGCGACGATGCGACATTCAAGGGATAAGGACGCGCGTCCAAGACGGAGTTCGTGTAACTCTGCAGGAAGTTGCCGCGCAGCCGGTTCACCCGCGGCCGGCGTCCGCCCTGACCGGCGAAGAAAGCAACAGCATTCTGCCCGCCACCGCCGCCGAAACGTCCGCCTCCACCGCCAAAACCTCCCCCTCCTCCAAAGCCGCCTCCACCACCCCCACCGCCGAATCCGCCACCGCCTCCCTGCCCTCCAACAGCGCCAAAGCCAGGAACGCCCTGTTGACCAGGCGGGCCTTGGGAATCTCCAAACTGGCCGGTCATCATCATCATTCTGCCGTTGGCGCCGAACGCAGGAGCTTCAGCCGTGCTGCCGTTCAGCAGAAAGGAATTGTTGGCGCTGGCCTGATCGCCGACGCCGGCCGATTCATCCCCGCCGCTAGCGCCCTGAAGGCCGCTTTCGGAGAACCTCAAGGACGCCTCACCGCCGTTTGTCTCCGCACCGCCCAGTTCCCCGCCCTGCTGGGCCATGCGTGCTTCGATGCGCGCGCGAACGTCAGGCGGAAGGTTGCTCAGGTCCGGCTGACCATTGGCGCCGCGCTGGATTCGATATCCGCCAGATTGTGTGCTGTTGCTGGCCTGAACTTCACCTTGGGCGCTCGACGCCAGAGTCAGCTTCACGTTCACGGCGAGCGGCTGCCCCGCTGTGACCGGCACCGGCTCCCGAACGTCGGTGCCGAAGCCCACCAGCGAAACTTCCAGCCGATAGGTTCCGGGCGGCACATTGCGGAACGCGTAGTTGCCCGACTCATCGCTCCAGGTCTCTTTGCGCGCGCCGGTTTGCGGATTCACCAGCAACACCGTCGCTCCAGGAACGAAAACGCCTCCGGGACCGCGCACGTGCCCGGAGACGGTTTCGCCTGATGATGCTGGTGCCGGCGACACATCGCTCAAAGACCGTGGTGAGGAAGCTGAAGGCGGAGGCAGAGAAGCGGGCAGAGCCTCTTGTTGTGAAATCGGCGAAGCTGGCGCTTGCTCGCCCTGAGCAGCCGCTGATTGCGCCGAGGCGTGCACCGCAAAAGTCAGAACAAAAAGGGCGCCCAGAATGAACGCCAACGACGACGGAAGCAACGCGCGACAGGCGGTATCATGAGGAACTTTTGGACGTACACGACCGCTCATCAAGACGCTCAATTCTCTCGCAGTTATCCACTGCCTCGCCGCTCCGACGCCACGCCGCATCGAGTCATCGTTCTGAGTTGCAAAGGCTCGCGATTGTGCTCGCATCGAAATTGAGGGCGGGGCTGAAGCCAGACGAAGCAGGGCTCAGGCCCCGCCCTTCGAGGGAGCAAACTCAGCGCAACGATCCAACCTCATCCTTCTGTTGCTGCGCCGCCCACACAGGAGTTCCAAAAGATGTGGAGGCCCCGGGACCTTCCCGTGCGGTCAGTCCGGCGGCGCGAGGCCTGCAGCGGCACTCTCTCAGTGCCGCGCACGGGCTGGAAGCCCGTGCCACGTGGCATGGCCATCTTGGCCATGCTGTAAATGTACAAACTCCAGAGGCCGGCCCAAGGGACGGCCCTGCTCATGAACTTTGACGGGGGCCGCTCGGGCCAGGTTTCAATGTAACCCGCAAGCCGGCAATCCGTCCTAATATCAAGTGGGAGGAAGCAATGGATATCAGACTGACGAACACAGCGGCCGTATTGGGCATTACATTGGGGTGCGTGCTGATCGCGGTTCCCCTCTTGGCGCAGGATGCCCAACAGGCGCAGCCGAACACTCAACAGGAAGGCCAGACTGGACCTCCCGGAGCCCCGGGCCAGTTCCGCGGTCCGCGCCGTGGCGGCGCCTTTGGGACCATCGTATCCGTGGGCGTCAATCAGTTAGTGATCAAGAGGCAGGACGGCCAAACCACCACCGTTCAGGTGAATAGCGAAACGAAGTTTTTAGATAAGGGCAAACCTATCGAACTGGAAGACCTGAAGCCGGGCGACCACGTTGCGGTGCGCGCTCATGCTCCCTTGGACGAAGCGAGTGGCGTCACGCCGCCGGCGGGAGCGACGTCCAATCCTGGAGCCGCGCCCGGAGCTAATGCCGCTCCAGCGGCGATCCTGGCGGCGTCCGTCGCGCGGATCCCGGCGGGACAAGGCGGCCCGTACAACGGCGGCTCGTTCAATGCCCCACGTGCCTTCGGCCGCATTACGGCGATCGACGGGAATCAGTTGACTTTACAGAGCCGGCAGGGCGAGAGGGTAATTACGGTGGCGAGCGACGCCCAGATCATGAAGGATGGACAGGCGGCGACTTTGAAGGACTTCAAAGTGGGCGACCCCGTCATGGCGCTGGGCCAGGAAAACAACGGGCAGTTTACGGCCACCCACGTCATGAGCGGTCAATTTCGGCGTGGCGGTCAGGGATACGGGGGCGGCCAAGCGCCAAGCGGCCCGCCTCCGCCGAATCCGTAGCTTGGCGAAGAGGTGAAGGAATTCCGAGAGTCAGAGCGGCTCACGCAAAGGCGCAAAGATGAAAACCCCAGCCTGGGTCCACCGCAATCAATGGAGCTTTTTTTCGTGAACTCTGTGCCGAGAAGCCCTCTCTACACGGAGTTCAGGGAGGCTCTGTGGCCTCAGGAAGCGCCAGGATAAGCCTGGCTGATCTTGTGAACTGAAAGGAGTTCACCTTGTAAGTTACCCGTTCAACAAGTAGCCGAGCAGGCGCGAGGGGGAGCAATCCCTCTGGCGAAGCCTTGCGAGGCGAACTCGTGAGCCCTAGCGGGAGCGAACTCGATTCGGCCTCGTTACACAGAGTGAAGGTGGCCAGCCCGCCTGAGAGAGGTGAAGCCTGCCACCGACGGTGAAGCAACGGGTGAAAGCAACCGTCGGGCCTTCCGGGGTGAGAGGAGAGGGCGCGCGAGGACAGGTCAGCCGAGGAACCTGGGAGACCCAGCGGAGCAGGGAAGAGGCGACTCGACCCGAGCGGAAGGGGGAAGACATAACCCCGGCGCGGCTCCGATGGGGAGTCGGAGAGGCCCATAGTAGCGAGGAAGCGGGTAACGACCGTGGAGCGAAGGGGCCTTACAGCAAGTGAATTTCTGTCAGAGGAGGAGAAGGCCGCTTGGAGAAGAACCCCACTACGGGAGAACGGCAGCCGGAGACGCTGCGGCCAGGTGAGTGGCAAGTCCCGCTGCCGGGACAACTCTCTCTTCTGAGACAGAAGTTGGGTCAAAAGGCCAAGCAGGAACCGAAGTTCCGGTTCTACGCTTTGTATGACCGGATCTATCGGCGCGACACGCTGGAGGCAGCGTGGGCTCAAGTGCGAGCCAACCGAGGAGCACCCGGACTGGATGGCGTGACGATCACGGCGATCGAAGCGTCCCCGGGCGGAGTGAAGGGATTCCTGCAGGAGTTGCAGGAGTGCCTGCGCACCAAGACCTACCAGCCTCGAGCGGTACGGCGCGTCTACATTCCCAAGGCGAATGGGAAGCTGAGGCCATTGGGTATCCCGACGGTTAGAGCAGACTGCACTTGTGCCCCACTCGCCTTTGGGATGGGCAGAAATATCTCATCCCTTCCACCCGCTGCGTGGTCAGCGATTTGAAGTTCTCAAGAAACGGCGCGTAGCCGGCGTCGACACGCTCAT